>CADCTC010000293.1 GCA_902805635.1 uncultured Chloroflexota bacterium
TCTTTAATGCCCATAATGCCCAACACTCCAAGATTATGGAGTCATCACACGGGCCGGCATACGAGAGCGAGAGAAAGCACAATGGCTATCGCCACCGGGGCAACTGTGGCGTCCACCGCATCCACCCCTTCAGCGGCGTCGCAGGCCGCTGCGGGGCTACATGGAATATCCGGAAACACTGCAACCTTAGCACCCTCACAGCGCACCTGCGCGCAGTGCCGCGCCGAGATCGTCCGGCGCCGGCGCACGTCCCGGCAGAACCAGGACCTGTGCACCGCGTGCGACCAGCGCGAGCGGCGCGCTGCCTACTTCCGCAATTACTACGAGGAGCACAAGGACCGCATTCTCGATAAGAACCGGCGTTGGGCACGCGACAACAAGACACGCATCGTGTCACTGCGCCAGACTCGGCGCGCGAAGAGCGTGGATGGCGCCTCAAGCAAGTCCTGCCTGGATTGCGATACGCCGGTTACCCGCGCCGAGCGCTGCCGCAAGTGCTACATCCGCTTCCGCTACGCCACCGATCCCACCTACCGCGCCCGGCGCCTGGCCACCACCCGTCGCTGGCTGGACAAGCGCCAGCAGGATCCCGCCGTCACGCGTCGGACAACCACCCGCGTTACAAAGCGCTCTGCACAGATGATCGCCAACTAGCGCGGCTCCTCAGTCCACGTGGCATTGGCGCCGCGTCGTGCCGAACTGCTGCCGCGGGTCGTCATAGCGCTGCAGCTTCTGCATCAACGCGGCACGCGCCGCAGCCTGCTCCTGCGTCCCGACCTGGACACGCTCCAGAAACGTGATCAGCTTGTCGTAATCGGCACGGTCTTGTGGTGGGACGGAAAGTGGTGTCATGGTTGGCACAGAGAACCCTTGCCGACCGCGGCTGCCCTTCGGCGCCGCGGCCCCAGCCGTTCACGGTACCATCCCGTGCCGGTTGTGGCAGTGAAAACTTCACACCGAGTCGGGAACACTTCTTGCCGGTGAAGCGCCACGTGCGCACGTATTCGTCGCTGCGCTCAGACAGGAGAGCACAGGAGGCACTGCATGCGGTTTGGCTTCAACCCACGGATCGACGCCACTACCAAGCCGGAGATGGTCCAGCGCCTGAGGGACGCCATGGTGGCAGCGTACGAGCTGGACTTCGACGTCATCGAGATTTCTCTCACCGACCGGATCTTCGAGCTCGGGCTGCGCACCGTCTTTGGGGGCGAGCTGTTGGACATCATGTCCACGTCGCCTTTGCGCTTCCACCTGCACCTGTTTCCACCGGACGAGCGCGAAGGCGATCCTGGAATCAGCAATGCCAGCGCGTACCCGCGCAGCGTGCAGCTACGCCGTCTGACCCAGGTGATCGAGTACTTCGAGGCCAACCACCCGATGCAGCTCTACCTGGTACACGCCGGGATCCGCACGTCGGCCTTCGAGACGCACCTCAAGTCGCTCCGCCGCAGCCTTGATGCCCTGGACGTGCTCTATCCCGGCGTGCCGCTGGCCCTGGTGAACGACCGGCCCGGTGGTGTGCTGGAGCGCCCACCGGACTTCCTGGAGCTGCTCGACGCGTCTCCCAACTTGCGGTACGTGTTTAACACCGGCCTGGCCTATCGATCGGTGGACTACAACCGTGAGGCGTACTCGTGGTTGCTGCGCAGCCTGGCCCGCTTCGAGGACCGGCTAGCTGAGATCCAGTGGAGCAACGGCGCCCCGGGTGCGGGGCTCAACAAGCCGCTGCATGCCGACCTGGACCGTGGCCTGGACGTGCGGCGCACCATACAGGTTATCGGGCGCAATCCCGCGGTGGTCCACCTCTTCGACACCGTAGGCGGCAGTGTGTCCGCGCTGGCCCGCGAGCGCCGCGTGGTCTACAACGGAGCGCGCTTCTGATACGCCTGGACGACACTATCGCCGCCATCGCCACGCCGCCGGGCGAAGCGGCAATCGGGATCGTCCGCCTCTCTGGGACCGCTGCGCGCGAGATCGCGGAGCGCCTCTTTCGACCGTCACACCGGCTTCGGGGGCTGGTCTGGCAGTCGCACCGGCTCTACCATGGGCACGTTGTCGATCCCACGACCGGCGCGCGGGTGGACGAGGTGCTGCTGGCCTATATGCGCGCGCCGCGCTCCTACACCGGCGAGGACGTGGTGGAGCTGCACTGCCACGGCAGCCGTGCCGGCCTGCGCGAGATGCTGCGTCTGGCGGTGCACGCGGGGGCGCGTCCCGCCGAACGTGGTGAGTTCACGCTGCGCGCCTTCCTGGCTGGCCGGCTGGACTTGGCTCAGGCGGAGGCGGTGGTCGATGCCGTACAGGCGCGCACGCCCGCCGCGCTTTCGCTCGCGGTGGAGCAGCTCGGCGGCGGCCTGTCGGCGGCGGTGCGCGCCGTCCGGCGCGAGCTGCTGGAGGTGCTGGCCCAGCTGGAGGCGACGATTGACTTCTCCGAGGACGACGTGCCCGACCCGCCGCCAGAGCCACTGCTGGAGCAGCTGGCGCGTGGCCGGGCACAGATCGATGGCCTGCTCGCTACCGCACGCGCCGGCCAGATCATGCGCGAGGGAGTCCGCATCGCGCTGGTAGGGCGCCCCAACGCCGGCAAGAGCAGCCTGCTCAACGCGCTGCTGCAGAGCGAGCGCGCCATCGTCACGCCCATCGCCGGCACCACGCGCGACGTGATCGAAGAAGCCATCGACCTGGAGGGCATTCCCGCCGTCATCGCGGATACCGCCGGCATCTCCGAGAGCCACGATCCCATCGAGCGGCTGGGAGTGGCTCGCAGCCGCGCCGCTGTCACTGCCGCTGACGTGGTAGCGCTAATCGTCGATGGCAGCGTGCCACTCGCCGCGGGGGACTCCGCGCTGGCCAGCGAGGTGCGCCGCCGGTCTACCAGAGACATGGACGGAGGCGAGGAAGCAGGCGCGGCCAACGGCGGCGCAGCGATCGTGGTGTTGAACAAGAGCGACCTACCGCTGTGCGTCTCCCCGACCGAGGCGGGCAGTCTCCTGCCGGGCGCCGCGGTGGTCGCCGTCTCGGCCCTCGCAGGGAGCGGACTGGACGATCTTCGGCACGCGCTCGCTCGTACCGCACTTGCCGGGCAGCCTGCCGCCCACGCGACGCACGGCGCTACGGTAGTCGCCAGCGCGCGTCACCGCGACGCGCTGGAGCGTGCGCGCCATGCGGTCGCGGACGCGGCGGCGGCGCTCGCGGAGCGCCGAGTGGCGGACGTGGTCTGCACAGATTTACGAGTGGCCCTGAACGCCCTGGGTGAGGTGACTGGCGACAGCGTGACGGAGGCGCTGCTCAGTGAGATTTTCGGGCGCTTCTGTATCGGGAAGTAGACCGGCGAGCCCGCCCGTACCCTCCTGCGAACAACCCCGACGCCGGCCGGCGATTCCCATTGCTGCCGCCTCTGGGAGTAGGGTACGCTTGAACCCTACTACCTCAGTGATTACCGGGAGGCAGGCTTGAACCCCAGACGTCCCTCGCGGGCTCCGGGAGGCGCTTCGCGCGGACAGAGCGGTGGCTCGAACCTCGGCGACGACTCCCCGGCCCAGACAAACCTCGGCATGCTGCTCCAACGCGCGCTCAAGGATGCCGAGCAGACCGCCCAGAGTGCAGATTCGGTCGCGCCCCAAAACGCGATGGAAGCGATAGAAGAGCGCGACACTAAGCTGTGCGCTAACTGCTTCAACGCCAAGACCTTTAAAGACACCGACAGTCGGATGATGACGCGTTGCGCCCAGGACCTGTGGCTGCGGCCCGCCTACACGCTGGAGGATCTCAACAACAACCGGGTGCGCCGCTGGCATGCGGACTGCCCCGAGTACGACGACGAGGAATAGGCGCTAGTTTCGCCTCCTCCGTTCGTGGTGAGCCTGTCGAACCAGACCGTTCGGCAGGCTCAGGGGCACCTCGTCGAAGGGTGAGGGCGTTAGCTCTCCGGCGCCAGCGGCAGGCGCAGCGCCAGGCGCACGCCCTGACCGGTTTCTGGCACCGGGCTCTCCACCACCACGCTGCCGCCGTGCGCCTCCGCCACGCCACGCAAGATGTATAGGTCCGCGCGCGCCAGCCGGCGCTCGGCGGTCAAGCTGGGGTCCTCCAGCAGCTGGTCGAAGAGCCGAGCGCGCTCCAGTGGCGCTAATGGGTCGCCTCGATCCTCTACCACGAGCGCCGCCTGTTCACCCTCACGACTCAGGCGGCACACCACCGCCACCGAGGGATCGGTGCGGTAGGCGAAGAAATCTAAGAGTACGCGCGCCATCTGCGGCACACGCTTGGCGTCGGCGGTCGCGTAAAGCGACGGTGTTTCCAGCTCCAGCGCCGGCGGAAGTCGCTCTGCCCGCCATGCGCCGAGCGCGACGCGTAGCGCGGACGCCAGGTCCACTCGCGTCGGGATCAGTGCGATGCGCTGCAGCCGCACGCGCGAAATATCCAGGAGCACGTTTGTCATGGCGGAAAGCCGATCAGACTGCTCAATAATCGTCTGCAACCCCGACGCAATCGCGCCGTCGACAGCCACTGTCCCGGTCCGGTTGCGCTGCATCAGCTGCGCGTAGCCGCGGATTGAGGTCAGCGGCGTGCGCAGGTCGTGCGCCAGCAGCGAGATGAACTCGTCCAGCTCGTGCTGCTCGTCGCGGCAGCGTGCCAGCGTCTCTTGCAGCGCAGCGAGCTCGCGCCGCAGCGAGGCGGCGTCCGCCTCACTGCCGCCTTCTCCGTCTCCACTCTGGGCCGTCACGTCGGCCCAAAGGAGCAGCACGCCGCGTGCCACGCCGCCGCGCGGAACGCCGCCTACAAGCACCGGCCTCGCAAGCGGTATCCTGAGAGGCGAAGAAGTACAGGGAAGCACCATGAGCAATACGGCTGCGCCGCCGGCCAACGCGGCAATTTCCATCAGGACGACGCTGGCCAACTCCAAGTGGTTGGGCAAGCCATCTCCCAAGTCGGGCAAAGAGATCGCCCTGGGCGACCAGGTGGTGCTGTGTCCCAAGTGCTACACGCCACACCTGCTGGCCGATTGGCGTGAGAACGACAACAAGTGCGCGGTAGACGGCACGCCCGCGCGAGTAATCGAGCGTGCGGCGCGCGCCACGGGCGACGCCGCTCCCGCCGCAGCAGCCGCTGCCCCGGCGACATCAGCCGCTCCCGCGGCGGCCGCGGCGCCGGCCCGACCAGCCGCGGCCGCCGCTGCTCCAGCCGCAGCCGGGAGCGCACCGGCGGTGCAGGCAGCCAGCGTCGTCGTCGATCCTTACCGGTTCGCGCGCGTGGTGGAGGCGACGCCGGTTTCAGAAGTTTGGCGGCGCAATATCATGACGGTGTTCTGGATTCTGGTGATCTGGGCCGTCTTTGTCACCATCATCTACCTGGCCGAACTGGGGCCTGGCGCCCGCATCTAGGCCGCGCTGCGCCTCTGCCGCGTCGGCGTCTGGTGCATGCGCAAATAGTAAAGGGCCAGGCGCGATGCGCCTGGCCCTTTGCGAGCAGTGTGCTTAAGCGTCACCTCGTCCGTTCGCCCTGAGCCTGTCGAAGGGCTCACGACGAACGGGTCAGGGCAACCGCCTCTTTAGTACTGCGGAGCAGCCGGCGCAGCGGCGGGCTTCTCCTCGGGAATGTCCGTCACCAGCGCCTCGGTGGTCAGGATCATGCCCGCGATGGAGCTCGCGTTCTCGACGGCGGAGCGAGTGACCTTGACCGGGTCGATGACGCCGGCCTTGATCATGTCCACGTACTCCTCGGTCACAACGTTGAAGCCAACATTGGTGCCGGACTTCTCCTTGTTGCGGCGACGGATCTCTTCGACGATCACGGAGCCTTCGTAGCCCGCGTTCGCCGCGATCTGGCGCAGCGGCTCCTCAAGCGCACGGCGCAGGATGTTCACGCCGGTCGCCTCGTCACCTTCGAGCTTGACGTTGTCGAGCGCGGCGGCCGCGTTCACCAGCGCCACGCCACCGCCGGGCACGATGCCCTCCTCGATCGACGCACGCGCTGCGGACAGCGCGTCCTCGACGCGGTGCTTGCGCTCCTTGAGCTCGGTCTCGGTCGCGGCGCCCACCTTGATGACGGCGACGCCACCGGACAGCTTGGCCAGGCGCTCCTGCAGCTTCTCACGGTCGTAGTCCGAGGTCGTGTCCTCGATCTGCGCCTTGATCTGCTTCATGCGGCCCTGGATCTCGTCGTTCGAGCCCTTGCCCTCGATGATGGTCGTGTTGTCCTTGTCGGACGTCACACGGCGGGCAGAGCCCAGGTCACGCACGGTGATGCTCTCCAGCTTGCGGCCCAGCTCGTCGGAGATGACGGTGCCGCCGGTGAGGATCGCGATGTCCTTGAGCATCTCCTTGCGGCGGTCGCCGTAGCCCGGCGCCTTCACCGCGAGGACGTTGAGGATGCCGCGCAGCTTGTTGACCACCAGGGTCGCCAGAGCCTCGCCCTCGACCTCTTCCGCGATGATGACCAGGTTCTTGCGGCCCTGCTGCATGAGGTTCTCGAGCACCGGGACGATCTCGGCGATAGCCGACAGCTTCTTCTCGGTGATCAGGATGAACGGCTCGTCCAGCTCGGCAACCATGCGGTCCGGGTTAGAGACGAAGTACGGGGAGATGTAGCCACGGTCGAACTGCATGCCCTCGACGAAGTCCGTCTCAAACAGCAGGCCCTTGCTCTCCTCGACGGTGATGACGCCGTCCTTGCCGACCTTGTCCATCACGTCGGCGATGAGGGTGCCGATCTCCACGTCCGCCGCCGAGATGGAAGCGATGTTGGCGATCTGCTCGCGCCCGTTCACCGGCACCGCGGCGTCCTTGATCGCCTGGACCACAGCCTGGGATGCCTTGTCGAGCCCACGCTTGAGGAGCATCGGGTTCGCGCCGGCGGCGACGTTCTTCAGGCCCTCGTTGACGATCGCCTGCGCCAGGACGGTCGCGGTGGTGGTGCCGTCACCGGCGACATCGTTCGTCTTGGTCGCGGCCTCCTTGAGGAGCTGCGCGCCCATGTTCTCGAACGGGTCGGCCAGCTCGATCTCCTTGGCGACGGTCACGCCGTCGTGGGAGACGGTGGGGGCGCCGTACTTCTTGTCAAGCGCCACGTTACGGCCCTTGGGGCCCAGCGTGGTCTTGACCGCCTCGGCCAGTATATCTACCCCGGCCTTGAGGCGCCGGCGGGCTTCGATGTCAAAAGCCAATTGCTTCGGCACTGTGTACCTCCTGCTTTCCTGCATTGCTCGCTGATGCGAGCTCTATGCTGTGTGTCTTGCCGCGGGGATTTGATTGCCCCCTGCGTGCTCAGCCCGCGCCACGAGACAGGTGCCTTCCGGCTTGTGCCAACGCCCCGGATTAGCAGTCTCGCGGCGAGAGTGCTAGGCAGGAGTATACGCAGAGAATTAGCAGTGTGCAAGCGAGACTGCTAACACCACGCTCCTCGGCCCTGGAAACCGCTGCACAAGGCACCGACAGGTCTGCGCGTTTGTCAGCCGACCTGCTCTATCAGGGTGAGCGAGGACGGCGTGCCTCCGGTGCTGAGAGTCTCGCGCACGGTGCTCTTGTCGGGGTCGATGACGCTGATCGAGCCGGAGCCGGAGTTGGCGACGTAGAGGCCGCTGCGGGCCAGGATAGCGCCCTGCGGGGCGCGACCGACGGGGATCAGGTCGGTCACCTGGCCAACCGCCAGGTCAACCAGCTGCACCGAGCCGAGCAATTGGTTAACAACGAAAACGCGCTTGCCGTCAGGGTGAGGCACCACGCCGGAGGCGCCGGTGCCGACCTCGATGGTGCGCCCCATCTCGGCGGTATGGGCGTCCATCTCCATCAGCCGCTCGCTGCTCAGGAACACCATGAACAGACGGCTCCCATCGGGGGAGACCGCCATGTCGGTGGGCCACTGCGCCAGGCGCGCAGTCTTGAAGACGCTGCCGGCGGCAACTTCGATGAACGAGACGGCGGTAGACGAGCGATGCCGCGCGAAGAGCACCGCTCCGTCAGGCCGGAAGCGCATGCCAGCCGTCATCTGTCCCATGTTGATGCGCCGCAGCACATCCCAGGAGACGGTATCCACCTCGTGCAGCGTGCCGGTCTCAGTAGAGTCCGGGGCGAACGTGGCCACCCACAGGCGCCCATCCTTAGGGTTCACCGCAAGCGCGCTGATCGGCCCGCCGTTGAGCTGCACCTGGCGCTCCACAGTCAGATCGGTTCCGCTCAGCACCCACAGGTCCGGGCTGCCCGACCAGGTGGCGTACACCTTGCTCGCGTCGCGCGCCGGTGCTTGAAGGGTGAGTCGCCCTTGGCCCAGCGGGTCGCTGTGCTTGAGCAGCAGACTCGACGCGGCATCCACCAGGCTCAGGCGCGGGGTGGTGGTATGGCCGACGAACAAGCGCGAGAGCAGCGTGCCCGCTACGCGCGCCGCGGGCTCCAGCCGCACCTGAATCAGCTGCGCCGGCGCCTGTACCGGCGTGCCAGGGCCGGGCACCGTCACCGGTCGCTCCACGTTCACCGGCCCGGCCATCCCGGGGGAGAACCCCTCGCGCCGCGCGGTGACGCTATAGCCCGTACTTACCGGTACGCTCAGGAACGCCTCGCCGGACGGCCCGGTCTCCTGCGACGCGGCGACGGCATTGAAGCGATCCCGCAGTTCCACCAGGGCGAGCGCCACCGGCTGGCCAGCAGGATCGGTCACCTGGACACGCACGCGGGAGCGCGGCGGGCCGGGCGTAGGAGTCGGCGTGTTGCCCGGACCCAGCACTGGAGCGCCGGCGATGGGCACCACCGCCTCGCCGGTGGCGACCGAGCGCACGCTCAGCTTGGCGCCGGCCAGCACCAGACCGACCGCGGCCAGCGCCAGCACAGGCCACCAGCGGCGGAGCAGTGACGGCCGGCGGGCTTCCACAGGGTTAGTTCTATTCTAGCGGGCTGGAAGCCTCTAGCGGCGCCGGCCGCCCTGGATCGGGTGCAGGGAAAACGCCGGCACCGGCACGCGCGGTAGGCGGATCGCGCCCAGGCGGCCGGAGACGGCGCGGCGAGCGTCCTTCATGTCGTGGATGGACGGCTTGAGACGGCGCAACGCCACGTCAGCCAGGAAGAGCAGCAGCGCGGCCATGATCAGGTGCGGCCAGACGTCCTGCGGCTGCATGCGCTTGCTGGTATCGCGCCGCCAGCTGTCGGCCGGCTTCTCCATCGTGGGCGCGCCAGTGTCGGCCGCCAACCGCTCTAGCAGCACGCGGTTGCTGCCGCTCAGCCGGTATTCCGGCAGGTGCGGTAGTGCATACCCCGTCGTCTGGGTAGCCACGGCGGCGCCGGCGTCGTCGGTCTGTGTCACGTTGACGAAGTAGACGCCCTCGCCGGCCAGCGCGAAGCGCCCTTCGTAGCGGCCGGGGGCGGTCTGCGGCAGCGCGACGCGCCTCCCCGTTCCGTCGGGCAGCACCACGTCGGCTTGCGTGCGCAGGTGGTTGCGGAACTCGCCGGTGGTCTCCACCGACTCGACGCGAACCTGCGCGCTCTCGCCGTCGGGCCGCACCACCACCTGCAGGCCGCGCTCAGCCGGTGCAGGCATCGCCCAGCGCACCGTCTGCGCCCACAGCCGGGAGAACTGGTCGGTGCCCGCCCAGTCCTTGCCCCACTCACCATCCACGTCGGCGGTCCACGCCAGCGCGCGGCCCAAGCCGAACTGCCACTGCGCCAGCACCACCTCGTCCTGGTCGCTGCTGAGAATAGTCTCCACGCCCGCCTTGGGAGAGACGCGCACGTACCCGTGCAGCAGCGGGAAATCGGCCGGCACCAGGCCGCGCACCGCCGGAGCGGGCGTGACCAGGCGCGGCTTGAAGTCGCGCTCCTGCTTGAAGCTGCGTCCCGCCAGACGTGCCTCCTGCGTCATGATGCGCGGCACGTCGCTGGCGTTGGTCGAGTTGTAATAGCGCCCCTGCCCGGTGCGCGCGATCAGCTGCAGGTCGGAAGCGGCCCTACCGGTGGAAGCAATGCCCAACGTGGAGATCGTGATGCCGCTGCGGCGCATCGCCCCGGCAAGCTGCGCGAACGCCGCCGGGCTGCCCTGCTCGCCATCGGTCAGCACGATGACGTGCTTGACGCGCGCCTGCACCTGCTGCAGGCCGCGGTAGGCCAGCTCCATCGCCCGGAAGATGTCGGTGCCGCCGTCGGGCTGAATGGTGGCGATACGGTCTTGAACCGCCTGGATGTCGCCCCGGCCGCGCACCGTCCTCACGTCCGCGATCCAGCGTGCGTCGTAGTCGAACCCGATGACGCCTACCTGGTCGCCGTCCTGCACCGTCTCAACCGCCTGGGCGGCGCCCGCCTTGGCCAGGTCCATGCGCGACGTGCGCCGGTCGCCGGTGTCGGTGGCGGACATGCTGCCGGAGCGGTCGATGACCAGTACCAGTGCCAGCGTCGCCGCCTGATCGCGGTCGGGCGGCTGCACCGTGACGGGCAGCGCCTCCTCCAGCGGCGTGTTGGCGTATTCGCCCAGGCCAAAGGTGCGCTCGCCGCCGATAACCACCAGCCCCTTTCCGTAGGTGGAGACGTAGTCGCGCAGCAGTTGCTGGCGGTCCCGGCGCAGGTCGTCGGCGTGTACGTTGTTGAGGATCACCGCCTCGTACGGCAGTAGACCGCCCATCTGGGCCGGCGCCTGCGCCGGCGGGAGCACGTCCAGGTTGACCTTCGCCCGCTGCAGCGCGTTCCGCAGCGTAGGAGACGTACCCCCATCGATGAGCAGCACGCGCGCCGGGTCGCCGATGATGGTGTGCGCCCAGCTGGTGTTGTTCTCCGGTCGGCTGTCGTTGGCGACCTCTAGCTCGGCCTTGAAGGCCCAACCACCGCGCGCCAGATCGCCCAGCTCCACCACCACCTCGCGCGGGCCGGTCTCCAGCTGCACGGGCTGCTCGTATACCAGCTTGGAGAACTCGCCGCCGTTGGCCCAGATTCGCAGCGTGCCTTCCTGCTGGGTGGCGGACTGCAGCGCCAGGCGCATCTCGGCGGGCTCGCCCTCGCGCAACGCAGGCGCCACGGAGAAAGAGGTAATCGCGTTGTCTTGCAAGCGCTGCGGCAGCGCCAGGACGGAGACTTCCACGTCGCGCAGTTGCGGGCGCAGCAGGTCGCGCTGGGCGTCGCCCAGCGTCTCGATGCCGTCCGAGAGCACCACGATGCGCCGCAGCGGCCCGCTGCCGTGCGCCGGCAGCATGTCCGCCGCCAGCGCCAGCCCCGCGCCCAGGTTGGTCGCCGTTCCGGCCGGCGGCTCGCCCCACTGGGCGTGGTCGCGCACTTTGCCAAGCGGCAGCTCCACGCGCGGCGCGGCGCCAACGGTGACGATGCCCGCCAGGTCATCCGCGCCGGCGGCGCCCATGGCCTGGCGCACCCACGTCTTGGCCCCCTCCTGAATGTCCGCCGGCACGCTGCCGGAGAGGTCCACCACAAAGACGGTGGCCACCGCCTTCGCGGGGGCAGGCAGGCGCAGTCCCGTCAGCGCCAGCACCACCGCCAGCGCCGTGCCTAAGCGTAGCCACAGCACCAGCGGCCACGGGCCGCGCGGCGCCGACCGGCGTCGCACCGCGAGCACGTAGAACGCCACCAGCGCCGGCAGCAACAGCAGGTAGACGGGGTGGGTAAGGCTCATCGGTGGTACCACCACCATTCAACCAGCAGGCCCAAGATGATCAAGACGCCGAGCGGCCGCCACCACTCGCTGAACGTCCTCTCCACACCTGGGCCAAGCTGCACAGTCTGCGGCTTGGCGCCCGCGATGGTAGAGAGGTTGCCCACCTCCTCACGCGGCTTGAGATCGGCCAGCGTTGCCTCGCGCCCAGCCGGCAGTACGGTGGCCACATACACCCGCTTTGCGATGACGTCAGCGCCGGAGAACTGCGTCACGGTGTACGCGCCCGGCCGGGTGGTGTCCAGGAAGCGGATCGGCTGGTTGCCGTCAAAGCTGTACTGGCGGCGGTTGGGCGTCTCCACCTGCACGCGGCTGGCGCGCGGCAGCGGATGCACCAGCAGCGCACTGCCCGGCACCAGCTCGCTCTCGGCGTCCGCGCCACGTCCCAGGAACGATGTCTCGCCGGTCAGCCAGTTGACGGTGTTAGCCACCAGCACAGGAAAGCCAATCCGCCCAAATAGGTTGGTCGCTCGAAGGTCGAAAGCGAAGACCGCCGCCCGGTACGCGCGGTAAGTCTCTGCGGCAGGCGACGGCGGGTAGCCGGCGAACGCTAGCGGCGCCTCGCGCGCGCCGACCGCCTCTTCGGCCCAGTCGGGCAGGCGCACCTTCTTGGACTCCGCGACCGAAACGCCCGTCAGGTCCACACCCGCCAGTAGCGGGCTAGGCAACACGCGCTCGATCTTTGCGTCGTTGACGTCTCGGGCCCCGTCGCTGCGCCGCCCAAGCGTGCCGGTCACCGTGATGGGCGAGCCGCGCGCGGGCGGGTCGATCAGCAGCCAGTGGCCCGGCGGCGGCGTGGCCGGGAACCAGCCTTCAAAGATGTACACGTCGTATCCGCCGGGCTGGTAACCCTGCGAATCGGTCTTGGTCAGCTCCACACCCGGCACCGCGCGCAGGGCGCGGTCGAGCTGGTCGCTGCGCGCGCCGACCAGCAGCACCTTGCGCGTCGGCGCCGCCGCGGCGGTGGTGGTCGCCACGTTGTCCAGCGCCAGCAGGTCGTTGCGTCCAAACGACGCCTGCACCACCGACGCCGTTGGCGGGAACTCTGCCAGTACCGTTTCCCAACTGTTCTGCGCCGGGATAGTGATGGGCTGCTCGAGCGACAGCTGTCCGTCCACCATGACGCGCAGTGGCCCGGTGGCCGGCTGCGCGCCGAAGTTGCGCACCCGCACGAACACTTCCAGCTCGCCGCCACGGTCGCGCCGTGCCGCCAGCGAGGTAATCGCCTGATTGTCCGCCTCGCCGCGTCCCACGCGCATCACCTGGACGGCGATGGCCGGCCGGTAGGTCACCCGCTCCGTGTCCATCACCCCGCCGGTGATGAGCACCACCTCGCCCAACCGAGCGTTCTGCGTCAGGCCACCGGCCACAGCCAGTGCGTGCCCGGCGTTCAGCTCGGTGGGACGCGCCTGGATGCGCTGGATCCCGGCGCGCAGCGCGGCCATGTCCCCCGGCACGCTGCCCTGGGCCGCGACCTCCGTGTGGTCGGCCATCGCCATCACGACGGCGCGGTCGCCGGGGCGCAGCTGTCCCAGCAGCTGCATCGCACGGCCCTTCGCCTCGTCCAGGCGGGTCACCTGCCCGCCGCTGCCGCCGCGACCCGCGACTGCAGGATCGCCGTCGTTGGCCAGCATCGGTTCCGACGCGTCGATGGCGAGCACCACCGTGTGCCCCACGGGTGTACTGCGATTCAGCGCCGGCCGTGCCAGCAGCAGGGCACCCAGCACCGCCAGCAGCACTTGCAGCAGCAGCAGCAGGTGGCGCTTAAGCCACTGCACCGGGCTGCGCGCCGACTCTTCCTTGAGCACACCTTGCCAGAGCCAGGTGCTGGACACCTCGTGACGCCGACTGCGCGGTTTGAGCAAATGCAGCCCCACCACCGCGGCCGCTGCGAGCAGCCACAGCAGGCTCCAAGGCGAGAGCAGCGACATGCCCGTCGTGCCGGCAAGTGTGCTCAGCGGGCTCACGCCACGATCCTGCGTGACCGCAGCTGGTGAAAGACCAGGTCCTCCAGAGGCATTGCGGTGCTCACGGTCAAGTAGCGCACCAACCGCCGCGCGCAGTACGCCTCGGTCTCCCCAATCCACTCGGAAAGCCGGCGGCGGTACGCCTCGACCATCGATGCATCGATCGACATGCGGACCTTCTCGCCATTCTCGCGGTCAAGCAGCTCAACCTCGCCCAACGCCTCCGGGTCACTCTCCAGCGGGTCCAGCAGGTGCAGCAACACCACCTCGAATCCTCGGTCCAACAGCGAGGTCAGCCCCTCTAGACCACCGGGATTGAGCAGGTCAGTCATCAGCACGGCCAGGCCGCTGCGCCGGTGCATGGCGGTGTACGCACGCAGCGCGCCCTTCACGTCAGTGCCGCCGGCGGGGCGTAGGTCGGAGAGGAAGTTGAACAGCCGCCCGGTCTGCCCCTTCGACCGCAGCGGGGGCAGGTGCGTCGTCAATCGCTCGCTGAAGCCCACCGCTTCAACCTGGTCCTGGCTGGACAGCGCGGTATACCCCAGCGCCGCAGCCAGCCGGCGGGCATACATCAGCTTGTTGTGGCGGCCGTAGTCCATGCTGCGCGAGCAGTCCACCAGCAGGTGGACGGTGAGGCTCTCTTCGTCCTCGCGCAGCTTGACGAACAGCTTCTCCGAGCGGCCGAAGACGTTCCAGTCGATCTGGCGCAGGTCGTCGCCTGGGGTGTACTCGCGGTAGTCCGCGAACTCCACCGACGTGCCACGCTGCTTGCTGCGCCGGCCTCCGTGGCTGGCTGCGCCATGCGTCCGATTGGAGACCAGCTGCAGCCGCTCTAGGCGGCGCATGAACGCCTCGTCGAAGAAGTGACGGTACGCCGATGCAGACGCCGGGTCGTCACGTGAAGCACGCAGCGCGGGCGCTGCGCCGTCCGCCGGCGTGAACCAGGAGAACCGCCCACCGCGAGGCGCGGCCGCCGGCTGTTCCACCGCGCCTGCCTGCCCCAACGTGTCCGTCACCGAGGATTCCGAACCGCTGCTCAGCGCGCCGCAACCAGGGCCTCTTCAGGGGCCACCGTCATCACCAGCTCGTCCAACACTGAATCGGCACTCACGCCCTCGGCGTCAGCCTCGAAGTTGAGGATCAGGCGATGGCGCAGCGCGGCGTGTGCGACGTGGCGGATATCCTCATATGCCACGTTGTAGCGCCCTTCGATCAGGGCGTTCACCTTGGCCGCCAGCACCAGCGCCTGCCCGCCACGCGGGCTGGCGCCGAAACGCACGTAGTCGCGTGTCACCTTGGGCGCGCCCGGCTGGTCGGGATGTGTCGCGAAGACCAGCCGCGCGGCGTACTCGGTAACGTGGTTCGCGATGGGCACGTCGCGCGCCAGCGCCTGCATGCGCAGGATATCCTGCACCCCCGCCGCGCGCGACACCGACGGGTCGCGGTTGGAGGTCGTCCTGTCGAGGATGTCCACCAGCTCGCGCGCCGAGGGGAAGCGCACGTGGATCTTGAGCAGGAAGCGGTCGAGCTGGGCCTCCGGCAGCGGGTAGGTGCCCTCCATCTCGATGGGGTTCTGCGTGGCGAGCACCATGAAGGGCGCCGGCAGGCGGTGCTGCGTGTTGGCTACCGTTACCTGCGTCTCGGCCATCGCTTCGAGCAGGGCGGCCTGGGTCTTGGGCGTGGCGCGGTTGATCTCGTCGGCCAGCACCAGGTTGGCAAACACCGGTCCAGGCTCAAAGCGGAAACGGCGGTCGCCGCCGTCGTCGCTAATCATGTTCGTGCCGGTGATGTCGGCCGGCATCAGGTCCGGGGTGAACTGCACGCGCGAGTAGTCCAGGTCGAGCGCCTCCGCCAGCGCCCGCACCAGGCGGGTCTTACCCAGGCCCGGAACGCCCTCCAGCAGCACATGGCCACCGGAGATCAGCGCGATGAGAGCACCGCGCACCACGGCCTCCTGGCCGACGATGACTTGCCCTACCTCTGCTTCGATGGCGGCCGCAGTGCGACGGAACTGATCGACGTCGCCCTCTAAGGCGGCGCCACCACGCGCGAAGACGCTCATGGCTTGGGGCTTTCCGGCGTGAAGTATTGACGCACCGGATCCGCCAGGTCCAGCGGGACCGCGTTGATGTCCATGCCGGAGCCTACCGGCGCCGCACTGATCGGCCCGCTTGGCAGCGGCGCCTGCGAGGCAGGCTGCGACGGCGGGGCGTTCGGGTTAGGCGGCCGCCAAGACGATGGGCCATCGCGCACTTCGGCATCCACGGTCAACATCTGTCCTTGCGTCGCCAGGCGCGTCGCTGGTCCGCTGCGCTCCTGCCCGGTGCCGGTACCGCCACCTTCGCCCTGCCCTCCGCCCGCGCCCTGCAGTCCGCCGTTCCGCAGCTCTTGCTCCATTTGGGCAATTTGGGACGCATCACCGGCTTGTCCCCCCTCGCTGCGTGGACCGGAGCTGCGCTGCTGGCCGGCCTGCTGCCCCTGCTGACCGCCCTGCTGCCCTTGCTGCCCTTGCTGCCCTTGCTGCCCTTGCTGGGCGTTCTGGGGCAGCTGCGGCTGACCACCGTTCTGCATCTGCTGCTGGCGATTCTCCAGCTCACGCTGCGCCTGCAGCTGCTCTCCCGTCTGGCGCACCTGGTTAGCGGCATCGCGAATGGCCTGCTGCGCCTCCTGGTTGCGGAACTGGCTCAGCGCTTGGCTGGCTCGCTGCGCGGCATCGGCGAGCTGACGGTCCTTATCGCCGATCTGCTGCGACGCCTGCTGGAATGCCTGGGCCAGCGACTGCCGTTCGCCCGGGCTGAGGTTACGCGCCTGGTCGGCCAGCTGGTTCAGCTGCTGGCTGGCACGCTGCGTATCGCCGGAACGCAGCGATTCACCCGCCGCCTTGCCGGTCTGGGTCTGGCGCATCGCTTCGCCCAGGCTGGACAGCGCCTGCTGCCGGTCCGCGGCGTTCGGGTTCTGCTGGTTGGCACTGTTCTGCTGCTGCTGCGCCTGGCTGGGGCTGTTGCCAGACTGCGCGCCGAACGGCTGGTTGTCCTCGGGAGGCTGTGGTGCCGCGAGCAATCCTTGCGCTTCGCCCGCGTCCTGGGGGCGCTCAGACAGGGCGCGCACGGCGGCACCTGCCTGCGCGTCGGTCTGCGGCTGAAAGCGCGGCTGCGCTTCGTCTTCACGCCTGTTAGGGTCGGCCATCGCCAGTGCGTCGCGGTCCGCCTGCCCCGGCAACACGCCGCCGGCTGGCCAGAGCGCCAGCGCCAGCGCCGCCGCCATCGTGGAGGCGCCCCATGCGCCGTTACGCGTCGCCGTCCGCCGGGAAGCGCTCCCCCTGGCGAAGAGCGGGAAGGCAGCACGCGGGTTCACCGCGCCCAGCGTGGCAAGCGCGTCGCCCACCTGGCGTTCCACCAGTGGGCCCTGGCTCAGTTGGTCGGTGAGCTCTAGCGCCGTCGCCACACGCTCGCGCAGCCCCAGCGAGGCGTCCACGCGTCGCGCGGTCTCGAACGGTCCGATGGCCTGGCGCACGACCGCTAGCACCGTGAACACGCCACCCAGCGCGCCAAACGGCAGCGCCAGGTAGACCAATCCTGGCAAGCCAAACACTCGCGCCAGGATGGTCAGCGTGAACGCTATGAGTCCGCCAATGAACAGGGCGCGGGGAAGCTGCTGGATGGTGCGCTGGCGGCGCAGCCGGCTCGCGAGTGGCGCCAGCTGCCGCTCCAGTGCGCTCCCCGCATTGCGCGCCTGGAAAGTCCGTTCGTAGCGCGAAGGCAGACGGCGCTCCGCGTCAATAGCCGCATCGCGCAAGCGCCCGCCGGCAACCCTGGCGGCCGCAGCCCCCGCCCTGGCGTGGCGTGGTAGCGCACGCGCGCTTGCCACGCCGGCAGCGAGACGGCGCTTAAGCGGTCGGGCGGGTGGCGAGGCTTGGAACAACAAGTGAGCCTACCTTTATTGTATGACGCCTCCGCGCCTGGTGAAGCACCGCCCTCACCGGGCGCCGAAGTGGCCGGCGCGCGCAAACGGCAGACACAGCGAGGACGAAAACCACACCTGGAGGCGTGCCCGGTAAGGGCAATACCCGTGCCGTGATTGTCCCCGCTGCCACCTTACCACCGGTGGCGCCGCGCGTAAAGCAACTGATGCGCAGCGCGCGGCGCCGCCGGCTTGTGCAGAACCGACAGGTACCCAACTCAACGCCATTCGGCCCCCCGCGGATTGATGCGCGTGTAAGACCTTTGTTAAGTACGGGTAGTGCACGCGCCGCCACGCAGCAATACACCCATTGACGTGCCGCGGACGGTACCCTAGAGTGACGGCAGATGCTCGCATCCCCTAGACCATCACGCTCGATTCGCCCGGGCTCCGCCCGTAAGGCGTCATTCCAAGATCGCGCGCGCACCGCGCTGCGCTCCGAAGGCCACCGCATGACCCAGCAGCGCGACGTGCTGCTGGACGTGATCGAGCACGCGGGCGAGCACCTGGACGCCGACGGCATCTACCGGCTGGCGCGCGAGCGTGACAACCGGATCAGCCTCTCCACGGTCTACCGCACCCTGGCGCTGCTCAAGCAGCACGACCTTGTGGACGAGCTGCACCTCAGCGAAGAGCACCACCACTACGAAGCCAAGACCGGCGCGGCGCAGCACTATCACTTCGTGTGCACGTCGTGCGGCGCTGTCAAGGAGTTCACCGGTGGCGCGGCCGACCGGCTGCGCGAGGAGCTGGAGCGTGAGCAAGGCTTACGCGTCACCGGCATGCAGCTGGACCTCTCCGGTCTCTGCTCGCGCTGCGTCGCGCGCGCGGCCTGACCCAACAACCGAGCACCCGCGCAGCGGGAGCGCAGGGCGTTAGGGCGCGCAGCGCCATCCTCACGACCGAATACCCCCGGCCGCTCTATAATCTGCCGGACATGACCAGCCTGCCGCCAGCGGCGGCCGGCCTAGCGGGGGCGGCGGATGCACTGGCGGGGGACAGCTTCGAGCCCGTCGATGCGGTGCGCGAGCCGGCGTCAGCCGGCGCCACCCAGGCCGTGCCGCGTGCGGCGGCCACAACGCACATCGGAACCGGGCAGCAGCCAGGCCCTGGCCTCGACACCGGGTCCCATCCAGACCGCGGTCCTGGACCCGGATGGGAGCCACGTCTACCGGCGGTGCGCGCGTCGGGCGCGCCGGTGGAGCTCACGCTCGACCTGCGTGGCACGCCGCCCGACAAGATGCTCGCGCGCCTGTTCGGCGCGCTCGAACGCGTCAGCGAGGACGTGACCCTGGTCGCGCTCGTGCGCGACACGCCGGAATTCGCCAGCATCGTCGCGGCCGCGTATCAGGCGCTACGCCAGCACGGCTACTGGTCGGACAGTTCGCGTTTCCCGGCCGGCACGCAGCGCATGCGCATCGCCCGCCGCGGCCCGCGCCGCGGTCCCGGCACCGTCCGCGGCCGGGACGCCGACCGCCCCGCAGAACCCTCCTACGTCCCGCCTCCACCGCGGGCAATCGCCGAACAAAGTGAGGACCAGGACTCAGGCGGCTCCAGCGAGTGAGAGCTCTAGCTCGTGCCTGAGATCTGATTCTGCGTCGACGGCCAGCCACGCCGCGTCGAGTGCTTGGCGTGCCCTTGGCGCCTCGAACCGTCCCAAGGCCCAGGCGGCGTGCTCGCGCACCAACGGATGCCGCGACGCGTCAACCAATGCAGATGCCAGGACGGGAATTGCGGCGGGGTCACCCAGGTTGCCAAGCGCGACACACGCGTTGCGTTGCAGGCCCCACGACTTGGCGCGCATCACCGGCGTGCCGCGGTAGCGCGCGCGGAAGGCGGGGTCGTCCATCTCCAGCAGCGGGACCAGGCGCGGGAACGCGGCTTCGTCGTCGTACGCCCGAAGTGCGGCGATGCGGGCGGGCAGGGCTCGGCGGTTGACGGGACACACCTCCTGGCAGTCATCGCAGCCGAAGACCCAGCTGCCCATCAGCGGGCGCAGGTGGCGCGGGATGCGGTCCTTCAGCTCGATGGTGAGGAAGGAGATGCAGCGCGGCGTGTCCAGCACGCCGGGCGCGACCAGGGCGCCAGTTGGGCACACGTCCAGGCAGCGCTGGCACGCGCCGCAGCTCTTCTTCACCGGCCGGTCGGGCTCCAGCGGCAGGTCCAGGATCACCTCGCACAGGAACGCCCACGAGCTGGCTCCGGGCAGGAGCAGCATGGTGTTCTTGCCGAACCAGCCCAGCCCTGCTCGCTCGGCCACGGCACGCTCGGCCAGCGGGCTGCTATCCACGAAGAAACGCGCCTTGACCGGCCGGCCGGCAATCGCCTCAATGCGCCCCACCAGCTCGCGCGCCAGCTCCTTCAGCACGTCGTGATAGTCGCGGCCCCAGGCGTAGCGCGCAATCCGCCCGCGCGGCTCTCCGGCCTGTACTTCCGGCGCTTCACGCTGCCCCAGGTAGCTCGCCGAAAGCGCCAGGATGCTCTGTGCACCCGGCAGCAGCTCCTGCGGACGCGTCGCCAGCCGCGCTCGCTCCGCCGTGAACCAGCGCAGTCCATCCATGTGCCCCGCCTCGATCCGCTCCAGGATCGCCCGCTCCGCCTCGCGCAGCGGCTCGGCGTCCGAGACGCCTACGCGGTCGAAACCCAGCTCGAGTGCGGCGGCTTTGATGTCTTGGGTGAGAGGGGTAGTCATCGGGCAAGTAGTTTCATCGACATCTGCCAGGCAGTACCGCCGTCATCCCGAGCGCAGCGAGGGACCCAATCCGCCGGCAGATGCCGGTGGCCACAGGTAAACGCCTTCCACTTGATCCCTCTCTGCGCTCGGGTTGACACGCGGGACGTTCGGCGTGGTCCTTGATAGGCTATCGGAAGCCGAGCCTATGAACGCGATATCCGCCCCGGTCAATGTCCCCGAAGCGGATGCCGCTCCCGCGACGATAGGATCCGAGCCACACGTTCACCCACACGTCGATTTGGCTGCCCTGCTGCACGGCCGGGCGCCGCTGGCACGCATCGTCGCGGTGGAGCCGGCGGGGCAGGACGCGGTTACGCTCTACCGGCGCACTGAAGAAGGCGCGGTGATCGCCGAACGTGACACCTTCCGGCCATGGCTGCTGGCATCCGCCGAAGCGGTGACGCACCTGCCGGCCGGCGACCAGAGCGTAACGCCGCTGCCCGGCACGGGCGAGCTGAACCGTCTGGTGGAGTTCGCGCGCTGGCAGCCGCTCCAGTCCGCCCAGAGCGTGCTGGCCGACGCGGGCGTACCGCACTTCTCCTACGCCTCTTTGGTGACGCAGTACCTCGTGTCGTCCGGACGCACGCTCTTCTACGACATGCGCTTCGAGGACCTGCACCGCGTGCAGCTCGACGTCGAGACGGCGTCGCTGCGTCCGACCGCGCCCGAAGCGGCGGTGCTGCTCCTCGCGCTGACCGACAACCGCGGCTACGAGCAGGTGCTGTCATCCGCGGTTGGGAGCTCAGGCGGTGACAGGAGCATCGACGAGGCCGGCATGCTACGCCGGCTCACCGAGCAGCTGGCGCAGCTCGACCCCGACGTGATCGAGGGGCACAACGTCGTCGACTTTGACCTGCCGTACCTCGCGGCGCGCGCCGAGCGGCTGGGCGTCCCGCTCACCTGGGGCCGCGGCGGGCAGCGCATTTGGCTGCAGGAGAAGCAAGGCCGGCTAAAGGTAGGCGCGCGCCTGCTCCCCTCGGTGCGCGTGCACATCCACGGCCGCCACATCCTGGACACCTACCAGCAGGTGCAGCGCTTTGACGCCGCCGCGGGCAAGCTGGAGAGCTACGCGCTGAAGCCGGTGATGGAGTCGCTGGAGCTGGTGCGCGACGACCGCGAGTTCGTGGACCGCACCTCGATCAACGACCTGTGGCGCGAGGACCCCGACCGCCTGGCCCGCTACTGCCTGGACGACGCGCGCGACGTACGCACCCTAGCCGAGCTGGTCACGCCGACCGACTTCTACCAGAGCCAGGTCGTGCCGCGCACCTACCAGGACGTAGCTACCGGCGGTACCGGCGAGAAGATCAACGCGCTGATGGTGCGCGCCTACCTGGCGTCTGGCCGCGCCGTGCCGCTGCCAGAGCCGGCGCGCCCCTATCCCGGCGGCTACCTGGAGCTGCGCCATGCCGGTGTCTTCCACCGCGTGGTCAAGTGCGACGTCGAGAGCCTGTACCCGGCGGTCATGCTCAACTTCGACTTCAAGCCGCGCTCAGACACGCTCGACATCTTCCTCCCCCTGTTGGAGAACCTCACCCGGCAGCGCCTGCACGCCAAGCACCAGATCCGCGCCGCGCGCGGCGGCGACCGTGCCTACTGGACCGGCCTCTCCTCGTCGTACAAGGTGCTCATCAACAGCTTCTACGGTTATCTCGGCTACGGGCGCGCCAACTTCAACGACTACGACGCCGCCGAGCGGGTCACCACCACCGGCCAGCGCCTTATCAAGGATGTGCTCACAGCGCTCGAGGAGCGGCGCTGCGAGATCATCGAGGTGGACACCGACGGTGTCTACTTCGTCCCGCCGCCCGAGGTGGACACTGAAGCGGCCGAGACGGCCCTGATCGAGCAAGTCGGCCGTGTCCTGCCGCCGGGCATCAACCTGGCGCATGACGGCCGCTACGCCGGCATGGTGGCACTCAAGCAGAAGACCTACTTCCTGCTGACCTACGACGGCAAGCTGCTAGCCACCGGCTCCAGCCTGCGCTCGCGCCGCGACGAGCGCTACCTGCGCGAGTTCGGACGGGAGGCCGCGGTGCTGCTGGTGGAGCAGGGCATCGAGACTGTCAGCGAGCGTTATCTTGCGCTTGCCCGCCGCGTCCAGAAAGGCGAGCTGCCGGTGGACCAGTTTGCGCGCCGCGAGAGCATTACCTCCAAGACGTTCCACTCCCCTGGCCTCAAGCGCCTGGCCGCCGCGGCGCACGGCGTGGCGGTGGGCCAGAAGGTGGAGGTCTACCAGCGGGCTGACGGCAGCTTGGCGCTCACCTCTGAGTACAACCGCGACGAGGACCGCGACTACCTGCTGCGCCGCCTGCACGACATGGCCCGCCGCCTGGAGCCGTTGTGCGCTACCCCCACCGAGTTCACGCGCCTCTTCCCCAAGCTCAGCGCCAAGACCGACCCCGACGCACCCCGCCTGATCCAGCTCTCGCTGTTCGACTGACACGCGACGCGTGTCGCGCGTCCACTACACTCCGGCATCTCGAACAGAGCAGGAGCAAGCGGTGAGGATCGTTCAGTTTGTGAGTGCTAGCGGCGCGCAGCGGGTGGGTGCAGTGCGAGGTGGCGAAGTATTTGACATAACCGATCAGGCGGGCGGGTCTGCCCTGGCGGCGCTGCTGGCGCACGCCCGAAGCAGCGTAAGTGCAGACGGCGGCGAGCGCGTGGGCACGCTTGACGAGCTCAACGCGGCGGCGCAGTCTGGCACGGCGCATCTGCGCATCCCTATTGACTCGCCGGAAGTGTGGGGGGCGGGCGTCACCTACAAGAAGAGCGCCCAGTTCCGCGACGAGGACACCTCCACGTCCAAGGGCATCTACGACATGGTGTACTCCGGCCCCCGGCCGGAGCTCTTCTACAAGGGGCGCGCCGTCCACTGCGTCGGTCCCAACGAGGCGGCCGGCATCCGTGCCGACTCGGCCTTTACCGCGCCTGAGCCCGAGCTGGCGCTGGTGCTCAGCGCCAAGGGGGAGATACTGGGCTTTACCCTGTGCGACGACGTCTCCGCCTGGGACATCGAGCGCGAGAACCCGCTCTACCTGCCCCAATCCAAGATTTTCCTGGGCTGCGTTGTGCTCGGCCCCACCATCGTCACGCCTGATGAGCTAGGCGATCCGCAGGCGCTCACCTTGCGCTGCACCATCGAGCGCGGCGGCGAGACGCTCTTCGAGGACAGCGTCGGCCTGGACCGCATCAAGCGCACGTTCGAAGAGCTGATCCACTACCTGCGCTTGAACAACCCGATCCAGGACGGCGCCGTGTTGACCACAGGCACCGGCATCATCGTCACCCAGGAGCAAGCCCTGCGCGAGGGCGACACCATCACCCTCTACTGCGACCCGATCGGCTCCCTGCGCCACGGCATGCGTAAGCTGCCTGAGGACGCGTAGAAGGACACAAACGGGCGACGTGACCGCCGCCCGTTTCCGAATTGCTGTGGCCGTTAGTTGCCCCCACCCGCCGCGACGAGGTTGCCGGCTCCGGCCGCCACGATGGCATTGCACCGGTCAGCGCTGAGCCCTGCAGCCAGCTGGCTGAGCTGTGCGCTCGTCATACCCGAGCGAACGAAGCCGCCGCCGTTGTCGGAGATAAAGTTGCCGCCGTTGGTGGAAATGAAACCGCTACCGTTGTCCGAATTGATGGCAGCGCTGTTTTGGGAGATTAGCGCAATCGGAACGACGACCAAACCGCTGGCGCCGGTGGAAACGCCGGCGCCGTTCTCGCTAATCGCAGCGCCGCCGTTGTGGCTGATGACCGCTGCGCCGTTATGGCTGAGCACGCCGGCGCCGGCATTCCCGACGATGTTGCCCCCGTTGTTGACCAGGATGCCGGCGCCGGCATTCCCGACGATTCCGACGCTGTTATTCCCAACGATGCCCGCGCCAGCGTTGCCGACAATCGTTGCGCCATCGGCGCCGATCGGCGTTCCGCCGCCTTGTGCCACTCCCCTGGTGCGCATGTGGCGCCATCCGGGTGTCCGTCGGCGATTTGCACGTAACCAGACCGGCGATCTGGTGGGGACAAGCATCACCGTGCCCGTCTGCCGCGACACGTTACCGCTCCTGATAAACGACCCGCTCTGTGCGCCGCTGCTGCGCGCCCTGTGGACACCCGAGCAGCTTGCTGCACTATCGGCGACCGTTGATGAGTCCGAGGTCTACTACGCCATCGCACTCGCGTATACGTCCTGGAACCCTGAAGCCACGCGCGCCGCGTTGATGCGCGACTGGTTCGGCCTCTACGCCCGCGGCGGTATGTACCTCTGCACCGTGTCTCTCCCCGGCTGGAGGCGCCTGCTGGAAGCGGCGGGTTTCCAGCGCGTGGAGAGCGCGCGCCCCGACCTCTGGGATCTAGATGGCGCCGGGTACGTGCTCGACCTGCGCCACCGTGGAGTAGACGGCTGGATCGACTCGTTGATCGATAACGCCGGGGACGAGCTGCCGCCTCCGGCCAAAGTGGTAGCCGCTAGCGACCCGGACGCTGCCGCTTGAGGGTAGTGGGTTGTCCTGGCGCCGTACCGTTCTGTCGCGGCGCGCCACCCCTTGACTCTCCAGTTGGTGGAGGGTCCATAGTGTCCGTGTGACCGACCGGCACACCGAGGACAAGAGCCACGCGCAGGAGACCCTGTTCACCATCGGACAGCTCGCCCGCCGCACTGGGCTCTCCGTACGCACCATTCGGTTCTGGTCGGACTGCGGCATCCTGCCGCCGACCGACCGCACCGACGCCGGCTACCGCGTCTATGACGGGGAGGCGGTGGCGCGCCTGGAGCTGGTGCGCACGCTGCGCGAGCTGGGACTTGGCCTGGACGCCGTCCAGCAAGTCCTGGCGCAGCAGGCCACGCTGCGCCAGGTGGCGCAGACCCACGTAGCCGCCCTGGACGCAGCGATCCGGACGCTGCGCCTCCACCGGGCGGTGCTCCGCACGGTTGCCAAACGCAGCACCACCATAGAGGAGATCACGCTCATGAACAAACTTGCCCGGCTCTCCGCCCAGGAGCGCCAGCAGATCATCGACGACTTCGTGGACCGCGCTTTTGCCGGCATCGACGCCGGTGCGCCTGGCGCCGGCATCGCGCAGGCAATGCGCCAGATGCCCGCCGATTTGCCCGACGACCCCACTCCGGAACAGGTGGACGCGTGGGTAGAGCTGGCCGAGCTCGTGCAGGACCCCAGCTTCCAGGAGCGCGTGCGCCTGATGGCCGTCACCGGCGCGCAGGGGGGCCAGCCGCAATCCGTGCCGGCGCCAAACCCGCAGCTCGTCTCCGAGCACGCCGGTGGAACGCTCGCGGCGGGCGTCCGTCCCGATTCGGCTGAAGGTAAGGCGGTGCTGGACCGCATGGTGCCGGCCGGCACGTCAAGTGAAGCCCGCACTCAGCTGCGCGAGTAGCTAGAGACCTTCACCGACGCCCGCGTCGAGCGCTACTGGCAGCTGATGGGTACGCTCAGCGGTCGGCCGCCCTTCCCGTCCTTGAACCCCGCCTTCACCTGGCTCATTCAGGCGCTCCGAGCGCACGGGTAGCGTCGCCCTTGCTGGTGCCCGCATCCCCGCGGGCACATTCCCCCTGCAAGCCCCTCCCGCTCGCTCGGCGTGGCTAATTGACCTGCCGGATTTTGCCTGCAGATTCGTCTTCAAAGTAGGGAAAGCATCGTAAGCACCGCATTTCGGCCGCCGCTCCACCCCAGGCGGCCGTCCCAGCTCGGAACCTTCGCTCGCTACCCGCACTTACGCATGCGTGTGGCAGGGGCAACAAAGGGCAACAAATGACAACAAAGCAGTGGCTCGGTGACCACTCGGGCCCGGAGTCACAAAAAGTCACAACCGATCACAAGATCGGCGACCGCAAAAGCCAGGACGGCTACAAATCGCTACAACCGGCTACACATTTCACGCCGCTGCGTCTGCTTTGGGGGCGCCAAGCGGCCCATGCCACTCGCGCCACCACTGGTACGCCAGCGGTATGCCGCGCGACGCCGGGAACTTGGGGGCGTAGCCGAGTAGCGTGCGCGCCTTCGTCAGGTCTGCAACATACTTGCCGATCTCGCCGGTGCGCTTCTCGCCGATGGTGATCTTCGGCTCCACGCCCGCCGCCTGTGCCACCAGCAGCGCCGCCTCCAGCAGGGTGGTGCCCTCGCCGTACCCCAGGTTGATCGCGTGACCCGAGACCGACGCCGTCTGCGACACCAACTTCTGGATGCCCAGCACCACGCCGTCGATGGCGTCGTCGATGTACGTGAAGTCGTAGGTCTTGTCCCGGCCGAAGATCGTGATCGGCTCGCCACGCGGGATGCGGTCGCACAGTAGCGGCACGAAGCGCCCGTTGCGCGCCAGGTCGTCGTACCGGCCGTACACGTTGCTGAAACGGAAGATGATGAACGGCACGCTGTAGCAGCGCTCGTAGGCGCGGATCAGCGCTTCGTCCGCCAGCTTGGCTGCCGCGTACGGGCTGGCAGCCTCCTCGATGCGCACCGCGTCTTCGGGAACGGGGACGGTCTGCTGCTCGCCGTAGGTCTCGCGCGAGCTGCCGTAGATCACTGGCGTGCCCGTCGCGCGGCAGTATTCCAGCGTGTGGTGCGTGATCGTGTAGTTGTCCAGTGCGTTCGCGGGGTGCTCCACCGACTCGTGGACCTTCGCCCGCGCCGCCAGGTGGACCACCACGTCGCCACGCCCCCAGGCGGCCACGCGCGCCTCGTCGGCCTGGCGCAGGTCCTCCAGTCGCACCGGGACACGCTCCGTCCACGGGTTCGGGGACTTGTCGACGCCGAACACTTCGTGCCCCTCGTCGAGCAGGCGCAGCGCCAGGCTCGTGCCGATCAGTCCGCTCGCCCCGGTAATGATGACGCGCATCGCTCCACTCCTATCGTCACCGACCAGAACCGTTGGCACCGCCACACTCCCCTCTCCTGTGGGAGAGGGGTCGGGGGTAAGGTCTAGCCGCCTGTCTCATCATCGCGCGTGGCGTTCGATAAGTCCAATAGAACTTCGCCGAAGGATTGATAGACAGCGGTTATCATCGCACTATGGACCTGGGGCAGTTGGAAGCATTTGTCGCGATCTGCCGCAGCGGTAGCTTTCACGCGGCGGCTCGAGCGCTGCACCTAAGCCAGCCGGCCATCACCTCACGCATCCGTGCTCTGGAGTACGCCGCCGGAGCGGACCTGCTAATCCGCAAGCGCGGCCACGTCGCTCCCACCGACGCCGGCCGCGCCCTGCTGCCCCACGCCCGGGCCGCACTCGACGCGGTCGCGGAGGCGCACCGTGCCGTCGGAGGCGCGCGTGAGTCGGGCACCGTCCGGCTGGCAGTTTCGGTGAACGCGGGCGCGTACCTGCTGCCCGAGTTGCTGCGCTCCTTCTGGGCACGCCATACGCTGATTGAAGTGGATGTGCGCGTTTGCCCCGCCGCCGAGGTGGCGTCGCGCGTGCTCGACGGCGAGGCGCAGATTGGCCTCACCCGCCCGGCGCCCGAGCAGTCCGGCCTTGTGCTGCATCGCTTCCCCGACGACCCTGTGCGACTCGTCGTCCCGCCGGACCATCCCTTCGCATCGCACCCATCGGTCACCAGTGCCGAGGTGGCGGCCGAGCAGCGCCTGATCGTGAGCTCGGATAAGGCTTACTGGGAAGACCTGCGCGCGCAGTTTGCCCGCGCCGGCGCCGCGGTACACCCTGTCCTGGACGCCGGCCTGCTGGAGGTGAGCAAGCAGCTCGTCACGGCTGGCATTGGTGTCGCCTTCTTGCCCGAGCTGCTCGTCCGGGAGGAGCTGCGCACCGGCCGCCTGGTTGCCGTACCCGTGGCGGATCTGGAGCTCCCCGTCGTCTCCGCCGCCATCCTGCGTGCCGAGGGCCGCGATCTGCCGGCGCCCGCAGCGGCACTTTGGGAGGTGGCCACCGGCGACGAGGTCACCCTGCTGGTCGCTTAGCCGGTGTTCTGCAGCCCGGCCGCGACGCCGTTGATAGCCAGCGCCACCACCTGGCGTAATGCCGTGGCCTCGTCCCCATCTTCCGGGACGCGTCGCAGCTGCTCGATGGCGGCGAGCTGCACGAAGCTGAGTGGGTCCACGTAGGGGTTGCGCAGCCGGATCGAGCGGCTGAGCACCGGCGACGCCTCCAGCAGCGCGGACGCGCCGGTGACGCGCAGGATTGCTTCTTCGGTCGCGCGCCATTCCGCTTCGACGTGGCCAAACACACGCTCGCGCAGCTCCGGGTCATCGCAGAGCGCGCCGTAGAGCCGCGCCACCGCCAAGTCGGCCTTGCCCAGGCCCAGCTGCGCGTTGTCCACCAGCGACCGGAAGAACGGCCACTGCCGGTACATCTCCGCGAGCTGCTGCCACCGCGGTCCACCATCCCGCCCGGCGTGCGTGCGAAGGGCCGACCCCAGCCCGAACCAACCGGGCAGGCCGTGGCGACTCTGGATCCAGCTGAACACCCACGGGATGGCGCGCAGGTCCTCGATCCGGTCGCTGGCCTTGCGTTTGGCGGGGCGCGACCCGATGCGCAGCCCCGTGATCTGCCCGATGGGTGTCGCTGAGCGGAAGTACTCGATGAAACGCGGCTCCTCATACACCAGCCCGCGGTACGCTGCCAGTGCCGCGGGCGAGATGGCGTCCATTGCCTCCAGCCACTCCGGGCGCGGCTCGCGCTGCGCTTCGGAGACGGCCGGATGCTCCGGCGCCAGGCTGGCGCGGATCACCGCGTTGAGCGTCTGCTCCAGGTGCCGGTGGGCGATCTCCGGGTTGCCGTAGCGGGCAAAGGCGGCCTCCCCCTGCTCGGTGAGGCGCAGGCTGCCGTTCAGCGTCCCCGGCGGCTGCCCCATAATGGCGCGATTGGTCGGCCCGCCGCCCCGGCCAATGGCGCCACCACGGCCATGGAACAGCAGCAAGTCCACCTCCGCCTCGCGACAGGTCGCCGCCAGCGCGCGCTGGGCGCGGTAGAGCTCCCAGTTCGCCGTGACGAAGCCGCCGTCCTTATTGCTGTCCGAGTAGCCGAGCATCACCTGCTGCCGATTGCCCCAGGCGGCCAGCTGGCGCCGGTACACCGGCAGCGCGAACAGGTCACGCATCAGCCCGGCGCAGCGGTAGAGGTCGTCGATCGTCTCGAACAGCGGCACGATCTGCAGTGTGTCTGAGAGCCCCGCCTCCTTGGCAAGCAGCAGTGGCTCCAGCATGTCGCTGATGCCGTTGGTCATGGAGATGATGTAGACGCCGCACGCCTCCGCGCCCAGCTCCGCCTGCAGCCGCCGCGCCGCGTCAAAGACGGCTAGCGTCTCGGCTGTCTCCGGCGTGTACGCGCTGCGCCGCCAGACCAGTGGCCGCGGGTTTTCGATCTCCCGCGCCAGCAGGGCAATGCGTTCGTCTTCCGGCAGGGCAGCGTAGTCCTCCGCCACTCCCGCCACGCGCAGCACCTCGGCGATGGCGGCCTCGTGTACCGCGCTGTGCTGGCGCAAGTCCAGCCGCGCCAGGTGGAAGCCGAAGATGTCCAGGCGCAGCAGCACGTCGCGCAGCCGGCCTTCCGCCAGCGGTGCGGCGCCACGCGCGCGGAGCCCGGCGTGAATCGCCTCCAGGTCGGCGCGCAGCTCGTCCGGACGGTGGTACTGCACGCGCTCGTCGTTGGGCAGCGGCCGTTCCACCACCACGTCCGAGCGCCACAGGTCCTGGGCCCGCTCGTGCTCGCTTTGTTCGGTCTGCTCAGTCTGCTCGGTCTGCTCGCCGGCTGCCGTCTGCTGCCGCCCCCGCGCCAGCACCGCCGCGTTGATCCGCCGCGCCGCCCGCAGGCGCGCCAGCATGAACCCCAGCAGGCGCCGGTACGGCTCGGTCGCGAAGCGCGTCTCCATGCTCGGCGCCAGGTCAGGCATCAGCGCCTCGTACTCGGCCAAGCGATCCGCGATGCCGGCGTCACCATGCCCAGACGGACCAGAGACGCTCAGGTGGCGCTGGAGCTCACGCAGATCACGCTCGTAGAGTAGGAGCGCTGTCTCCTTGTGCAGACGCAGCGTGTGCTCGGTCACCTCGGCGGTGACGTTGGGGTTGCCGTCGCGGTCGCCACCGATCCATGAGCCGAAGCGCAGCAGTGCCGGCGCATCCAGCGCCTCGCCGGGGTAATGCTGCGCCAGCGCTTGGCGGAGGTCGCGGTACAACGTGGGCACCACGCTCCAGAGCGACTCCTCGAAGTAATAGAGGCCGTTGCGCACCTCGTCCAGGACGGTCGGGGCGGTTTGGCGCACTTCGTCGGTCAGCCACAGCGCGGCGATCTCCTCGCGCATGCGCTCGTTCAGACGCTCCACCTCGTCGGGGGCCAGGCGTGGGTCCCCCGCGTGCGCCACCAGGTCGCGCAGCCGCTGAAGCTTGTCCAGCAGCGTGCGGCGGCGTGCCTCGGTCGGGTGCGCGGTGAAGACCGGCTCCACCGACAGGCGCTCCAGCAGCGCGCGCACCACCGACACGGGCACGCCCGCGCGGGCAGCGGCGGCGATGGCATGCTCGATACTCTCGCCACGCGGTTGGTCCGGCGCTGCCTGCTGACGCTGGCGCAGCACCCGCACCCGGTGGTGCTCCTCGGCCGAGTTCACCAGGTGGAAGTAGGCGGTGAAGGCGCGGACCAGCAGCCGCATCTCATCCAACGGCAGATTGCGCGTCCGTTCCAGCAGTGCCTGCCCCGCCTCGCCGAAGTCGGTCGGAGATGGGTCTGCGGACCGCAGCGCCCGCGTCTGCGCGCGGTAGTCTTCGACGAGCTGGTACGCGCTGTCGCCTTCGAGAGAGCGCAGCACGTCGCCAAGCAATCGGCCGAGCGTGCCTACGTCGCGGCTGAGCTGGTCCGCCTCCTGGGTACTCGAGCTCCCGCTCATAGGGGTGCCGGCACTGTTGGCGTTGCCTGCGTTGCTGGGGTTGTCGGCGCTGCTGGCGCTCATCACACGACCGTAGCAGGCCGCTGGAAGGGTGTGTGGTCGGCGGTTTGCGTACCGTCACCCGCCGTCGAGGTGGCCGCGTTCTCGTCGATGTCAATCGTGAGCGCGCGCAGCCCGGCCATCATGAACGCGGCAAAGAGGCACACGCCGCCCAGCACGGCGGGCACGGTCAGGCTCCAGGCCAGGCCGAGGCCGTAGGCATACACCTGCGCCACCGCCATCGCGAGCAAGTGCACCGCCACCAGCAGTGCGGCCCAGCTGCCGTGGCCAGCGGAAGCCAGCACGCGCAGCGCCGCCGGCAGCGGCACCCCCAAGCACAGGCCGAGCGGCGCCAGCAGCGCCACCGCCACCGCGACGCGCACTTCTGTCCCATGCCCCACCAGGCCGCCGGCCACCAGCGGCAGCAGCTCCAGCAGCGCGACCCCCAACGCTCCGCCCGCCAGGCACGCCCACCCGATGGTGGGCCGCAAGGCGCCGGGACGCAGCATGGCCAGCAGGCTGCCGGCAGCCGCGCCCAGGAAGAGCGCACCATAGACCACCGGCCCACTCAGCGCGGGTTGTCCCCAAAGTGGTGGTATGCGGTGCAGCAGCGGCAGCAGCGTGAAGCCCCATCCGCCACCGATGGCGGCGGCGAACCCCAAGAATCGCCAGGGCAGTGCCTGCTCCAGGAACGCCGCCGCTTCGGCCTCGGCCACACCGCCGCCATCGGCCGCATCCCACACCGGCCGGCGGCACAGCCACGCTACCCCACCGACAATGGCGGCCAGCACGAGCGGCGTCAACAGGAAGAACCAGGGCAGCCCTTTACTCGCCTCATAGAAGAACGGCCGCGCGTCGGTCGCGGGGCGGATGTCGTATGGCGCCTGCGCCTGCACCCCGGCAGGCCCCACGTCTTGTAATGCCATCGCCGCCAGCGCGGGGTAGAGTTGCAGCGACTGCTGCTCCAGGTGGGGCAGGAAGAGCGGCAAGAAGGGGGTCTGGCTCAACACCTGCGCCAGGTCACGCATCTCGTCTTCGAGGTAGGGAGTCTTGCGCACTGTCAGCAGCGGCAGCACGATGCGCGCCTCACCGCCGCTCTGCTGCGCCGCCGGCTGATTGTTCAGCGCGATCAGCCGGCGCACCGCCTCCCGCGGCGCGGCGCCGCGCGACGTCCACGTCTGGAACGCCGTACTGAAGGCGCGCAGCAGCTCCTCCTCATCGCGCAGCTCTACCACCAGCCGGCCGTCCTGGCGCAACGCATCCATGTAGTCGCCGAATGCCTGCTGGGTGAACAGGTGGCTGCCCGCCATCGCGCCACCAGGCTGGGCCGGGCCAGCGCTCGCCAGCGTGAGCACGATCACATCGAACTGTTCACCCGACGCGCGCAGGAAGGCGCGCGCGTCTAGGGGGACCACCCGCACCTGCGGCCGATCGAACACGCCGCCGTTGTAGTCGGCCAGGGACCTCGCGGCTTCCAGCTGCGCGGCGGCGGGCTCCGCCACCACCACCTCGCGTGCGCCGCCGGCTAGCGCCATCAGCACCTGCTGTCCTCCGCCCGCGCCGATGACCAGCACCCGGTCCTTGGCGCCGGGGAGCAGGAACGGCAGGTTGCCGATGTCGGCGCGCAGTGCCTGCGCCCCCACGCCGCCGCCTCCGGTAGAGCCAGCGCCGGATGTCCGGTGCATTAGCCCCACAAATGCGCCGTCCTGGTACACCCACCTGGCATCCGGTGCGCGCGGGGACTCGGTCACGTCGGTACGCCCGGCACTGGACCAGCGCGAAAAGACGATGGTTTCGCTCTCTTCGCCCACGCCAACACTGTTAAACAAGGGCTTCGGAGCGGCGATCTGCTCCGGGTCTGCCGGCGCCCAGCCTCCGAGCAAGTGCGCCGGCAGCGCCAGCGCGCCCACCAGGCCGAGCAGCCCGGTCGCCACACCGGCCAACACCCGCTTCCAACCACGTCCCTCTTCCAGATCGTCGTCCACGGCGATAGTGGCGTCCCGGTCTGAGCGACCTGCCACCAGGCCGGTGCCACCGATCACCAGCGCGGCCAGCGCGAGCAGCAGCGACGACAGGAAGGCGGAACCCGGCGGAGTGAGCGCCGCCAGCAGCGCGGGGAACGCCACCGCCGCCAAGCCGGCTCCAAGCAACTGCGCTGCCGCCACGAACCCGGCCATGCGCGGGGCCATCTGGTAAAGCGCCGCCAGCGCCGTGCCGAGCCCTACCCAGGCAAGCCACAGCAGCACCCAATCTCCCAGAACGAACGCCGTAAACAGCCCGTATCCCGCCGCCGATGTGGCCAGTGCGGCGAAGGCGCTTCCGGCCGCGGCACCGGCCGCAGCGATTCCCGGCCGGCGTCGCGGGTGCCACCCGACACGATGCGTGATGAGCGCGCCGGTGGCAGCGCCGAAGAACGAGAGCGCCAGCGTCACGAACGCGCGCGCCGGCGAGTCGAGAAACCCATAAAGGCGGGTCAGCGCCAGCTCGAGCAGCAGCGTGGCCGCCCCCACCAGGAGCGCCGCCACGCACACCACGAATCGCACCGGTCTTAGACCCTCACCCGTCCGGCAGTATACGGACGGGAGAGGCGTATTAGTTGTATGTCCTGCCGGGGCGGTGACGAGGCGCGACTGCTAGTGTTGGGAGGCGTCCCAGCGAAGCAGCGCGCCGAGTGCCCTGGGGGAAAACGTCACTTGAGGGGCCGTGTCGCCCTGCGGCACGGCGAACGTGACGGAGCCCTGCACCTGCTGCCCGGCGGCCACGCGACCGCTGCTGAGCCAGCCAGCGCTGTTGACCGCCGTGGCCTGGATCGTCCGGCCACGCGAGTCGCGCACCTTCCAGTCGGCCAGGGCATACGGCAGCGCCTGCTTGCCCTGGTTATCGATCACCACGGTCGCGGTCATGAGTTGCGTGCCTGCGGGGGCCTCACGCCCGGCCTCGGCCGTACTACGGCGCACGTCCGCTACCTGAACCACCACACCGTTGACAACCTGCGACTCACCCAGTGCCTGCAAGGGCAACGTGCGCGAGGGAGCGGTAAGGAAGCTCAGCGGCGTGTTGTCCAGCGCCGACGTTACCCGGCTCATCGGCGAGCCAGTCGGCAGCACGTCGGCTGCGAACGAGCCGAGCAAGAGGCCAAACAGGACGGTGCACACTAGCACAATGCCGTCCAACCAGGCGCGGTGCGACGTGAGCGCGGCGGTGCCGGCAGAATAGTGCCGCATTGCCTCCGGGCGAAACGCCTGCTGGTCCCGGAACCCTTGCCTGCGCATCACCTGGATGCCGCAAGCCCAGCACGTGCCCGCCTGACGCAGGTTTTGCGCGCCGCACTGTCTGCACTTCATCGCCGTGGGAACTCCTCTGGTAAGCGCTCACCGCCTCTGGCGGCGCGCAACGTGACGTAACGAGCGTCACCTACAAAAGCAATTCCCGTGCCGTGCCCGTGCCGTGCCCAAGCCGGGTTACTGCTAGGACAGGTACTCGTTCAGCCGTGCGGTGTGCGACTGGTCGCGCAGCTTAGTGAGCGCCTCACACTCGATCTGGCGCACCCGCTCGCGGGTAAGTCCCACCTCCTCCCCGATCTCCTGGAGCGTGAGCGGCTCGCTGGCGCCCAGGCCGTAGCGCAGCTCCAGGATGCGCCGCTCACGCGAGGTGAGCTGTGCCAGGAGACGCGCCATCTCGTCGCGCAGCAGACGCCTGTCGGCGACCTCTTGCGGCTCCTCGGACGTGCGATCCGGCACCACGTCACCCAGCTGTCCATCGCCCTGGTCGCCCAGCGGGGACTCGAGTGAGACGGTGGTGCGGCACGCGAGCAGGATGTCGTTCACCCGCGCGGCTGGCAACCCCAGCGCGTGCCCGATGTCGTCGGCGGTTGGGGGATGGCCCAGCTCCTGCTCCAGGCGGGGCACCACGGCGCGCAGCTTGGCCAGCTTCTCCACGATGTGCACGGGCAGCCGGATGGTGCGTGACTGGTCGGCAATGGCGCGGGTGATAGCCTGCCGGATCCACCAGGTGGCGTAGGTGCTGAACTTGAAGCCGCGATGGTAGTCGAACTTCTCCACCGCCTTCATCAGCCCCAGGTTGCCCTCTTCGATGAGGTCCAGCAGCGAGAGGCCGCGCCCGGTGTACTTCTTGGCAACGCTGACCACCAGGCGCAAGTTCGCCTCGATCATGCGTGCGCGTGAGCGCTCGCCATTGGCGGCCACCACGCGCAGCTCAATCCGCCGGCCGCGTGGCAGGTCTGGCTCGGCCAGCAGCTCCAGCGCCAGCCGCCCGCGCTCGATGGCCTGCGCCAGCTCCACCTCCTGCTGCGCCCCCAGCAGCGACACACGCCCAATTTCGCGCAGGTAGAGCCGCACCGAGTCGTCGGTGTCACCCGCGGTTTCCGCGGCGCGGGATGGCTGCAGCTGCGCCGCGTCGGCGTCCGCCGCGGCGGCCTCCAGCGCCGTGATCTCCAGCGCAGCGGCGTCCCCCTCGGACAGCGTGAAGCCTGCCGGCGGCTCCTCGTCGTGCTGGACCCGAGCGGTAACGGTCGCTGCAAGGTGCGGCACGCGCCACGGCATCAGCCGGCGACGCAGCGCAGTGTCGGCGGCCGCGTCCGCCCCCAGCGGGGCAGAGAACGCGTCGCGATCACGCGCGTCGATGGATACCACCATTCACCCCCTCAATCATGGCAGGTTAGGGCGACACGGCGCTTGTGTATCACCTGTGCGGCTGCCCTTACCCTGTATAATGCCGCTCACAGTCAACTTCGTACGACTCGTACGCTACGGGGAGCTTCATGGCCGACAGCCCAACATTTGAGCGACTGCGGGACATCATCGCGGACACGCTCAAGGTAACGAAAGACAAGGTCACTATGGAGGCGTCCTTCCAGGATGACCTCAAGGCCGACTCATTGGACCTGGTGGAGCTCATCATGGCCTTTGAGGACGAATACGGTGTGGAGATCCCAGACGAAGACGCTCAGAAGATCCGCACCGTCTCCCAGGCGCTGGAGTACGTCCAGACTCACCAGTCGTAGCTCCTCGCTAGAGATACGGGCGGGGGCGTATCCCCGTTTCCGTCAGGCACATTGGGCCCTTCGCCGTACGGCGGGGGGCCTTCTTCTTAGGAGGCAGCCGCCACCCGCTGTCGCCAGTAATCGAGCAGGTCGACCAGAGTCCGCTCTAGCGGCATCTGCGGTTCCCAACCGGTGTGCTGGTGCAGCCTGGTAGCGTCGCAGACCAGGGTAGGCACATCGAGTGGCCGCAGGAGCGCCGGGTCTTCCTTCACCTGCACGGGGACGCGGCTCAGCCCCAGCAGCATGCCCAGCAGCTCCTCGATCCGCCGCCCGATGCCGCAGCCGACGTTGTAGACCTCCCCCGGCTGTCCCTTGGTTGCCGCCAGGAAGTACGCGCGCACGACGTCACGCACGTCAGTAAAGTCGCGCACCGCAGTCAGGTTGCCCACGGTCATGACCGGCTCTCGCGTGCCTGACTCGATCTCCGCGATCTGGCGTGCGAAGCGGCTGGCCACGAAGTCGTCGCTCTGGCGCGGTCCGGTGTGGTTGAAGGCGCGCACGCGCACCGCCTGCAGTCTATGCGAGACGGCGTACTGGTAGCCGAACAGGTCCTGCGCCACCTTGCTCACCGCGTACGGATCGGTGGGGCGCAGCTGCGCGCTCTCATTGATCGGGTTCTCTTCCGGCCGCACCAGGCCGTACTCGTAGGCGGAGCCCACCACCAGCACGCGCGCCTGCGGACGGTGGCGCAACACCGCCTGGATGACGTTGAGCTGGCCGGCGGCGTTGTCCATCAGCGTGCCGGCCGGATCGCCGAACGCCAGCGCTACCGACGCCTGCCCCGCCAAGTTGAGCACAACGTCCGGTGCTGCCTGCGCTATGGCGGCATGCACGGCGACGGCGTCACGCACGTCTCCTGGCAGAAACTGGCAGCGGGCAGTCAGGTGGGCGGCATGCCCTAGGCGCGCTGGGTCGCGCACCAAGCCCACAACATCCACGCCCGACCGGGCCAGGCAGTATTCCGCCAGGTGGCTGCCGGCGAACCCGCTGATGCCGGTGATGAGGACGCGCATATCAGGACTGAGAGGCGAGGACTGAGGACTGAGTGTAGCCGTCTTGGCGCCCGAACTCAGACCTCAGTCCTCGCCCCTCAGTCCTCCCTTACGCTCCCGCGCCGACGAGCTCGCGCTGCGGGACCAGGCCGGCGGCGGCGCGCAGGGCAGCCGCCTTGTCGGTGACTTCCCACGGCGCGTCGATGTCGGTGCGGCCGAAGTGGCCGTAGGCGGCGGTCTTCTCGTAGATCGGCCGGCGCAGGCGCAGGTCGCGGATGATCGCGCCGGGCCGCAGGTCGAAGTGCTCGTCGATCAGCTTGACGATCAGCTCTTCGTCCACCTTGGCGGTGCCAAACGTCTCGCAGGAGATGGAGATAGGCTTGGCCACGCCGATGGCGTACGCCAGCTGCACCTCGAAGCGGTCGGCCAGGCCAGCGGCGACGACGTTCTTGGCGACGTAGCGCGCGGCGTAGGCGGCCGAGCGGTCCACCTTCGTCGGATCCTTGCCGGAGAAGGCGCCGCCGCCATGGCGCGCCACGCCGCCGTAAGTGTCCACGATGATCTTGCGCCCTGTCAGACCCGAGTCGCCGCGCGGGCCGCCGATCACGAAGTTGCCGGTGGGGTTGACGAAGATGCGGGTCTGGGCGTCCAGCAGGTTGGCGGGCACCACCTCGCGAATGATGGCGTTCTCCACGTCGCGCCGGATCTGCTCCTGGGTCACATCCGGGTCGTGCTGGGTGGAGATGACCACCGTGTCCACGCGCACCGGCTTGCCGTGCGCGTACTCCACCGTCACCTGGCTCTTGCCGTCCGGGCGCAGGTACGAGAGCTGCCCGCTGCGGCGCGCTTCGGCGAGCGCCCGGCAGAGGTCCTGCGCCAGCGCGATCGTTAGGGGCATCAGCGACTCGGTCTCGTTGCACGCGAAACCGATCATCATGCCCTGGTCGCCAGCGCCGATCCCTTCCACCTCGGCATCCGACATCTCGCCCAGCTTCTCTTCCAGCGCGTGGTCCACACCCATGGCGATGTCCTCGCTCTGGCGGCCGAGCTTGACGTCGATCTCGCAATCGGGTGACGCGCCCAGCTCGCTGTCGGTGTACCCGATGCGGCGCAGCACGCCGCGCACCAGCTCCTGCACCACGTCTACCGGCGGCAGCGGCGACACCTCGCCGTAGACGGCGACCCAGTCACCCTCGCGGTTGGACTTGGCAGACGCCTCACAGGCGACGCGGGCGCGCGGGTTCTGGCTGATGCACCAGTCCAGCACCGCGTCCGAGATCTGGTCGCAGACCTTGTCCGGGTGCCCTTCGGTCACGGACTCGGAGGTGAAGAGCAGCCGCGGGCTGCGCATGAATGTCGTGGTCACGGTCGAATCTCCGTCCTATACTTCGTCAAAGTAGGTGAGCTCGCGGAAGTCGCGGTACCGCTGGCGCAGCTCGTCGCCGGTGAGGGTGGCCAGCCGGCGCACGCTGAAATCTTCCACGGTGAACGATGCCACCGCGCTGCCGAAGACCAGCGCGCGGCGCAAGTGTGCCATAGACATGTCCCCCGCACCGGCGAGGTAGCCCAGGAACCCACCCGCGAACGAGTCGCCCGCACCGGTGGGGTCCTTCACGTCTTCGAGCGGGTAGGCCGGGCAGTAGAAGAACTGGTCGCGGCCCTCCTGCTCGTTCCGCTGGAAGAGCACCGCGCCGTACTCTCCCTTCTTGATGATGAGCGTCTTGGGCCCCAACGCGATGATCTGGCGCGCACCCTTGAGCAGGTTGGAGGTGTCGGCGTACTGGCGCACCTCCTCTTCGTTCATCATCACGATGTCCACGCGCCGGATCACGTCGGTCAGCGCCTCGCGCGCGCTGCTGATCCAGAAGTTCATCGAATCAAGCATGGTGAGCTTCGCCCCCCGGCTCTGCTCTAGCACGCGTAGCTGGAGCACCGGATCCACGTTGGCCAGGAAGACGTACTCGGCGTCGCGGTAGCTCTCTGGCAGCTTGGGATTGAACTCGGCCAGCACGTTGAGCTGCGTGTCCAGCGTGTCGCGCTGGTTCATGTCGAAGTGATAGCGACCGGACCAGCGGAAGCAGCGTCCCGGCAGCGTCTCCAGCCCCTCTATGTCCGCCTTCTGCGCCAGGAGGGTGCGGTGCTCCTGTGGAAAATCTTCGCCAACCACGCTGACCAGCTGCACCGGCGCGTGCAGCGAGGCCGCCGCCGCGAAGTACGCCGCCGACCCACCCAGCGCCTCGTCCACCCGCCCAAACGGCGTCTCCACCGTATCGAGACCGACCGTCCCGACACACAAGATAGGGGCCATTTACTCTCCCAGATACTTCCGAACCAGTATGCCCAAACGTGCCTTTGCCTGCGGCGGGATCAGGTCGCGCTGGGTGAGGATGGCGTTCTCAAGTGCCGAGGCGCACGGACACGCGCGCTCACCCCCCGCTTCACCCACATGCGGCAGCGCCTCGCGGATGATCTGCTTGCCCGTCTCAACATTCTGCAGCAGCGTCTTGATCACCATCTCCACGGTCACGTCCTCTTCGGTTTCATGCCAGCAGTCGTAGTCGGTGACGAAGGCGAGCGTGGCGTAGCAGATCTCCGCCTCGCGGGCCAGCTTCGCCTCCGGCAGCGCGGTCATTCCGATCACGTCCACACCCCACTGCCGGTAGATGCGGGACTCGGCGCGAGTAGAGAACTGTGGACCTTCCATGCAGATGTAGGTGCCACCGCTGTGGACGCGCGCGCCTGCCCGCGTGGCGGCCTGGAACAGTATCTGGCCCAGGTCGGCGCAGAACGGGTCCGCGAACGACACGTGCGCCACGATGCCGCCGTCGAAGAATGTGCTTACACGCGCCTTCGTCCGGTCGAACAGCTGGTTGGGGATCACCACGTCCAGCGGCGCGATCTCCTCTTTCATGCTGCCGCAGGCGCTGACCGAGACGATGTACTCCACACCCAACTGCTTGAGCGCGTAGATGTTGGCCCGCGCCGGCAGCTCAGTGGGCGAGATGCGGTGGCCGCGCCCGTGGCGTGGCAGGAAGGCCACCGGCCGCCCTGCCAGCCGCCCCGTGACGATGGCGTCGCTAGGTTGCCCAAACGGCGTCTCCACCCATTCCTCGCGACGCTCCTCCAGATCAGGGAAGTCATAGAACCCGCTGCCGCCGATGACGGCGATGCGTGCCTCTTGTTTGGTCAACGTGATGCTCCGTGAACTCCCTCTCCCGCCAGGAGAGTCTTTCCCCGCGCGACCTCGACAGCCTCCCTGAGACTCTCAACATACGGCGGGCCATGGACGCCTTCTTCGGTGATGATGGCGGTGACGTAGCGGTGCGGCGTCACGTCGAAGGCAGGGTGCGCCGCGCGCATCCCGAGTGGCGCCATCTGCTGTCCGCGCAACTGCGTCACCTCAGTGTGGTCGCGCTCCTCGATCGGGATCAGGTCACCAGAGGCGAGCGCCAGATCGACGGTCGACGTCGGCGCCGCGACGTAGAAAGGGATGCTGTGTTCCCTGGCCAGGATGGCCAGGCCATACGTGCCAATCTTGTTCGCCACGTCACCATTGGCGGCGATGCGATCGGCGCCGACGATGATCTTCTGCACTCGCCCGCGGCCCATGAAGTGGGCCGCCATGTTGTCGGTGATGAGCGTGCAGTCGATGCCGGCCTTGAGCAGCTCCCAGGCGGTCAGGCGGGAACCCTGGAGGAACGGCCGTGTCTCGTCCACCCAGACATGGAAGCGCGTGCCCCGCTCGTGCGCCGCGCGCAGCGGCGCGAGGGCGGTGCCGTAGCTCACCGCCGCGAGCCCGCCTGCATTGCAGTGGGTCAGCACGCCGTCTCCCTCCGCGAACAGCGCCGCGCCGTGCGCCCCAATGGCGCGCGAGCACGCCTCGTCTTCCACCGCGATACGCTGCGCCTCGTCCACCAGCGCGGCGCGCACCTCGTGTGGCGCGCTGCCGGCTACCCGAAGCGCCGCGCTGCGCATGCGCTCGATGGCCCAGAAGAGATTGACCGCCGTCGGTCGCGTCTTGGCGAGGGCGCCGCACGCCTCCTGGATGGTGGCGTTAAGCGTATCGTCGGGCGCGCGGACCGCCGCCAGCGCCTCGCCCATCGCGGCGGTGACGCCGATGGCCGGCGCACCGCGCACCTGCATGCTGCGGATGGCGTGCGCCACCTCCGTGTAGTCGCGGCAACGCACCACCTCTTCCTCCAGCGGCAACCGAGTCTGGTCGATCAGCCAGACTTCGGCGCCGCCGGGTGTGTCGTGCCACTCAACGGTCTTCATCAGTAGGAGAGCAGCGAGTGCAGCTCATACCCACCCAGGCGATCTCGCCCGTGCAGGAATGAAAGCTCCACCACCACTGCGATGCCCATCACTGTGCCGCCCAGCTGCTCTACCAGCGTCACCGTGGCGGCGGCCGATCCACCGGTGGCCAGCACGTCGTCCACAATAAGCACGCGCTGGCCCGGTTTGATCGCGTCGCGGTGTACTTCCAGCACGTTGGAGCCATACTCCAGCGAGTATTCAGTCCGGATCACGTCGGCCGGCAGCTTTCCGGGCTTACGCACGGGGACAAAGCCGGCACCGAGCTCGTAGGCCAGTGGGCAGGCGAAGATGAACCCGCGCGACTCCACGCCAACCACGCAGTCGATCTGCATGCCGCGGTAGTGAGAGACCAGACCCTCGATCACCTGCCGGAAGGCCGGGCCGTCCTTGATGAGGGTGGTGATGTCTTTGAACAGGATGCCCTTCTGCGGGAAGTCCTGCACGTCTCGGATGAGGGCTCCCCACGCAGCCGAGGCTTCTGGTGATGTCGGTGTGGTCGCCATGCTAGTCCCGGCTGTCTCCCGGTTGCCGCCTGCGGACGCGGGGGCGTCGCGGCAATCCGCCTACAATTTGGCTGGCGTACGCCAGCATGAGGTCCGGATTGTTCCACACCTACCCTAGTCGCTCTGAAACCCGCATCGAGGGCCGTTCTCGCAGAGGTACACGCAGGACGCTGCTGAGCTCCCTTGGCGCCGGCAGCGCAGCAGCGTTGCTGGCGGCGTGCGGCGGCGCCCCTTCCGGGGGCCAGATCACAGACCGTGGCAGCACCGCGGGCTCCGCGAACGGGCTGCTGGTGCAGCCGGTGATCCCCGGCACCGACACCGCGGTGGGACGCAACCGCTTCGCGCTGGCCATTCTGCAGGTAGGCAAGGGCGGCGCGCTGCCCGCGCCGCTGGCGGAGGCCGACCTGAGTCTGCGTTTCTTCCATCCCATCGAGCCGCAGCCGGTTGCCAAAGGGGAGGCCAAGCCGGAGTTCCGCTACGTCACCGACAAGACCAAGGGGCTCTACATCGCGCAGGTGCAGTTCGACCAGCCGGGCGCCTGGGGCGTGGAGGTGAGCGGAACGGCGGCGGGACAGCCGCTGGCGACAGCGCGCGTCCAGTTCCAGGTGAAGCCCAGGGCGGAGACGCCGGCGATCGGCGCCCCTGCGCCGCGCAGCCGCAACCTGACCCGCCACGACGTAGACGACATCAAGAAGATCGACTCGGGCGCCACGCCGAACGACATGCACGAGGTCTCCATCGCGCAGGCGCTGGAGCTCAAGAAGCCGCTGGTCGTGCTGTTCGCCTCGCCCGGCTTCTGCGCCACACAGACGTGCGCGCCGCAGTTGGGCGAAGTGCAAAAGCTCAAGACCAAGTACGGCGACCGCGCCAGCTTCGTGCACGTGGAGATCTTCAAGGACACCACGACGCGTGCCCCGTACGAGGCGGTGGTCGAGTGGGGTCTGACCAGCGAGCCGTGGACCTTCCTGGTGGACAAGGAAGGCAAGATCGCGGAGAAGTACGAGGGCCCGGCGCCCATCGAGGAGATGGAAGCGGCGCTGGCGAAGCTGGTTTAGTCGCTGATCCGGTACGCAACCAGTGCGTCGCCGGCCTTGCGGTAGTAGATCGTGACGGGGTTCGCGAAGGTCATGTGGTCGCGCAGGTGGCCCGGAGTCCATTTGGCGTCGGCGCTCGGGTCCACTAGGAAGCGCTGCTCGCGACCGTCCGAGGTGCGCAGCATGATCGCCGCAGTGTGACCAATGTCGCGCGCTTCTACGCTGGTGACGATTCCCCGTAGCTGCGGCTCGCGCATACTGCCATAGGCAAGCCAGCCCAGCACGGCAAGCAGGATGAGACCGGCCAGGATCAGCGTCAGCGCAATGGCGCAACGAGAAATCGCCATTTAGAGTGGCTGCGCGGGTGACAAATCGGGCAGAACTGCGCCGTGGCGGACGCTGAGGCACCACCGGCGGTGGCCGGTTATAGCGTCGGCGCGCTCCAGGAACCGCTCGCCATGGCCGGTGGGGAAGCCGCGTATCCCCGCGCGCGCCGTGTAGTACACCTGCGTCTCGTAGCGCCCGAGAAGTACGGCGGCGTCCTCCACGTACCGGGGGCCGGCGTCGTCCGGACCGTAGCGCAGGTCCACGGTACACACCAGCCACGGATGGCCTTGTGGATCGTGAACCACCGTCTCATCCAGTGCGTCCGGGTGCTCGTCCGCGGGGGCGACCACCCCCGGCATTCCTAGCACTCGCGCCTGCTCTGCCATCCTGGCGTCCCGCTATCCTGGCCCTGCTCGTTCTAGCCGTTCACGCTGCACCGAGTATATCCGCCGCGAAGTTGCACTCATTGCCGCGTAGAGATCGCAGAAACGCTCCTATAATTTGGCGTACCCATCTTCTGCGCCAGCGCATCTCACGCTCGCTCCGGCGCACCCCTTTGAGGCCCCCGTGCTCTTTCCCAAACTGAACAACACCGCGCGTCGTTTGTCCCTGGCCGTCGCCGGCCGCGCCCCAGCCATCTTGCCGGCGCTGCCGGACCCGTCCCAGGATGGCGACGCGGCGCCCGACGACGCGTGGGGGCTCTGGCGCGACGCGCAGCGCTCGGTGCTGCCTAATGGATTGCGCCTGGTGACGGCCCGTCTGCACCGATCTGGCTCGGTTGCGGTGACGGTGGGGCTGGAGGGTGGCTCGCGGTACGAGGCGGAGGCGCAGTGCGGCATCAGCCACGTGCTCGAGCATATGTGTTTCCGCGGAAGCGATCGCTGGCCGAGCAGCTTCCTGCTCACCTCATCCATCGAGGAGCTGGGCGGCACGCTGGATGGGTACACCCACCGTGAGGCAACGGCGTACTACAGCCGCTTGCCACGCGCATACGCCGGCAAGGCGTTAGAAGTGATCTTCGACATGGTGCGTCACCCGCGCCTCACGGCAGAGGACTTCGCGCTGGAGCGCGACGTTGTGCTCGAAGAGATCCACCAGGACGAAGCGACCAGCGCTGTGGTGGCTGAAGAGGCGCTGGACGCGCTGTTGTGGCCGGGGCACCCGCTCTCGCGCGCGCCGGTGGGGACGGAGGCGGCCGTCACGGCGCTGACGGTGGAGGACGTGCGCACCTACTGGCAACGCCACTACACGCCAGACCGGTGCATCGTGGCCGTGGCGGGTGACCTGGAACACGACGAGCTGGCCGCCACGGTGGCGCGCCTGGCGGAAGACTGGCAGGCGCAGCCACCCGTGGAGTCGGAGCTGGCGCCGGTGCCAGCGGAGCCGGCCGAGCCGGAGCTCGAATCACGCTACGCCAGCGGCCAGACCGCGTATGTCTACGCCGGGGTGCGGGGCCTGCCGTCCACCGACCCCGACCGCCCGGCGCTCGAGCTGCTCAGCTGCGCCCTCGGCGAGCTGGCGTCGTCGCGCCTGTGGGCTGACCTGCGTGACGGGCGCGGCCTGGCGTACGACGTGGGCTCCGAGGTCACATCGTACACGGACACCGGCGGCGCACGGATGTGGGCCGGCGTGCCGCCCAAGAAGGCCGGTGAGGCGGTGGAGCGCATGATCGCGCAGGCGGAGGCGCTGCAGCAGGGGCTGCCGCTGGACGAGTTCCAGCGCGCCAAGAACTACATCGTGGGCGAGCTCACCATGGCGTGCGAGACGACCGAGGAGATGGCCCACTGGCTGCTATGGAGCGAGCTGGCGCACCGTCGCCTGATCCCGCCTGGGGCAGCGCGTGCTACCTACGAGCGTGTCGTCCCGGAAGACGTGCAGCGCGTGGCGTCGGTGTGGGCGCCGTCGCGCCTGCAGGTGGCCATCGCCGGCCCCACGCCACGGCGCGCCGCGCGCCTGCGCGCGCTGGTGAAGGGCACGCCGCTTGCAAGCAAGTCCACTAAGTCCCCGCGCCCACGCACCCGCACGCGCCGTCGGGCATAGACCGGGCTACGGTACGTGATGGGCGTATACGCCTACTTGCGTCCTGTCAAACTGTGGCGAATAATGGCTAAAGAGGCCATCAGCGTGCCACCAGTGAACGACTGTGGCGCAAGAACGCGGACAACGCACGAGCGCAATTGGAGGAGATCCAGCCATGGACGATCAAGGCAATTCACGGGCAGCAAGCGGAGGGGTGACGCGGCGCGAGGTGATGGCATCGGTGATGCCCGGAGTGGCGTCGGGTGTCGTGCTGGCAGCGTGCGTGCCCGGCGGCAACAGCTCGGCTGAGCCGCCCGGCCTTGGGAAGGAGCCGGTGACCATCCGCTGGAGCACCTGGGGCGACCAGAACAACCCCTTCAACACCCAGGCCGTTCCGCGCGGCCTGCAACTCTTCACCCAGAAGTTCCCCAACGTCAAGGTGGAGCCGGAAGTGCAGCTCGAGCCGGATTGGCCCCAGAAGCTACGCACTGAGTGGATCGCCGGCACGGGCGTTGACCTGACCGGGCACTGCTGCCAGCACAGCATCGCGTTCTCACGCGAGGGCTTCCTGCTCAACATGGACCCGTACTTGAAGCGGGACGCTAAGGCGGTGCCGACCGAGGACTACGTCGAGTGGCTGATGAAGCTGTTCAACTCGAAAGAGAATGGGCAGTTCGCCCTGCCGATGTACACCGGCACTATCGCGCTGATGTTCAACCGGCGACGGTTCCAGGAGAAGGGCGTGCCGCTGCCGGACGACACCTGGGACTGGGCCAAGTACCGTGATATGGGGCTCCGGATCGCCGACCCCGACGCCAAGCGCTGGGCGCGCGCCGACGTGGGCCCCAACTCGATGTACCGCCGGTTCCACCAGATTGGCGCCAACGCGGTAGACCCGAAGGACGACCGCGTGGCCGCGTTCACGTCCGCGAAGGCGATCGAGGCGCTGGAGTGGGAGCGCAACCAGATCCACCGGGACCGCACCGTGGTGCAGACCCTGGGGCCCAAGGCGCCCCCCGAAACCGGCCCCGATAGCCAGACGCACTTCGTGCAGATCAACTCCGGGTACATCTCCATGTGGGAGGGCGGCGCGTTCACGCTGGCCCGCTACGTGGCCATGCTCAGCGACGAGGTTGACTGGGACGCCGTGCCGCTGCCCAAGGGACCGGCGGGGCGCTTCACGCTGGCGACGAACGACGGCTGGAGCATCTCCAAGGCCACTAAGGCTAAGGATGCGACCTGGGAGTTCCTCAAGTTCCTGCAGTCCGACGAGTGGACCGACCTGGCCACGCGTCACGCCAGCCAGCAAAGCGCCCGCAAGAGCCACCAGCAGCGGTGGCTCACCGCGGTTAAAGAGTCGAGTCCCAAGCTGGCCAACAAGAACCTCAAGGCGTTCACCGAAGGGATCGAGAAGGGCTACGCACGCCCGATTGAGTTCTGGCGCAAGGACGTGGAGGCGAAGCGGATCTTCAACGAGGCGTACAACAAATCGGTGCGCGATGGCGACGAGGAAGTTGGCATCGCCTTCCGCGCCGCCGCGGAGCAGATCAACCAGATCAATAAGGTGTAGTAGCGCTCGCCCCAGTCATACAGCCACCTCCCGCTTGCGTTGCCGGCGCTGCGGCTCGATAATGGCGCCAGACTGGTGGCGAATCACCATCGCCACGCCGGTCCTATTTTCAAGTACAGGGAGACCAGGCCAATGGCAGTGGGTGTGCATGTGACAGCGGCGGCGCGGACCGGCGGCGTGCGGCGCCGGCGGCTCTTGGGGGGAATACCGGCGCTCGGCGCTACGGGCGCCGTCATGGCGGCATGCACATCGGGTGGTGCCGGCGCGGACCGCATCTCACAGGGTAAGAGCGAGCGTGAGGTGACCCTGCGATGGTCTACGTGGGACAACTCACAGGGCAATTTCAACACCGACGCCGCACCAAAGGGTGTCGCGCTCTTCAACCAGAAGTTCCCCAAGACCAAGATCATCATCGAGCCGCAGGACCCCGGCGCCGGCGGCGTCACGTGGCAGACGAAGAACAAGACAGAGTGGATCGCGGGGAACGGCCCCGACCTCTCCGGCCACTGCTGCACCGACGGCGTGCAGTGGGCGCGCGAAGGACTGTTCGTCGACCTGGACTCGCGCATGAAGCGCGACATCCCGGCCAAAGTACGCGAGGACTTCATCGAGTACTTGATGAAGCTCTTCAACCAGCCAGGCGCGGGGCAGTTCGGCCTGCCGATGTACACCGGCGCGCTGGCGCTGTACTACAACAAGACCCTCTTCCAGAGAAAGGGAATCGCCCCGCCGGACGACACGTGGGACTGGAACAAGTACCGCGAGATGTCGCTGCGCCTGCACGACCCGGCCAACGGCGTCTGGGCGAGGCGCCAGATCCGCGGCATCGACCGCGTGGTGCAGAAGATCCACCAGGCGGGCGGCAACTGGGTGGACCCCAAGGACGACACCAAGGCAGCCTTCGACCGGCCGGAGGCCCTGGCAGGCCTGATGTACGAGCGCGACGCCAACCTCAAGGACAAGCTGACCGCACGTGAGGGCGAGGTAGGCAACCTGGGCGGGCTGGACCTCTGGAAGGGCATCTCGGCGCAGCGCTGGGCGATGTGGGAGGAAGGGTCCTGGATCCTGGTCCGGCAGACCTTCCTGGTGGAGAAGGACGTTGTGCCACAGTGGGACGTGGCGCCCCTGCCCAAGGGACCCAAGCAGCGCGACGCGCTGGCCACCCACGACGGCTGGGCCATCTGGAAGGGATCAAAGGTCCAGGACGAAGCATGGGAGTTCATGAAGTTCTTGATCGACGACCAGTGGGTGGAGATCGCGGCCGGCATCGTCGGCCACCAGCCCGGCCGCAAGTCATTCCAGGAAAAGTGGGTGCGCCTGGTGAAGCAGGCCAACCCGACGCTGGCAGATAAGAACCTCAAGCCGTTCACCGATGCCATCGCGCAGAACTACGCGCGGCCCAAGGAGTTCTTCAAGAAGAACCAGACAGAGGCCGAGGTCATCATCAACACGATGCTCAACGAGGCGGTCTACTCTTCCGAGACGAGCACGACGATCAAGAACGGCGAGAAGGCGCTCGACGCCGCCGTGAAGGACGCCGCTGCGCGCGTCAACGACCTAATGAAGTAACTCGCGTAGCCTACGGCCCGGTACGTGTCATGCTAGAAGCATGACGACCACCCGACGTTCCTACCTGAGCGGCGCTGCCGTCAGCATCGGCAGCGCCGCCCTGGCCGCGTGCGGCCCGCTGGGCGGCAGCGCGGACAAGATCGCGCGCGGCAGGAGTGACAAGCAGGTCACCCTGCGGTGGAGCACCTGGGGAGACGACCAGAACTCCTTCAACCGCGTGGCGGCGCCCAAGGGGCTGGAGCTCTTCAAGCAGTCCTTCCCCAACGTCAAGGTGCAGATCGAGCCGCAGATCGGCGAGGACTGGCCGACAAAGAACTACACCGAGTGGATCGCCGGATCCGGCCCGGACATGACCGGCCACGCCGGCCAGTGGGGCGTGCAGTGGGGACGCGAGGGGTTGCTGTGGGACATGGCGGCGGCGATGAAGAAGGACGTGCCGCCGCGCATCCTGGACGACTATGTGGACTGGCTGATGAAGCTGTTCAACCTGCCGGAGCGCGGCCAGGTTGCCTTGCCCATGTACTCCGGCACCGTTGCGCTCTTCTACAACAAGACCGTCTTCCAGCGGAAGGGCGTCGCGCTGCCGGACGCAAGCTGGGACTGGACCAAGTACCGCGACGCCGCCATCAAGCTGCAGGACCAGACACGCCCAACTGCGGGCGGTGACAGCCAGACCGGCCAGGGCAACCAGGTGGCGAGCTTCACCTTTGGGCGGCGCCAGGTGCGTGGCTACGACCGCGTGATGCAGCGCATCCACCAGGCGGGTGGCAACTACGTGGACCCCAAGGACGACAAGAAGTGCGTCCTGGACACGCCGCAGGCGCTCCAGGCGCTGCAGTACGAGCGCGACACCAACCTCAAGGACAAGGTCACCGGAATCGAGCCTGAGTACGAGGTCACGCGCGGCATGGACTACTTCAAGGCGCTGACCAACCAGCGCTTCGCCATGTGGGAGGAAGGATCGTTCGCGCTGGTGCGCTTCACCACTCAGGTGGAGCGTGACGTGCTCTCGCAGATCGACGTAGCCCCCCTGCCCAAGGGACCCAAGCAGCGCGCCACGCTAGCCACCAACGACGGCTGGAGTATCTGGAAAGGCAGCAAGTCCATCGACGAGGCGTGGGAGCTGGTGAAGTTCGTGCAGTCCGACGAATGGACCGAGATCAACGCCCAGGCCACTGGGCAACAGCCGGCGCGCAAGAGCTTCCAAGAGCTGTGGGTAAAGCTGGCCAAGCAGGGCAACCCCGGCCTGGCGCACATGAACCTGAACGCCTTTGCCGAGGCGATCCAGCAGAACTACGCGCGCCCAATCGAGCTCTTCCGCCAGCAGAAGTTCTCGCGCGACGTGATCCTCACCGCCTTCGACGAAGCGGTGTATGCCAGCGAGACCGACCGCAAGGTCAAGAATGGCGAAAAGGCGCTGGACGCCGCCATCACTGATGCCGTGAAGCGGGTGAACGACTTGAACGCCAGAGCGTAATCGTGCTGTCATCTAGAGTGCCGCGTTACCTCGCCTCTTGCAGCTCGATCACGTTGCCGAACGGGTCCTGGAAGAAGACCTGCTCCGCGCCCACGGCGCCGGTCTGCACGTGGAACTGGATGCCGTGACGCTCCAGCTCCTGTTTGGCGTCTCCTAGGTCCTCCACCGCCAGCGCGATGTGGTCGCGGCGCGTCACACTGAGGGCCGCCGTCCGGTTGGCGGAAATCGAGTTATCGGCCGTGTCGGTCTGGCGCGCGCCGACCAGGTGGATTTGGTCCAGCGACACCGGCGGCGGCCCCTGCTCCCGGTCATCCACGGACCCCGGTCCATCGGCGGCGCCGCTAGGGATATTGAACCACCAGCCCGGGGTACCGGGGATGTCCGGCCGCCCACCGTCCAGCGGCAGGCCCATCACCTCGCCATAGAAGTGGCGTGCCGCCGCCACTCCGTCCGCACTGCCATCGATCTGCACTGCGTGGTGCAGGAAGCCTACGACCTTCAACATCTGTAGGCAGTGTACTGCCTACATCAGGGTGGGCACACAGGGACTCGAACCCCGGACCTCTACCATGTCAAGGTAGCGCTCTAACCAACTGAGCTATGTGCCCGCGTGCCAAACAAGCGCCGCGTGGCGCGTGCGTGCCATTAAAGTATATCAAGGGGGTTCTATGGCTGCCCGGCACGTCCTGCCTCCACCTCGGAGACGCGGACCTTCGCCGGACCGAGTGGCCCAGCGGCGGGATCGAGCCGGTACGGCTGCGAGACGCGCAGCTCGGCGAGTATCGCGTCGGCGGCGCCGGGTCGGGCCAGCTGCACGTCCAGGTCCACAGCCACCAACTCGCCCGCCGCCACCTGGCCGCCGATCTCGGCGGCGGTGAGCAGCCGCTCGTCCGGGTTCTCGGTGCCGGCGTAGAGCGGCGAGAGCAGGCCCGTTGCCAGCGCGCCAAACGCATCGCCTGCGCCGGCTCGCGCCTGCCCTTCCAGCACCAGTGTGTACCTGCCGGGGATGCTCGCCGGCACTTCGAAGCTGAAGCCGCCGTCCCCTGCCGCGGGAGGCGTCACCAGCGCGCCGAAGGTCTGGCTAACGACGATTCCGGGCTCCACCACTCCGTTGGCCCCACCGTCGGGATGCACCACCAGCGGCCACACGGGACCCGTGACACGGAAGCGCAGCACACTCACCGAGGGCGAAAACGGGCGCGTCGCGCTGAGCTGGCCGTCCGGCTGCACCAACACCGTCTCCCCGGCCTGGAGGTCCACCTGCTGGCCGGCGCCGGTCTGGACCGACATCACGCCCTCGCGCGTCCAGCACTGGAAGGAGCCGTCGGGGAGTACCCGCGCGCCGATCTGGCTGCCGCGCACCACCGCCACGGCATTGGGCGTGCGCACCTGGAACGTGGCGGCGCTCGACGCCAGGGAGACCACGCGCGCCCAGATGGTGCCGGCGTTCAGCTGCAGCTGGAAGTCCCGCGCTGCGGCGTCACCGCCCGTCCCTGCCTGGAGGCGCTCCACCACAACGTCCGTCCCCGGCGTCAGCGTCAGCGTGCTGCCCTCGAAGAACGTGAGGAGCAGGTTGGCATCTTGCCCGGTGATCAGCCGGTCTCCCACCCGCACATCCTGCCCGTCTACCGCCGCCACGACGGCCGCGCGCGCCTGCTCGGAGTACTGGCTGTCGCCGCGCAGGATGGTCAGCGTGGACTGGTTGGCTAACCGTGGCGCAGGGGGCAGCGTCGCCGCCGCGGCGACGTGTGGGACGAGCGCCAGCCCGGAGGCCACCACAAGGCGCCTGAGAATCGACAAGGGAGCCCCGCCCCAGCGGAGCTCCCTCGTGTACAGGAGGAAATTGCGTACTGCCAAACTAGAGCGGGCAACGGGGCTCGAACCCGTGGTCTCAACCTTGGGAAGGTCGCGTGTTACCACTACACCATGCCCGCACGCCCGTTGGGACTAGCCCCCACGGCGGTGCGGTGACCGCGCGCTAATCTTAGCAAAGTCGCGACCCCAGGCCGGCGCCGTTCGTCGTAAGAGATAACCCCTCCCCGGAGGGAGAGGGGAGCTTCGCATACCGAGGTCTTGGCAGGTAGCCACCATCGCAAGGGTCGCCACCCCCCCTCTCTCCGCGGGGGAGGAGTTGAACACGCATGACAAGTCGCCGCTCGCTTCTCGCCAACGCGCTTCCCCTAGCTGCCGCCGCGTGTGGGCCTTCCCTTTCCACCTCGGCGCCGGCCGGCGGTGGCCGTGAGCCCAGCGACTCCGGCAGCACTGTCCAGCCGGCGGCGGGGAAGACTGCCGCTGGACGGCTGCTGTACGTCTCCGACGCGGACGTGTGGACCTGGGAGCGCAGCGGCGCGCAGCGGCTGACGCGCGACCGGGTCAGCCGCCAGCCCGTCTGGTCACCCGATGGCAAGCAACTCGCGCACGTGAAAATCCACGTCAACTCCTCGGAGCTATGGGTGACTGACGCCGGCGGCGCCAACGCTCGCGTGCTCACCGACAACTTCTCCACGGTCATCACGCGCAACAACTGGGCGTTCCGCCCCGCCTGGTGGCCGGACGGGTCACGCTTGCTGTACCTCTCCGAGGAGAAAACTAGCGATTTGATGATCTGGCAGGTGGGCCTGGACGGCAAGAACCGGCGCCAGTTCCTGGCCGTGCCGGACTTTGAGGGCGGCCTGGACATGCCGTCGGTGTCGCCAGACGGCAAGCGCCTGCTGGCGGTGAGCTACCGTACCGCCGGCTCCCGCTCTCAGGTCTTCGCCTACACGCTGCCCAGTGGCCCGTGGCGCCAGCTCACCGAGCATCCGGACGGCGCCTACGATCCCGCGTGGTCGCCGGATGGGTCGCGGGTTGCCTACACCACGCGTCGGCGCGGCCGGAACGACATATGGACCATGCAGGCCGACGGCTCACAGGACCAGCCGCTGACAGACTCCGGGTCCTGCCGCGCCCCGTGCTGGTCCCCGAACGGTCAGCAGATCGCCTATCTTTCGGCCGAGGGCGGAGCATTCGACATTTGGCTCGCCGCGGCGCCCCTGGCCGGCCCGCCGGCAACGCCCACTCGCGCCGCGGCTGCCACTCCTGCGGCCACCGCACCGGCGGCGCCGGCAAAGCTGCCACAGTCCCGTGCCCTGACCAAGGGGCTTAACATCGACGCAGTTTCCGGGTTGTCCTGGACCAGATGACACATGGCCGGCACCACGTTTAATTCACCCGACAGCGGCGGGCCGCCGGCATCGGAGCCGGGGGCGCCGGTAACGCCCGTGACGGCGATTCAGCGCTCCCGCGCTATCTCCCCCGCGCAGCTCACCGTCCTGGTGGTGTGCTGCGTCTCGATCTACTTCGTGGTCGCCTTCTACGGCAAGAGCCTGGATAGTTACCGGCTCAACCAGCGCGCAAACATAGTACTCCGTGAGAACGCGCTGCTCGAACGGCAGATCAAGGAGCTCCAGGAGCGCGTCGCCTACCTCTCTACTGAGTCCTACGTAGAGACCACGGCGCGCGAGAAGCTGAACCTGGTCAAGCCCAACGACCGGCCCATCGTGGTCTTGCCGGCTCAGTTGGAAGTGGCCGGCGTGGAAGGTCCGCCTTTACCCTCGGAGTACCCGCGCCCTCTGGCTGATCTGGGCCACGCCGCCGACTGGCTGTACTTCTTCTTCGGGAACCGGTAGGTCTGCCGGCCGGATGACGACTCGGCCGTTCTCCCGACTGCCCATAGTGCGCCGGGTCGAAGGGTTCATCCGTGAGCGCGGCCTGTTCACGGAGGGCGAGGCAGCGGTGGTCGCCGTCTCCGGTGGCGCCGACTCGGTCTTCCTGCTGCGAGCGCTGCAAGGCCTTTCGCGCCCGCTCAACCTGCGCCTGCACGTTGCTCACCTGGACCATGGCTGGCGCGGCGCCGAAGCTGAGCAGGACGGCCTGTTCGTCCGGCAGGTAGCCGAGCGGCTCGGCCTCCCCTGCCACGTCGGCCGGGTGGACGCCACGCGCCTGTCGCGCGAAGCCGCACTTTCCCCAGAGGAAGGCGCGCGTCTGGCCCGCTACCGGTTCCTGGCTGAGGTGTGCACACGTCACGGCATCCCAACTGTGGCCACTGGGCACACGCAGGACGACCAGCTGGAAACGTTCCTGCTGGCGTGGCTGCGCGGCAGCGGTCAGCTGGGACTCGCCGGCATGCCCGCAGCCGGGTCGCTGCCCGCCGCCGGAACGGGCGCCGCAGTCCGGTTGGTGCGTCCGCTGCTTTGCTTGAGTGCCATTGAAGTGCGCCGCACGCTCGCGGAGGTAGGGCAGCCCTGGCGCGAAGACGCGACAAACCAGGACCGCCGCCTGCTACGCAACCGGGTACGCCACGAGGTGCTACCGCTGCTCGAAATGCTGGCGCCGGGCGTCCGCGACACTACCCTCCGCTCGATGGACCTGCTCAGGATGGACGCAGACTACCTAGCGGCGAGGGCACGCGAGGCGGCCGGCGAGGTGTTGTCCGAAGAAGGCGGCGTCCTGGCGGCCAGCCGCTGTGCGTTTCTCGCACTGCACCCGACCCTTCGTGCTCGCGTGCTTCAGGAGAGCGTGCGGCGCCTCCAGGGACACTCGCGCGATGTCGAGGCGGCGCACCTGGACGGCGCGTTGCGCGCCATCGAGCGGGGCCGTGGCGGCGCGACCGTACGCCTATCGGCGACCGTCACGCTGCGCCTCCACCGCGGCCGGCTGCGCTTCGAGACCACCCCACCGTCGGCTGAGTCGGGCCAGACCACGTCTGCGCCCGGCACCGGAACCGGGGCGGACGGCGGCGCACCGGCGCATCCCGGATAATCCCTCAGACATGCTGCCCCCGTCATCCATTCAAGCCACGCCTCCGGCCGAGCCGCCCGCACCGTCCACGGGCGCGACGCACACGCATGACGACATCGAGCAGGTGCTGATCAGCGAAGAGCAGCTCGCGGAGCGGGTGCGCCAGCTGGCGGCGGAGCTGCGTCCGCTCTATGCCGGGAGCGACTTGATCCTGGTAGGCGTGCTCAAGGGGGCAATCATGTTCATGACCGACCTTGCGCGCGAGCTGCGCCTGCCGTTGGAGATGGATTTCATGGCCGTCTCCAGCTACGGCAACGCCGCGCAGTCCAGTGGTGTGGTGCGCATCAACAAGGACCTGGACACCAACATCGAGGGGCGGAACGTTCTGCTGGTTGAGGACATCGTGGACAGCGGCCACACACTGCGCTACTTGCTGGAGAATCTGAACAACCGCAACCCTGCCAGCCTGCGCGTCTGCGCGTTGCTGGACAAGCAGGCGCCGCGCAAGGCTGACGTGCCCGTGGAGCACGTCGGTTTCAGCATCCCGAACCAGTTCGTGGTGGGGTACGGCCTGGATTATGCGGAGCACTACCGCAACCTCCCCTACATCGGCGTACTCAAGCCGGCGGCGTATTCTTGAGCAATTCTTACACTGGATAGCACTCGATATGGCGCCAGCGGCATATAATCGAAAGAACGCCCAATGAAGATGGATACGCGCTGGCTGCGCAACTCTTTTGTCTACCTGGTGATCATGGTCGCCGTGCTGGCGATCTTCTTCACGCTTTTCAGCCCTCCCGCCCGGGAGGCGCAGATCCCCATCAGCGACATGCTGGCCATCGTCAAGAAAGACGCACTGGCCAACCGTGTAGACACCATCACAGTGGATGGCAACAAGCTGATTGCAGACACCTCCGAAGGGAAGAAGACCGCGGTCAAGCAGGACCGCACCGACATCATCGAGCTGCTCCAGCGGGAGAACATCCGCTTCGAGCAGGTGAAGGTGGACATCCGCCCGCCCAACCAGTTCGGCTCATGGCTGGGCATCCTGGGGTCCTTCTTGCCGGTAATCATCTTTGGCGCGCTGCTGCTGTTCATGATGCGCCAGGCGCAGGGCTCCAACAATCAGGCGCTCTCCTTCGGCAAGTCCCGCGCGCGCATGTTCATGGGCAACAAGCAAACCATCACGTTCGCCGACGTGGCGGGCGTGGAAGAGGCCAAGCAAGAGCTGGCCGAGGTGGTGGAGTTCCTCAAATACCCGGAGAAGTTCGCGGCGCTGGGCGCGCGCATTCCCCGCGGCGTGCTGCTGGTGGGACCGCCAGGCACCGGCAAGACGTATCTCTCACGTGCCGTGGCAGGCGAGGCGGGGGTGCCGTTCTTCAGCATCTCCGGCTCGGAGTTCGTGGAGATGTTTGTCGGCGTGGGCGCCAGCCGTGTGCGCGACCTTTTCGACCAGGCCAAGCGCAACGCGCCGTGCATCGTCTTCGTGGACGAGATCGACGCTGTGGGTCGCCAGCGTGGTGCCGGGTTGGGTGGATCGCACGACGAGCGCGAGCAGACGCTCAATCAGATCCTGGTGGAGATGGACGGCTTCGACACCAACACCAACGTGATTGTGCTGGCAGCTACCAACCGTCCCGACGTGCTGGACCCGGCGCTACTGCGCCCCGGTCGCTTTGACCGGCGCGTGGTGTTGGACAATCCCGACATCCGCGGGCGCAAGTCCATCCTGGACGTGCACGCGCGCGGCAAGCCGCTCGAGAAGGAAGTGGCGTTGGACGTGCTGGCCAAGCAGACCCCCGGCTTCTCCGGCGCCGACCTGGCAAACCTGCTGAACGAAGGCGCCATCCTCTCGGCGCGGCGCAACAAGAAGTCGATCGGCATGTCCGAGCTGGAAGAGGCGATCGATCGTGTCATCGCGGGGCCGGAGCGCAAGAGCCGCGTCATCGGCGAGCGCGAGAAGCGCATCACCGCGTATCACGAGGTCGGCCACGCGCTGGTCGCCAAGATGCTGCCTAACTGCTATCCGGTGCACAAGATGTCCATCGTGGCGCGTGGCATGGCAGGCGGCTACACGCGCTACCTGCCTCCGGAGGACCAATACCTCTATACCCGCTCGTTCATGGAGGACACACTAGCCTCTATGCTCGGTGGCCAGGCAGCCGAGGAGACAGTCTTCAACGAGCTGACCACCGGCGCGTCGGATGACCTCGAAAAAGCGACCGCGATGGCGCGCTCGATGGTCACGCGCTATGGCATGAGTCGCAAGCTCGGGTCACAGGTGTACGGCAAGAAGGAAGAGCTGATCTTCCTGGGGCGCGACATCCAGGAGACGCGCAACTACTCGGACGAGACGGCGCACGCCATCGACCAGGAGGTGAGCTCCATCCTCCAGCACGCTCACCACCGAGCGAAAGAGATCCTCACAAAGCATCGCGCCAAGCTAGAAGAAATCGCAGAGCGCCTGATCAAGGACGAAACGATCGACGAGGACACCTTCAACTCGATGTTCGACCAGCCCTTCGACGGCGCGGTGAACGGCGAGGCGCTTCCCGTAGACGCCGCCTCCGGCTTCCCTGCCAGCGCCCCCAAGGCGCAGGTGGCGTAGACCACAGCTCCCTTCGGCAGCAGCTCAGCGTCACCGCTTGAGGTAAAGCGTCTCACGGGCAAGGATCTGATCCTTGCCCGTTTTCTTTTGCATCGCCACCGGGGCCAAACCACCATAAGAACAGCCCTGCCGCGACCACATAGCACACCGCGGTACCAAGATACGGCGGCCGGTACCCCACGCTCTCGATGAGCTGTCCCCCAAGCCAGGTGCTGGCGGTGCGGGCGGCGCCGTCAGCCAGCCAGATGAGCGAGTTGCCGGCGCCGTGCAGCGCCACGGGGAGCACGGCCATGCGCAAGCTCATCTGGAGCGGCGCCGCCATGTTCATCAGCGCGCCGCGCACCAGGAACGCCGGCCCGGCCACGGCCAGCGTGGGACCAAAGCCCACCATGAGCAGCAGCGGGACTGACGCCAGCTGGGTCCAGCCGATCGCGTTCGCTACGCCGAAGCGCGCCGCGAGCGCAGGCGCCCACAATGTTGCCAGCAGCCGAGTGGCCGTGCCGGCGGCGCTGAGCCAGCCGTACACGGCCGGCGACGCGCCAAGATCTGTCACGAAGTAGACGTTGAGGTAGGGCGCGAACAGCCCGGCGCCTGCACCAATGGTGGCGGCGATGACCGCCAGGCGAAGCGCGGCAGGCTCACGCATCGCCGCCAGCCACCCTTTCATTGCCGCACGAGTCGTGCGGGCTGCCGATGCACTCTGCGAGGCAACTCTTGTTGAACCTCTCGTGGCAGCTGTAAGGGAAATTGAAGTGGCATTAGACGAAGGCTCGGCCACGGCGAATAGGAGCGGGAAAGAGCAGATTCCTATCGCGCTGCCCGCTACAAGAGCCACCCTGTAAGCGGTCACCTGGTCAGTCGCCGCCAGGAGGAGGGCTGCTGTCTGCGCGGCGAGCGCCGTTCCCACCGCGGCGAAGCCGAGCGTGATCGCGGTGTCAAGGCTGAACAACGCGTCCGGCCGCCGGGTGCCGGACACGCGGACCAGGAACGGCGCCGCCGCCACGTAGTACGCGGCGGCGCCCAACCCCGCAGTGGCGCTGCCGGCAATGAGCACCGGCGTGGAGGTCCACCACAGCTGCGTCCCGATGCCGGCGCCCGCCACCAGGCTGGACCCAAGCAGTACCGCGCGCGGCCCTACCCGGTCTGTGAACCAGCCGCCGAGCGCTATGCCCAGACCCGCGCCAGCGGCGCCGGCGGTCAGCAGTGCGCCGAGGAAGGCCGCGTTATACCCTAGCGCCAGGATGTACAGGTTGTAGGCTGCCCCATACGCACCGGCGGCGAAGGCGGAGCACGCCTCCGCCATCAGGTACAGGCGTGCGCTCCGGGAGGCACTCCGCCACGTATCCAGGGTGGACCGGAGCACAGTGGCTTACGCTGCGTCCCCCACAGGCATGCCCAGGGGCATGCCCAGGGAAAAGCGCTGCCGCTAGGTGCTAGGAACGCTGCTCAGGTCGGCGGCCGTGGGTGCAGGCGGGGCGAGATCGTCCGGCTCCGGGTTGACGAGCTTGTAGCAGAAGTAGCCCACTGCGCTGACGATGGCCAGCTGGATCAGACGGCCGAAACCAATCAGCCCCAGCACGCCAAACACGATCCGCAGCGGCAATGTGAGCACCCAGAACACGAGCCCCAACGCGAAAAGCGCCAGCCGGAACGGCAGCGTCACAATCCACCAGAGCAGCTTGAAGAGAAACATCAACTCACCCCTCGCAGGTCTGTTTCCACCCTACCACACGCACCGCACCTATGGTATCGCGGTACTGCTGCCACACTCCAGGGTTGCGAGAACTACGCCGGCGTCGCCGCTGCCACCTGCGGTGCGGCAGGCGCCAGGTACACCTTGCGCCCACGTGCCAGGCCACGAACGCTGAGCAGGTGCGAGAGCCACCAGACCACCACCTCCACCTCGGCAGTAGTCAGTGTCATCTGCACCGTCACCGGCCACAGGCCCGGCCATGCGTGGCGCGCAAGCGGCTCGGCCACCAACTTCCACACACCGAACAGCGTGGGCGCCAGCAACACCACCGCCCACGAACTCCGCGCGGACCAGCGGAACCCAGCCCCTTTGTCCAGGTCCCCCAAAAGGATCTGCACGCGCACCACGTACGTCGCCAAGAACCCAATACCGGCTATCAGGGCGAGTACGACAAGTAACAACGGAGGCACAAAACCAAGCCAGAAGCCCCTGCCGGTGGAGAGGAAGATCCCCCACAGCGTCAACGCAGACAGCAAGAAGAGGACGAACCACAGGAAGTGGTACATCAGCGTGTACGTTAGCGGTTTGGGAATCTGGTCGTTTGTGGCTGCTGGCATCGTCAGCTCTATCGCTAGCGGCAATGTGGTTGGAGTGAGCACCCTCCCCTCACCGTGCCGGAGAGGCGGGAGCCCCTGCTGCGCATGGGCAGCAGACCTGAGGTCAGGATGGAGTCGCCGAGAGTCTAACCTGGCCGGGAACGGCGAATAGCTGGTCGTAGAAGGCCACCAGGCGGCGACCGGCGGCGTCCCAGGTGAAGTCATGCTCGGCACGCTCGCGCAGCTGGCGGCCCAGCGTCGCGCGCTTGCCTGGGTCGTCAAGTAAGCCCTGGATCGCGTGACCCAGCGCGGTGATGTCCCCCGGGGGCGCGTAGACGCCCAACGGACCGAGCAGCTCGCGCGACACCGCCGTCTCGTAGGCCACCGCCGGCAGGCCCATCGCCATATAGTTCAGCAGCTTGCCGTTGCCCTCGGTTGCGGAGAGCTTGGCGGAAACCGCCACGTCCACCAGTCCCAGATGGAGCGCCAGCTGGTCATACGGCACCCGACCGGTGAACGTCACGTGGTCCAGGATCTGGAGGTCGTGCGCCTGCTTGCGGTAGCGCTCCAGTCCGGGATACCCCATCACCAGGAAGTGCGTGTTGGGCCGCCGCTCGACGATCTGGCGTGCCGCGTACAGCAGCTGCCCCACGCCCTGGTATTCGGCCAGCAGTCCCACGTAGCCAACCACGTCACGGTCGTCGGGGATCGCGAGCCGGCGGCGCAGCGCGGCCACTGCGTCGGGAGCCGGCGCGGTGAACTCGCGCAGGTCCACCGCGTCGGGCAGGCTGTGCACGGGTCGCCGGGTGCGGGCGCGCAGCGCTTCAGCCTGATTCTCGGTACTGGTCAAGGTCAGGTTGGGGAGGCGCTCGATGGTGCGCTCCAGCCAGGTGAATGGCCAGTACAGCGGACTTTTCCGGTGCAGGAACTGGTGGTCCAGCATCTCGCGCGTGAGGCTACCCTGATAGTCGAACACCAGCGGTACGCCTCGTAGCCGGCTGACCAGCCAGCCAATCAGCGCCCCCTCGTGCAGGTGCGCGTGCACGAGGTCGATTGGGCCAGCCGCCAGCGCCGCGCGCGCCGCCAGTAGGACATCGAAGTAGAGCTTGTGGTAGTGCGATCCGATCCGCACCTCGGCGTGCCACGGCACGCGCGGCATCCGGATCACCCGCATCCCCTCCACCCCCTGCGGGTCCGAGCCGGTGTGATAGGTGCAGACCGTCACCTGGTGTCCCAGCCGCCCCACTGCCCGCGCCTCTTCCAGAATGCGGACATGGCACCCATAGTCCGCGAAAAACGAGGTTGGCGCAATCGCCAGGACGCGGTAGCCCAACTCCGGATTGTACCCTTGTCTCCTGGAACGGGCGTGAGCACGCTGCGGCAGATGGGGGAATTCGGCCTGATCGGCAGGCTGACGGCGGCGCTCGGCGGCGACGCCGCGGCCGGGCAAGTCGAATCAGCCAGGCTGGGCGGCGGCCTGCTAGTGGGCATCGGCGATGATGCGGCGGCGTGGATGCAGCCCAACGCCGTGCTGGTGGCCACAACCGACATGCTGGTGGAGGGCATCCATTTCAACCTGGACTGGACCAGTTGGTATGACCTGGGCTGGAAGGCGCTGGCAGTGAACCTGAGCGACGTGGCCGCCATGGGCGCCGCGCCCGGCGTGGCTCTGGTGTCACTGGGGCTGCGGCCGGATACTCCGATCGCAGACGTCGAAGCGTTCTACGCTGGGATGCAAGAACTGGCGACGGTGAGCGGCTGCACCGTGGCCGGCGGCGACACCGTCTCAGTATGCTCGGACACCGTAATCAACGTTGCCGTGCTCGGCAGCATGCCGGCCGCCGAAGCTGGGACATTGCTGCGCCGCGGCCACGGCCGGCCCGGCTACCGGCTGGGGGTGACCGGCTTCCTGGGCGCCTCGGCCGGCGGACTGCACGCGCTCCGCACCGGCGTGGACGTGACAGTGTCCGGTGTTGGCGCACTGCTTGACGCACACAGGCGTCCGCAACCGCGCCTGGAGGCCGGCGCCGCACTGCGCGCCGCGGGAGTACGCTGCGCAATGGACGTATCCGACGGTCTGCTGGCTGACCTGGGGAAGCTGTGCGCGACCGCGGGGTGCGGCGCGACAGTGCGGGCGGACTCGTTGCCGGTTCATCCCGCTTTGCGCTCGCTCTTTCCCGATATGGCGCTCGGCTGGGCAGCGGGCGGCGGCGAGGACTACGAGCTGCTCTTCGCTGCGCCGCACGACGTGATGGAGCGTGCGGTGGCAGCGCTGATGCTGCTCGGACTGCCGGCGACCGACATCGGCGAGTTGGTGACCGATCCGGACGTGCGAATAGTCGACGGCGCAGGGCAATCGGTCACAATCCAAGCGCCCGGCTGGGACCATTTCGGGCATGCTTGACTTCATTAGCCACAGCGCGGCGCAGACTCACCGGCTCGGTGCCCGGCTGGGGGAACTGCTCCAGGCGGGGGACGTACTGCTGCTTGAGGGTGACCTGGGTGCCGGCAAAACTGTTTTTGCGCAGGGCGTTGCCGAGGGTCTGGGCATCCAGGACCCCGTCACCAGTCCCACATTTACCCTGATCCACGAGTACGAGGGCCGCCTGCCGCTCTACCACGTGGACCTCTACCGGCTGGCCGGCGACCCGGACGCCGCCGCCATCGGCCTGGAGGAGTACCTTTGGGGCGAAGGCGTCACGTTGATCGAATGGCCCGACCGCGCCGGGAGGCTGCTGCCGCCGGAACGGCTTACCATCGCGCTGCGCCCGGTGGCGCCGCAGGCGGACTCCAAGCGAGCCATCCGGCTGACCCCCACGGGCGAACGGTTCGCTCAGCTGATCGGCGACTTCAAGCGGCAGGCATTCGGCATATGACGATCGATCCGAAGGACCCCTGGAGCGCCGCGCCGGCTGAGGCGCCGCTGATCCTGGCGCTGGATACCTCCAGCAAGATCGGCGGCGTCGCGCTCTGCCGGGGCTTTGAGCCGCTAGGCGAAGAGACCTGGCTGGTCGGTGGCAGCCAGACCTCGCAGGTGCTGCCGGCGGCGGCGCGGCTATGTGAGCGGGCCGGCGTGCGCGTTGCCCAGCTTGGCGTGGTGGTGGTAGCTACCGGCCCCGGCTCCTTCACCGGGTTGCGGGTCGGCGCCAGCCTGGCTAAGGGGCTGGTGGCGGCGCTCGGCCTGCCGCTGGTGGGCGTGCCAACCCTGGACGCCGTTGCCTACCAGCACCGCGCCGCTACCGGGCACATCGTGGCGCTGGTGGACGCTGGGCGCGGCCAGGCCTACGCGGGCACCTACCGCAGCGGAGCTCGCGGCACGTTCCCGCGCGGCGAGCCGCAGGTCTTTTCCGACGAAGAGCTGGCAGCACATGTCGCCGGCCTGACGGGCAACGTGTTGGTGGCGGGCGAGCTCGGATCGGAGCGCGCGCGCTCGCTCGCGGCGCTGCCGCGCGTGCGGGTGGCGTCCCCGGCCACCACGCTGCGGCGGCCCGCGTTCCTTGCCGAGCTGGGGTTCGCGCAGCTGCTCACGGGCGGACAATCTGATGCCGCGGCGCTGCAGCCGCTCTATCTCAAACGCGGCTGACTTACCATCTCTCGCGACGTCCCACCAAGCTGACTACTCTCACAACGCAGGTAGCCCTGACCCCTGACCGCCCTGACCGTTCTGACTGGACATGCCGTGCCGTACCTCATCGAGCCGATGCGGACCAAGGACATCCCCGAGGTGATCGACATCGAACGGGAGTCCTTCAGCATGACTTGGCCGGCCAACTCCTACAAGCGCGAGCTGGAGGAGAACCGCATGGCGCACTACGTGGTGCTGCGCTATGAAGCGGGCGCCGGTGAGCAGCCCTTTCCCCGCAAGGCGCGCGACCCACGCCCCTTCCCGCTGTCGCTGCTGCCGTCGCTCGACCGCGAGCGGTCCACCCAGCAGGACCCGCCGGTGATCGGCTATGGTGGCCTGTGGATGATGGTGGACGAGGCGCACGTCACCTCCATCGCCGTACGACCGGAGTTCCGCGGCAAGGGCATGGGCCAGCTGGTCATGCTCGCACTCTTCGACGTGGCCGTCACCCGCGACGCGCGCTGGATGACTCTGGAAGTGCGCGTGACCAACAAAGGCGCGCAGGCGCTCTACAAGAAGCTAGGCTTCCGCGATGCCGGCATCCGCCCGCGCTACTACACCGACAATAACGAAGACGCCGTGATCATGTGGAGTGAAGACCTGCGCAGCGCCGGCTTCCGCGAGCGCTACACCAAGCTCAAGGCTGAGCTCTCGCGACGCTTTCAATGGTCGGTGAAACCATGACGCTTGTCCTGGGTATCGAGACCAGCTGCGACGAGACCGCGGCGGCGGTGGTCGAAGATGGACGCCTCATCCGCAGCAACGTCGTCTTCACGCAGGAAGAGCTGCACCGGCGCTTTGGTGGCGTGGTGCCGGAGCTGGCCTCGCGCGAGCATGTGCTGGGCATTCTGCCGGCGGTGGAGCGCGCCCTGCAGACGGCGGATGCGCGCTGGGAAGACGTGGACGCCGTGGCGGTCAGCTACGGGCCCGGTCTGGCAGGTTCCCTGGTGGTGGGCGTCAATGCGGCTAAGGCGATGGCGCTCGCGCGCGGCGTGCCGCTGGTGGGGATCAACCACCTGGAGGGGCACGTGTACGCCAACTGGCTGGTAAAGCCCGACCACTGGCGGCCGCTCACCCCGGGCGGCGAGCGGCGCACGCCCGCAGCGCCGATGTTCCCGCTGCTGTGCTTGATCGTCTCCGGCGGGCACTCCGAGTTGGTGCTGATGAAGCACCACGGCACCTACGAGCACCTGGGTCGCACGCGCGACGATGCCGCGGGTGAGGCGTTCGACAAGGTGGCGCGCATCCTTGGTCTGGGCTACCCCGGTGGCCCCGCCGTGCAGCGCGCAGTGGAGCGTCTGCGTGATCCTAAGGGCAACATCCCAATCCCATCTCACCTGGAGCTGACCCGCCCGTGGCTGCGCGGGACGCATGACTTCAGCTTCAGCGGCCTCAAGACCGCCATGCTGCGGCTGGTAGAGGGTGGTGGCACGTCTCCGGTGGGGAACCCGTCCCCGTTGTCCAGGGTAGTGGCGGCGCCAGGCAGCCCCGCCACTACCGATCCCTCGCGCGAGACGTGCCAACTGGCGGCCGCCTTCCAAGAAGCGGCGGTGGACGTGCTCGCCGGCAAGACCGTTCAGGCCGCCGAGCAGCTCCGCGTCAAGCAGATCTTGCTCGCCGGTGGAGTCGCCGCCAACAAGCGGCTGCGTGAGGTGGTGTTGGCCCGTTCCAAGGCGCCGGTGCTGATCCCCGACGTGGACCTGTGCACCGACAACGCTGCCATGGTGGCAGCGGCCGGGTACTTCCGCCTGCAGTCCGGCCACGTCTCCGGCCTGGACCTAGACGTCAAGCCCAATCTGCGCCTGGCCTGACCTCTGCCGGTCAGCCCGAGATCTTGGCCAGGCGGGAGCGCATGGCGTTCGGCTTCAAGCCTCCAATGGCGAGGTCGCGAATCGTGCCGGCGCGGTCGACGAAGAAGTGGGTCGGCAACCCGGTAATGCGGTAGCGTTCGGTGAATGCGAAGGTGGGGTCCACCAGCACGGGCAGGTCGTAGCGCGTGGTGTTCATGTAGCGCCGCACGGCGAGCGCATCCTCTCCCAGGCTGACCATTAGCAGCGCCAGGCCCTGTTCAGCCTGTGCTCCCGCGGCCGAGACGCCACGCTGCGTTTCAGCCGCGCGCACTTCGCGATAAACGGCGTCGATGTCGGGCATCTCGGCACGGCACGGGGCGCACCAAGACGCCCACACGTTGATCCACACCGGCCTACCAGCGTAATCGGAGAGGCTCACCCGACGGCCGTCAAGATCGGTGAGCGTGAAGTCGGCGGCGAATTGCCCCGTCCGCAGCGGCGCCGTCGCCCCCTTGCTGGGAACCGCAATCTCCACCGGTGCGATCACGTCTTCCACGCGCGATGCCAGGTACGCGGCATAGAGCGCAAAGAGGACCACCGCCAGGACGCTGATCCCTGCCAGGCCAAGCCTCGACGCGTTCAGGCCGCGCGCCGGGGGCGGCGGCGCGTCCTCGGCGACGCTAATCGGCCGGGATTCCAGGCCCGACGGGGGCGCCGGCTCCGCGGGGTTAGAGGCCAGAGTAGGTGTGGAGGCCGCCAAGGAAGTAGTTCCCAAAGAAGGTGAACAAGACCGCGCCGAACAGCACCACCAAGATCCAGGCGCTGCGCGTGCCGTGCCAGCCGCGCTGGGCACGCGCGTGCAGGTAGATGGCGGCGATGAGCCAGGTGACCAGCGCCGCCGTCTCCTTGGGGTCCCACGCCCAGTAGCGGCCCCACGCGGTGTGCGCCCATACCGCTCCGAGGATCAGCAACATCGCCTGCGCCGGGAAGCCAATCGCCACCGCTTTGTAGCCGATCTCATCCAGCACGTCCTGCGGCGGCAGCCAGCGCACGCGGTCGCCACGATTGACCAGGTAGAGCGCACCGGCGGCGAAGGCACACGCGAATGCGCCGTACGAGATGACTGCGCTCGCGACGTGGATGATCAGGATGTCGTTTTGCAGCGCCGCGATCAGCGGATCGATGCGCGCCGGCAACGTACTGGCATAGACCAGCATGCCAAACGCCACGCCGATCGCCACGAAGCCGACGCCCTTGAGACGATACTTGGCTTCCAGATAGAGATAGGTGGCGATAGTGCCCCAGGCGAAGCTGGTGGCGAACTCGAACTGGTTGGAGTACGGCGCGTGGCCTGCTACCACCCAGCGCGCGCCCAGCGACGCGGTGAGTAGGGCGGCGCTGTTGTAAGTGAACACCGTCGCCACCCGTCCCGCGCCCTTCTGCTGGCCGATGGTGTGCCACAGGTAGGCCAGCAGCGCCACGCCGAGCGTGATGAACGCCGCGGTGAAGGCAAAGTACGAGAGTGCTGCCATGGTTCGTTCAGGCTCCGGTGTGTTGGGACATATGGGGCGTCTGAGGCATCAGCGGTGAGGGCGCTGGAGACGTGATCCGGGCCAGCGCCATGATCTCATTGTCGATATCCAGCGCCAGTTGCTCGAACTCGCGCGCGAAGAGCACGTCACGGTTTGCCACCGCGGCCACGCGCACCTTTACGCCGTCGCCAAACGGCTCAGCGCGCACCCAGATGCGGCGCAGGGGGAAGTAGAACACGGCGACGGTGCCAAGCACCATGAAGGCGCAGGCGGCCCAAATGAGGTTCACCATGGGGTTGTACGCCAGCTGCAGGCCGGAGAACTGGCGCTCGCGCACGAACTCAAAGGTGTAGCCCAGGATCTCGCGGGGTTGCCCTTGGGGCAGCGTCTCGATCAACGTGGGGCGCGCCTGCCGTGGCTCGAAGAACTCCAGGCGCACGCTACCCGCCGGGATGTCGGGGTCCGGCTCGCGCAGCTGGTTGGACGGCACCAGCACGTACACCGCCAGCGTGGGGCGCCCGTTGCGGCTGCCCAGCGTGAAGAAACCGCCGTTGCGCGAGAGCCCGCCGCCGGTGAACTCGTAGCCCAGCGCCACGCCGTCGTCGTACACCACTGCCCCATTTGGGTCGGTGGCGCGCATCACCGCAGAGGGGCCAAAGAACGCCTGGTGGAAACGCACGCCGTCATACTCAAGCGGATCGTTGACGCGGATGGTCTTGCGCGCCACTTCCTGGCCGTCGCGCAGCAGCACCAGATCGCTGCGGTAGTCCTTGGCGCCGCCGTTGACGTAATACTCATCCACGAACCCGTCGTTGCGGACCGTCAAGCCGGTGTCACGCCCCACCTGGCGCGTGCTGCCTTCGGGCACCATGAAGCCATCGTCGCGCCAGCCAAAGGCGCTGCCCAGCACCGCTGCTCCCAGGATCGCCACGATCCCAATGTGGTTGAGGAACGTGCCGTACTTCCCGAAGCGGTTCTTGTCCGAAAAGACGGCGCGCGCCTCTCCGTCCTCCCAGTGGATCACGCGGAAGCGTCGCGCGCCGAGCACCTTGGCTGCCTGCAGCTGTGCCTGCTCTGCCGTGATGTGGCTGGCATCGCCCGCGGGGCCCTCACCGCCGGCAGCCGCACCGGCAGCGCCTACCGTTCTGCTCGACGTGCCGTACTCGAACTCGGCCCGCAGCGGCGCACGCTCAAACAGCCGCTCCGGCACCTTTACCGTTGGCCGGTTGACGCTGGCGGTAATGCCCGGCATGCGGTTGACGGTACACACCACCACCGACAGCGTGAGCACCGCCACCAGGCTGCGGAACCAGAGCGACGAGAAGGCGCGGTAGAGGTCCAGCGCGCCAAAGATGGAGGCCCACGGCTCGCCGTACTTGGCGCGTGGGCGGGCCAGCCAGGCGGCGAAAGAGTCCGGGTTCGCCGCGATTTCGGCCGGCGCCTGCATCACAAGCGTGCCCGCCAGCACACCAAGCACTACGACCGAGATCAGCAGGATGGCAAACCTGACCGACGTCAGCAGCCGCCATAGCCGGTCCAGCACGTCATTGCTGCCGGCGCGTGCCCGCGCAATGGTGGGCACGTCCGGCACGAGCGGAGTCGCGACTTCGGCCATGCCCAACCGATTCTACCTGCGCGACCGGTTCGTGAATCCCTCTGCGGCTTGGGAAGACCCCGAAATATGACCCGAACAGTCCCTAATCAAAGGAAAAGCCCAGGTACCCTGAAGCACCTGGGCATCCTTTCCCCACCTGAACGCGATCGCGTTCAGGTGTATGCAGCGAGCGCGGCCCACGAACGACGACGCTGTCGTTGCTGAAGGCTCACGATGGAGTCGCTATTCGATAGACGGTTACAGCTTGATCGGCACCCTGGAACTTGAAAGCGGGCCACCGATTCCTGTTGCGCTTCGCACTAGAAACAATAGCAGGTTATGTGCCACCGTACTGGTCTCCGGAGTTGTTGTCAGCGCGAACATGAAACAGGCTTGGGAGCAGCGTGGCGCCACGCTGGCGGTGCGATTAGCACTCGGCGGCCGAGAGTGCTAGAATGTGGTCGCCAACGCCCCACACACTCACCCAATTGAAGCTCTGAGGACACGAGGAGGTACTACCGCATGGCCCAGACAACCACCGCGACCAAGCTCCGCCCGCTTGGTGACAAGGTCGTCGTTCAGCCCACCGCGCGCGAGGAAACCACCAAGAGTGGCATCGTGCTGCCGGACACCGCGAAGGAGAAGCCCCAGGAGGGGACGATCGTCTCGATCGGCACTGGTCGCGTGCTCGACAACGGCGAGCGCCAGAAGCTCGAAGTCGAAGCAGGTCAGAAGGTGCTCTATGCAAAGTATGCCGGCACCGAAGTCAAGCTCGACGACAAGGAATACCTGATCCTGTCCGAGAAGGACATCCTGGCAATCCTGGACTAACGAACGGTGGGGCCTATCGCCCCAAATCGTTCGCACACTCAGCCCCCGCTCCCACTAGGGAACGGGGGCTTTCGTTTATTGACTACTCTGGGGTCTGTGCTTCGAGCTCTAGGTCGGCGTCGACCATCAGGTTGACTAGGCCCTCGAACGAGACTTCGGGTTCCCAGTTCAGCTTGGCGCGAGCCTTCGCCGGGTCGCCGATCAGCAGGTCCACCTCGGCGGGCCGGAAGAGCGCCGTGTCCACGGTCACGTAGTCGCGCCAGTTCTCGATCCCGACCCGCCGGAAGGCGAGCTCCACGAACTCGCCGACGCTGTGCGTCTCGCCGGTGGCGACCACGTAGTCGTCCGGCTCGTCCTGCTGCAGCATGAGCCACATCGCTCGCACGTAGTCCTTGGCGTAGCCCCAGTCACGGCGCGCCTCTAGGTTGCCCAGGTGCAGCTCTTTCTGCTTGCCCAGCTTGATGCGCGCCACACCGCGCGCGATCTTGCGCGGCGCGAACTCCAAGCCACGACGCGGGCTCTCATGGTTGAACAGGATGCCGGAGCAGGCGTACAGGCCATACGACTCGCGGTAGTTGACGGTGATCCAGTGGCCGTAGAGCTTGGCTACCCCGTATGGGCTCCGCGGGTAGAAGGGAGTCGTCTCGGTCTGCGGCACCTCCACCACTTTGCCGAACATCTCGCTCGACGACGCCTGGTAGAAGCGCACCGGGGCGTCGAACAACCGGATGGCTTCGAGCAGGCGCGTCACGCCTAGGCCGGTGAACTCGCCGGTCATCACGGGCGCGGTGAATGACGCCGGGACGAACGACTGCGCGCCGAGGTTGTAGACCTCGTCCGGCGTAGACGTGCGCAGCGCCCTCACCAGTGAGCCCTCGTCCAGCAAGTCGCCGTCGAGCAGCTCGACACGCCCCAGCAGATGTCGGATGCGCTGGTCGGTGACGACGCTGGAGCGGCGCATGAGGCCATACACCTCATACCCTTTTTCGATCAAGAACTCCGCCAGGTAGCTGCCATCCTGGCCGGTGATGCCCGTTACAAGTGCGCGTGGCATTGTGATCCTCCGTCCTTGCGCCACCCAACCTGATCGTTTAGGCGGCGCCGGTGATGTGGTCCACCGTACCAGCGTGTTGCACTTTGCTCAACAATAACTGTCCCTGAATTGACTGTCAGTATAATCTTGCCGTGGCCGAAACTCTCGGGCAGCGCATCCGCCGGCTGCGGTTGGAGAGTCACCCCTCGCTCACGCTGGGGGCGGTGGCAGAAAATGTGCTGTCGGTTGGACTGGTAAGCAAGGTCGAGCGCGACCTGGTCAGTCCCTCTCTCGAAACGCTCCGCCATCTCGCCGCACGACTCGGCGTCAGCCCCGGCGCCCTGCTGGATGGCGGCATGGTGGACGAGGCTGCCTTGGCGCGCGGCGCCCTTGACGCCGCACGGGCTCGCCTCCTTCTGGGCGACCCCGCCGCGGCAGCAGCAGCGGCGGCCCACATGGCAACCCTCCTGACCGCGGCCAGCGGAGGTCGGAACGGCAGCGCGGGTCAGCTCAGAGCTCGCTTGCTGGCCTTGGTGGCGGAAGCGCGCTTCGGCGCCGGCGATCCAGGTCTGGCGGCCCACGCCGCCGCAGAAGCCGCCGCGCTGCTACCGGCGCAAACCACAAGCGCTACGCTCTCGGCGCCAACTGGGGCGGGTGGACGAGTGCCGGCGCCGTCCTGGGACCTGACACGAGCCGAAGTAGCCTGGGCGCTGGGCCTTCTGGAGCGCCGGCGCGGTAGGCTAGAGGAGGCGGAGCGTACCTGGACCGACGGGCTGGCCTGTATCGAAGCGTCCGGCGCGGCGCACCCGTGGTGGGGTTACCTGCGCGCCAGCCTGTTGTACGAACTCGGCGGCCTTCACGAGGCGCGCGGCGAGGTAGCGGTCGCCCGAGACCTGGTCGCACGCGCCGCCTCTATCGCCGCGGGCGTGGCCCAGACCACCGGCCCGGCACTCGCGCTCCTGGCGGAGTGGGACCGGGAGTCGGCCGCGCCGGGAGAGATGGCCGCGTATGCCGCACCCGCCGCCGCGTGCGTGCTGGCGGTCACCGCCGCCGCCGAGCGCATGGTCCGCCGCCTCACTCAAGAGGCGGCCCGCCTGGAGCGGATTGCAGCGTCTCCACCGGCCAGCCGCCCGCCGGTCGCGGGGGTGTCGCACAGCCGGCACTTGCGGTAGCCAGTCAAGGCAGCCAGCTGCGGGCGGGCTCATCCCCCTCTAGCCCGATGCGAATTCGATGCACGCGCCGCGCGCGCAGGCCAAGCGCCAGGGAGACCTCGTCGGGCCGGCCGGCGCCTGAAGAATGGAGCCGCAGCATCATGCCCAGGGTCGTTCGTTCCGGCGCCAGGTCCGATTGCGCCTCCTCCAGCCAGATGTCCAGCACCAGCGGTCGCAGGTCGTAGCTGGTTGCCTTCCCATCTCGAGTGCGCTGTCGCGGCAGTGCCCCGGCCGCCAACAGCTCCTGGACCCGAGTCTGGAGCACGGCACGTGTTGGCAGCGGTGGATCGGGTTCCGGTGGCGCCAGCCGTTCCGAAGCAGGACGCGCGGGGCCCTGCTCTGGCAGCTCCGAGACAGGTCCCGTGCCGGCTGGCGCCACCGTGCTGTCGGTCCGCTTAGACCACCGGGAACCTTGTGCAGCGGCAGGCTGATGCGCGCCTCCACCCGCCTCCTCGCCTGTCGGCAGTGCGGACGCTTCAACGCGATATTCCGCCCAGCGCGTCAAGGCGCTGGAAGCCGGTCCCGCCAGTGGCAGCTCGGTGGCGCTGACCACGGAACAGCCGGCGGGCAGCTGTTGGGTGACGCGCGCCACCAGCTCGTCGGGGTGCATCGCCTCACGCAAGTACATGTCCAGCAGCTCGCCGTCGCTGGTAGCGCCCAGCGACAGAGGTGAAGCGAACGTCAGACGAGGGTGAGGGGTGAAACCAAGCGTGTACGCCAGCGGCAGCTGCGCCCGCCGACAGGCGCGCTCCCACAACCGCGCCAGGTCCAAGTGCCCGATGTAGCGCAGCGGCGCACCCTTCCTAAATACTAAGCGCAGCCGCTGCACCGGCGGCGCGCCCGCACGCCCGGACGGGCCAAACCCCGCGGGCAGCCCCAGCGGAGTCTCCGCTGTCCTCTCTTCGGCGTTCTCAGCAGGCTCCATGACAGACCAGTAACTCCTAGACGGGCCGGGATGGTCGATTCTCGCGTTTATACTGGTGCGCGGAGCCTACCCGACGCCTGGAACGTGCGAGCCGATGGGAGAGACACCCGCCGGCCGTGCGTCCCACCGGCAAGACAGGCTCCCAGACGCTCTTATCTGAGCAGGAGTACCGCACGTGCCACGAGCCCTCGTCCGGCGTCGAATCAACCGCGCGCCACCCACGAGCTACCGCATTCTCATCATCCTGACGGTATTCGCGCTGTTCGGCAGCATCAGCTGCAGTGCCGCGCTGGCCGGGGGCGCCGGGACGGCCTACGCCTTTGTCACCAAAGACCTGCCCAACCCAGCCGATCTTTCTAGCCGTCCATTGGCCCAGGTGACTCAGCTCTATGACCGCACCGGGCAGCACTTGCTGTACGAGTTCTACGAAGAGCGCCGCATCGCTATCCCCCTCTCCGATGTGGCGCCCGTCCTGATCCAGGCCACGCTCGCCATCGAGGACGCCGGCTTCTACCAGCACCGCGGGTTCGACCCGCGTGGCCTCATGCGCGCCTTTATCGGCAACTTCCAGCGCGGTGAGATCGTGGGTGGTGGCTCCACTATCACCCAGCAGCTGGTCAAGCGCTCCTTCCTCAGCGACGAGACAACCTACACACGCAAGCTGAAAGAGCTGGTCCTGGCGGTCCAGGTAGAGACCATCTACCAGAAGGACCAGGTGCTGGAGATGTACCTCAACCAGGTCTACTACGGCAACCAGGCTTACGGCATCGAGGCCGCGTCGCTGTCGTACTTCGGCAAGCGTGCCAAGGACCTCACGCTGGCGGAGGCCGCGGTGTTGGCTGGGCTAGTGCAGCTGCCCTCGCGTTACGACCCGGTCACCAACCCCAAGGCCGCACTGGGGCGCCAGGAGCAGGTGCTGGAGGCGATGGTGCGCAACAACATGGTGTCCGAGGCCGAGGCCGAGGAAGCCAAGCGCCAGGCGGCCGGCTTCACCTACCGGCTGCAGGAGACGCGCATCGTCCACCCGCACTTTGCCTTTTTCGTCAAGGACCAGCTGCAGCAGGTGGTCAACCCTGACGTCCTGCGCAATGGCCTGAAGGTCATCACCACGCTGGACGTGGACACCCAGAACATGGCGCAGGACATCGTCCAGCGGCGCGTGCGCGAGCTGCGCTTCCAGCGCGTGAACAATGGCTCGATGGTGGCCATCCGCCCGCAGACCGGTGAGATCCTGGCCATGGTCGGCAGCGTCGATTACTACAACAAAGCGATCGACGGGCAGGTAAACGTCTCTACTGCCCAGCGCCAGCCCGGCTCCTCGTTCAAGCCGTTCGCCTACGCCGCCGCTATCGCCAGCAAGCGCTGGACCGCCGCCAGCGGTGTGCCGGACCAGCCCATCAGCTGGCGAGACGAGAGCTCGCGCACGGGCGTCTACCGTCCGCAGAACTACGACGAGAAGTTCCACGGCACCCCCACGCTGCGCAGCGCGCTGGCTAATTCCTACAACATCCCAGCGCTTCTGGTGCAGGAAGCAATCGGCACTCCCAAGCTGATCGAGACGGCCCGCTCTATGGGCGTTAATACCGAGCTGCCTATGGTGCGCAGCCTGACGCTTGGCGCGGGTGTGGTGCGCCTGCTGGACATGACTAGCGCCTACGGCGTCTTCGCCAACAACGGCCTGCGCGTCGCGCCCAACCCGTTCCTCAAGATCACCGACAGTCAGGGCCGGGTCGTCTACGAGCTCGCGGACCCCAAGGGCCAGCAGGTCATCGAAGCGCCGGTGGCATACGTCATCTCGGACATCCTGTCCGACAACCGCGCGCGCTATCCCATGTTTGGCACCGTGCTAGACCTGTCCGGCGGTCGCCCCGGCGCCGTCAAGACCGGCACCACCAACGACTACAAGGACTCGCTGACCATCGGCTACACCCCTTCGCTGGTGGTCGGCGCCTGGATTGGCAATACCGACAACTCCGCCATGCTCAGGGTGGCCGGCTCACTCGGCGCCGGCTACATCTGGAAGGAGTTCATGGACACCTTCCACCGCGGCCAGCCGTTGGAGCGCTTCCAGATGCCGCCTGGAGCGGTACGCACGTCAGTCTGCGGCTACCAGGAGGTCACCATCCAGGGCGTCTCTAGCTGCGCCGCCATCCCGTGGCCCCAGAGCGCCGCGCGCCTGACCATCCCTACGGTACCCGGCGTCCCGGCGGCCGAGCCGACCCGCGCTCCGCGTCCTACTCCGGTCCTGCCGCCAAGCTAATCGCTTTCGCGCACGGTCGCACGCTCTATCATCTCTATCTGACTTGGAGCCGAATGCCACGCAGGTGGCATTCGGCTCTGTTGTCTGTCGCAGCGCCCGCGGCAGCATTCGTTTCCCACATGGGGCCCTGTGCTTTTTCACGGCGGCACGCCGCCGTGCAGACCTTGACATACGTTGGCTCAAGTTTTATTCTATGAACGGTTCACATTTCCCGGTAGATACGGAAGAAGGCATGGGGGACACCAGTCCGGCCGGCGCAGCGTCCCGCAAGCGGGGCGGGCAGCCTGGCGAAACGCCTGAGGGCGAGCGCAACGAGAAGGAGCAGCCGGTGCAGGGCGCCAAGCCGCCGGAGCGGGCCTCCCGCCGGCGGCCGGGACGTGGCCGCCGCGATGGCCGCGACCTGCCGCGCCGCCTGCCGATCCTGCCACTGATCAACACGGTGGTCTTCCCGCGCATGACGGTGCCGTTGCTGGTGGACGCTCCGGCGTCGGTGGCGGCGCTGCGCGCCGCCGAGAAGAGTGGCCCGCTGATCCTGTTGGTGGCGCAGCGCGAGGAAGAGCTTTCCGTTGTGCGCCCCGAAGACCTATTCGAGTTAGGCACGGTGGCGCAGGTGGTGCAGTCCATTCGCGTCCCCGATGGCGGCATGCAGGTGGTGGTCCAGGGTTTGACCCGCGCACGCATCACCAGCATCGAAGTGGTGGCGCCGGCCGAGCCCGACGGCACGGACGGCACTGCCGGGACCAACGAGGTGGCAGCGGAGGGCGAGGCAGTTCTGGAGGCCGAGCTCGTCGAAGCGGCTGAACCAGCTGACTCCGCCTCGCCGGTCGCAACCGGCGAAACACCGCAGCCTTCCGCCGAGGGAACCGAGCCGATCAAGCCGCCTGAGGAGAACGCCGGCGAGGGAGGTGCGTCTGTCTCCGCTGCGGCTACGGCTGACCTGGCCATGGCTGAGGCGTCGCCCACGGCGGCAGAGACGACAGAGCGTGGCGCTGCCACGCCACCGGCGGGGCACCTCGAGGCGAACCTGGAACCGGTGACCGAGAGCGGCGAGAAGACGCTGGCCACCGAAGCACTGATGCGCACCGTGGTGGCGCAGCTGGAGCAGCTGGTGGAGAAGAGCCGCGCCGGTCAGTCCGACGTGCTCACCGCCGCGCGCAACATCGAAGAGCCGGGCTGGCTGGCCGACGTGGCCGCCTTTGGCCCTGAGCTCACCGTGGCGCAGCGCCAGCAGCTGCTCGAGGCGGTCGAGCCGTCCGACCGGCTGCGGCAGGTAAGCGTCTTCCTCACCCACCAGCTGGAGATCCAGGATCTGAAGAACAAGATCCAGGGCGAAATCCAGAAGGGGATGGAGAAGACGCAGCGCGAGTACTACCTGCGCGAGCAGCTCAAGGCCATCCACCGTGAGCTGGGCGAGGGCGACCCGCAGCAGTCGGAGATCGCGGAGCTCAAGCAGCAGGTGGAAGCGGCCGGCATGCCGGAAGACGTGCTCACCCGCGCCATGCGCGAGGTAGAGCGCCTGCCGCTGATCCCGCCCGGCTCGCCCGAGGTAGGCGTAGTGCGTACCTACGTAGACTGGCTGGTCGGCCTGCCCTGGAAGAAGGAATCGACCGAGCAGATCGACCTCACCCGCGCCATGCAAGCGCTCAACGAGGACCACTTCGGCCTGGAGAAGGTGAAGGACCGCATCGTCGAGTTCCTCGCCGTGCGGCGCCTCTCGGGCAAGCTGCGCAGCCCCATCTTGTGCTTTGTGGGTCCACCCGGCGTCGGTAAGACCAGTCTGGGGCGCTCCATCGCGAAGGCCACCGAACGCGCCTTCGTGCGCGTCAGCCTGGGCGGCGTGCGCGACGAGGCGGAGATCCGCGGCCACCGTCGCACTTATGTTGGCGCCATGCCCGGACGCATTATCCGCGGCATGCGCGACGCCGGGGTCAAGAACCCTGTCTTCATGCTGGACGAGATCGACAAGTTGGGACGCGACTTCCGCGGGGATCCTTCGTCGGCGCTGCTGGAGGTGCTGGACCCGGAGCAGAACCACAGCTTCTCCGACCACTACCTTGAGGTGGCGTTCGACCTCTCTCGCGTGCTCTTCATCACCACCGCCAACTTGATGGACCCTATTCCGCCGGCGCTGCGCGACCGCATGGAGGTCATCACCATCCCCGGCTACACCGAGGAGGAAAAGGTCCAGATCGCGCGCCGCTTTGTCGTGCCGCGCCAGCTGGAGCAGCATGGCATCTCCGAAGCGAACGTCAAGATCACCGACGTCGGCCTGCGCCACCTAATCCGCGAGTACACGCGCGAGGCGGGCGTGCGCAACCTGGAACGGCACGTGGGACACATCTGCCGCAAGGTGGCACGCCGGGTCGCCGAGGTCGAGCCGGGGCGCACGCTCAAGCCGGTTGCCGTCAAGGGCGCGGGGCTCGAAGCGTACGTCGGCCTGCCCGACTTCGAGTACGGTCCGGAGGAGCGCAAGGAGGAGGTCGGAGTCTCGTATGGCCTGGCGGTCAACGAGTACGGCGGCGACGTGATCGAGGTGGAGGCCACCTGGATGCCGGCCGTCGGTGGGCCGCAGTCGCAGCAGCGCAATGAGCCGATCCTCACCGGCCAGCTCGGCGACGTGATGCAGGAGTCGGTGCGCGCCGCGCTCTCCTACGCACGCGCCCACTGCCGCGAGTACGGCGTGACGCCAGACTTCTTCGAGCGCCACACGCTGCACGTACATGTGCCCGCCGCCAGCGTACCCAAGGATGGCCCCTCCGCCGGCATCACCATGGCCACCGCCATCATCTCGGCACTCTCAGGCCGGCCGGTGCGCTCAGACGTGGCCATGACCGGCGAGATCACGCTGCGCGGCAAGGTGCTCGCGATCGGCGGCGTGAAGCAGAAGTCGCTCGCTGCGCACCGTGCGGGCGTGAAGACGCTGCTCCTGCCGGCCCAGAACAAGAAGGACTTCCCCGACATCCCGCGCGACGTGCGCAAGGGAATCAAGATCATCTGGGTAGAGAAGGTAGAGGAGGTACTGCACCTGGCGCTGGAACCCATCTCTGTCGCACCACCGGTGCCGCGCGAGCTGCCAGAAGCCGAGCCGACCGACGTAGTCGGCATCGACGAAGTGGCAACTCCGCCTATCCCGCCGGTGCCACCCGTTCCCCCCACCCCGGTCCAGGCTCCGGCGTGGACCAACTTGGCCAACTGATCCCTTAATTAGCTAACCAACCAACACTGCAGTCACAGTCACATCACAACACACAGTAGCGAGGTAATCGATAATGCCAAAAGTAGTCGGCAA
>CADCTC010000294.1 GCA_902805635.1 uncultured Chloroflexota bacterium
GGATAGCGATGGAGACTACGACGGGGCCTGCTTGAGCACGAGTTGCCCGGCGAAGCACTGGTAGACGAGCTTCCCATTGCGCACGATGAAGACGTCACAGGCAGACGGGACCTCCACTGCGGGAGAAGAAGCCGTCCACACGACGTAGACCAGCTCCTTGTCCACGATCTGCCGCGTGACATTCACCGTCGTCGCTCCTGGTGGGAACAACGGCAGGGCTTGCGTGAAGAACCCCCGGATCTGGTCGTGCCCCCGCAGCGCGCCCTCGGGCGTACATAGGAGGGCATCTTCCGCGAAGTCGGCCATGATCGTCTCCACGTCGCCGGCGAGGAATGCCTGTAAGTGGCGCCCCACAACGACCTCGGTGCTGTCCACCGTGTCAGCGGATGCTGTCCGTGCTGTGCCCGTTCGTGCCTCGCTCGTCGTCATGCTGGTCCTCCGTGTGGTGTGCGCGCCGTGCGCGTCACGAGTGTCCTCCAACTGTTCCTCGTGCTGTCCTGCGTCGGGAGCAGTGCAGCAGCATACCGCCGGCGCGTCAACTGCGCCAGTACCGCAATATGCGCCACCTCCCCAAATGGTCGGGAGGGGGCCGTGTGCTGAGCAAGTCGCCCCGCCAGAGCTCAGCGCCGGCCGGCAAGGGGCACGCTCGTCATCCGGGCGCGCGTGCAAGCACTCTGCAGGTGCGCCGGACGGTGTGCAATCGGACATAACGCCATGCGTTCAGGAGTCGAACCGGAGGCAGTACCGTGGCACTACGCGACCCGCAGTGCCTGGTCCCAGCACAGGATGCCGATCTCGAGGTCCGCGTGCCTGCTGCTGGGTCGCCCGGCCCACGCCTATATGGCCCACCCGCCGGCAAGCCATCAGCGGGCGGGGAACCACTCCAGCAGGCAGGCAGCGAACAGGACATCCTCCAGCGTCGCAGGCGTCTCTTGGTCGAGGAACCGAGGAACGTACCGCTCTGCACCCCCGGACGTGCAGTTCTAGCCGGGAGCGCGATGGTAGAGCAACGGACTTTTGAGCCGTGGGCGATGGCGGTACGAATGGCGGCAGGGGGAGGCGGTGAGGCGCACCGCTCCCCACGAAAGCGTGTCGCCTATCTGGGAAGTGAGGTGCGCCGGGAGGGGCTCGAACCCTCAACCCACGGATTAAAAGTCCGTTGCTCTACCATTGAGCTACCGGCGCCTGGCCGCACAGTGTGCGGCCATACCGATTCTACCCCGAAGCCGCACCGGGTTCTAGCGCGACTACTCGCACACGGCCTGGCACGCGTGCTCCGCGCACAGGGTGGCACATGCCCTGCATCCTGACTGGGTTGAAGGAATCGCCATGACCGCACCGACCAAGCTCACCACCGCCCACCTGAGCGGTGGCCAATCGCTTTCCACCCGCCTTTCTCCCGAGGAATGGGTCGCGCTGTTCGCCCACGCCTCCGTGACCCCCCACGAGCACGACACTACCTGGATCCCCTTGGACGATGGCCGGTCCGTCCTCGTCCAGCTCCGCCACGTCGTCTATATCGATCCGCCCGCCGGGTGGAAGCCCAAGCGTGAGCCACGCCTCAACCGGAAGTCCCAGGAGACCGAGCACGTCTTCGGCCCCGACTTCACCCCTGAGTAGCCTACTGGATCCCGAACATCAGCACCGGCGGTGACTGGATGGCCGTCAGTGTGATCAGCGACACCCACACCGCCCGCGCCGCCAGCGCCGCCACGCCGCGCTGCGTCGCCAGGCGCAGCGCGTTCTCGTTATGCACCGCCCACACCAGCCACAGCCCCGCGGTGACCACCAGCGCCACGTTGTAGTACAGCGCCACCGACCACGGACCGGTGTCGAAGAACACCGCTAGCTGCACCGAAAGCGGTTGCACCGGTGGCAGCACTAGTACCGCGGCCGCCAGGTTCACCTTCCAAACCGCGTAGGCCGTGCGGTACCGCACGGCCAGCCAGCCACCGCGGGCGGAGCTATGTCGCTGCGCGTGTGGAAGCGGCTCCTCGAAAACACTCAAGAGAACTCACAACCTTTGCGTGCGTTCCTTGGTTTGTAACACTCTCTTCTGGACCGGAACGCCGGAGAAACGCTATCGTTCCGCGCCCGGCACGCTGAATGCGTTGCCTCTGGTAGCAATCGAGTGTGGAGGAAAGAAATGTCTGTGTGGGCTACCTTCGTCAAGCGGACCGCCGATACCCCCTGGCGCCTGGAGGCCGTCTCCGTGCTGGGCGCCGATCGCGCCCGCGCGCTCGCCGAGCGCGAGCACGCCCGCCACTCCGTCGTCGGCGCTGAGTTCCGCGTGCGCCAGTTCAATTCGATCAAAGAAGTCCCCGACCACCTGGACAGCTGACGGCCAACTGCGTGAAGGCGCCTCGGCATGTCGTGCAAGTAGTATCCCCTATCGGGCCGGTCACACGTCCATTTGACATGCACGGCGCGCGCGGCGCATCCTCCCTGTGAGAGGAGTACGAGGAGACACATGGCAGCAACAGTCGAGCGGAAGACGGCCGGCAAAGCGGAGACGCTCACCCGCATCAGGCACACGGGCGTGGTAGCCATCATGCGCCACACCGAAGCGTCGCTTGCGCTGGAAGCAGCTGAGGCGCTCCTGCGCGGCGGCGTGGACGTGGTGGAGGTCACCCTCAATACCGCCGGCGCCACCACCATGATCTCCCAGCTCACCCAACACTTCGGCGATCGCATGATCGTCGGCGCCGGCACCGTGCTCACCCCCGCCGCCGTCGAACAGGCGCTCGCCGCCGGCGCGCGCGTCGTCGTCGCCCCCAACACCGACCTCAAGGTCATCGCCACCTGCAACCGGCACGACGTGCCCGCCTTCCCCGGCGCCTTCACTCCCACCGAGGTGGTCACCGCCTGGCAGGGCGGCGCCGACGCCGTCAAGGTCTTCCCCGTCTCCGGCGTCGGTCCCCGCTACATCAAGGATCTGCGCGGCCCTCTGCCGGACATCCCGCTGGTCCCAACCGGCGGCGTCACCGCCGCCAACTGCGCCGAGTTCATTCGTGCCGGCGCCGTCGCCGTCGGCGCCGGCAGCGACCTGGTCGATAAGGGCGTCGTCGGCCGCCGCGAGTTCGACGAGTTAGAGCGCCGCGCCCGGGCCTTCGCCGAAGGCATCCGCGCCGGCCGCGCCTAGCTTTTCGAGCACCGAATACGGCCAGAAGCGAATACCGCTCCGGATCAGCAGTAGGGCAAGGGCTTGTTCCTTGCCGAGCGGCGGCGGCACCAACACCGCCGCTACGCCCTACTCCTGAGCCGCTTCAGCCCGTGCTCGATCCGGTCCAGTCCTTCCGCCAGCTCTTCCATCGAGTTGGCGAAAGACAGCCGCAAGAACCCCTCGCCGTGTGCGCCAAACGCAGTGCCGGCGAGCAGCGCCACCCCCTCCTCGGCCAGCAGCGAGTCCGCCACCTCTTTGCTGTTCTTGCCCGGCACGTCCACCCGCGGGAACACATAGAACGCCCCGCCCGGCCACAAGCAGCGCACGCCGTCCATCGCATCCAGCCGGCGCACAACCATCTCGCGCCGCCGCCGGAACTCTCCCAGCATCTGCTCCACCGGCTCCTGCGTCCCCTCCAGCGCCGCCACCCCCGCCAGCTGCACGAAGCTCGCGGTGCACGAGGTCACGTTGGTCTGCAGCCGCGACAGGTGCGGCACCAGCGAGAGCGGTGCCACGCCGTAGCCCAACCGCCAGCCGGTCATCGCGTACGTTTTGGAGAAGCCGTCCAGGATCACCGTGCGCTCCGCCATCCCCGGCAGCGCCGCGATGCTGTGGTGCTCCCCCTCGTACAGCAGCCGCGAGTAGATCTCGTCGGACAGCACCCACAGGTCACGCTCCCGCGCCACCTCCGCCACCGCCTCCAGATCGCTCTGCGTCAGCACACCGCCGGTGGGATTCTGAGGTGAGTTCAGGATAATGAGTTTCGTGCGGTTGGTCACGCGTTTGCGCAGGTCGTCGGGGTCGAACCGGAACTCGCGCTCCATCAGCAGTGGCACCGGCACCGCCTTCGCGCCCACGTACTCCACCACCGACTCGTAGATCGGGAAGCCGGGGTCCGGCACCAGCACTTCGTCGCCCTCGTTCACCACTGCCATGATGGTGAACGTCAGGATCGGCTTGGCCCCCGGCGTGATCACCACCTGCTCCGGGTCCACCACGATGTCGCGCGTCCCCGCCACGTGGCGCGCGATCGCCTCCCGCGCCGGCATCAGCCCCGCCGACGGCCCGTAGTGCGTGGCGTTTTGCTCCAGCGCCTCGTTCGCCGCTGCCTTGACGTGCGGCGCCGTCTCGAAGTCCGGTTCCCCGATCTCCAGGTGCACGATGCGCCTACCCTGCGCCTCCAGCGCCCCGGCGCGCGCCAGCACCTCGAACGCCCCCTCTGTTCCCAGCCGGCTCATCCGTTCGGCGATCTGCGGCACGTTCTACCCTCCTCAGGCGGCGAAGTTCTGTGTGAACATGCGCCCGTTCGGGCCCGCGCTCATCACCCCGATCCCGACTCGCGTGTACTCCGGCGTCAGGATGTTTGCCCGGTGCCCCGGCGACGCCATCAGGCCGGCGTGCGCTAGCTCCGTCGTCGGCGCGTAGGCCAGGTTCTCCCCGCTCACCACGAAACGGATTCGCGCCGCCCGCAGCCGGTCGGCCGGCGAGCCCGCTTCAGGCGACTGGTGCGCGAAGTAGCCCAGCTTGAACATCTCCTCGCTGTGACCGCGCGCCACGGCCCGCAGCTGATCGTCTGCCACCAGCGGTCGCAGCCCCGCCTTGACGCGCTCGCCGTTCAGCAGCTCCAGCAGGCGTGACTCGGCGTAGGCGTCCACCTGCACCGACGCCTGGCGCGGGATGCGGATCTGCTCGTTGGAGCTCACTACGTGCTGAATGGACGGTGGCGACGTCGCCACGCGCCCAGCCAGCGCCTCCAGCTGCGGCACCATGCTCATCACCCGCCGCGGCACCTCGGTAGCCAGGGTAGACCCCTGCAGCGCCGCGGTGATCTGCGGCACGAATGGGAAGAGCTGCAGCGGCGTGAGCACCAGCGTGGCGATAATCGCCGCCTGCACGAGTCCCGGGATGAACCCCAGCGCGTGGTCGACCACCATCAGCGGCGCCAGCACTACGCGTACCGGCTTGAGTGACGCCAGGAGGAACCGCACCGCCACCGCGACGACGATCTGCGCCACGATCAGCACGGCGAAGAACCCTATGACGTTCGCCAGCAGCGGCGGCATGTTCAGCAAGCCCGCCAGCGCCTCTCCCGCCACAGGCGAGACGCGCACTGCAACCAGAAGCGTCAGGAAAATGCCCGCCAGCCCCAGCGCCCCCGCGATGAAGCCCCGCCGCATGCCGTCCAGGGCGTAGAGTCCCAGGAATACCGCGAGTACCACGTCGACCGGGTTGAACCCGCTCAGCGACGCGGCCACCTGTCCAAGCACCTGCTCCAACGAAAAGTCCGTCACCTGCGCCGCGCCTCGCGCATTCTACCCAAGGGTACCGCCACCCCAGCGGTCACGTAGACCCATGAGCCCTATAACGATCCGTACGCTGCGGCCGGCTGACCTGGATCCGCTGCGGTGGGTCATCTACCGCGCCTACTACCAGGTGCTGCTCGAGCTGTATGGCCGGGACTCGGCCGGCCAGTACGAAGTCCGCTCGTTGGACTTCATGGCCATTTACCTGCGCCGCGACGCCGCCGGCTGCTTCGTCGCCGAGACCGAAGACGGCAGCCTTGCCGGCGGCCTGTTCTGCTTCGTCTGGGGGGAGGTCGGCTGGTTCGGCTCGCTCGCCGTGGCGCCGGAATGGCAGGGCCGCGGCCTGGCACAGCAGCTCACTTCCCGCGCTGTGGACTACCTGCGCGTCCGCGGCTGCCGTCGCATCGGCCTGGAGACGTGGCCGTCCGCGCCGCGGACGCGCCATCTCTACACCAAGCTCGGCTTTGAATTGGGCCGGCCGACGGTCAAGCTCGCCCGCGCCCCCGGCAGGCCGGCAGCCCAATCACCGGGCTGGTCGGTCGAGTGGGCGGCAACAGGCGATCCCGATGGCCTGGGAAGCGCGCTGGCCGTCGTCGGCAACGTGGGAGACCAGCTAAGCCGTCCGGCTGCCACCGGCACAACATTCCGGGTGACTTCCACCCCTCCTGCACCGATTTCCGGCGATGCGGGCATGCGCCCACCTCTGCCCATCGACCCGCCGAGCAGTCAGCCGGCAGTACCCATAGCAGTTGACTACCGTGCTGAGGTGCGCGTGCCGGTTGCCAGTGGCTACGCCGAGGTGGCCGTACTGCGCACCAGCGGCGGCGCGCCTATGGGGTTCGCCCTGTGTTACACCCGCAAGCCAAGCGGCGCGCCAGCCACCGCGCTCGACGTGCGCCTGTTGACGCTAGTGCCGGACGCGCCGGAGAACGCCCTGGACGCGCTGCTCGCCGCGTGCGACCGCCGGGCCGTCGAGCGCCACGCCCAGAACGTCACCTATGACGTGAACACGCGCTACAGCCGCGCAACGTCGCTCCTGCGCGCCCGCGGCTTCCGCCCCATCTACGAGCTGGTCCGCATGGAGCAGCCCGCCCCCGGCATCGATCTAACTGCCAGCAGCCCCTTAATTGAGTGCGCCCGCTGGGCGGGCTAGCGCAGCCGCGCTGTCGCTCCCGTTCGTGGTGAGCCTGTCGAACCACGCCCTTCGACAAGCTCAGGGAGAACGGGAGTCGTTCGGTCGGTGATCTACGAGTTCGTCAGCAGATAGCTCAGGTACTCGATCTCGATCGAGAGGTCTACCCGCACCAGCCACACCCCTTTGGGCACCTGGAGCTGCGTGGGCGCGAAATTCAAGATGCCTTTGATCCCCGCCGCGACCACCTGGTCCACCACGCGCTGCGCCTCGGCCGGCGGCACCGTGACGATCGCCATCTGGATGTTTTCCTCGCCGGCAACGCGCGGCAGGTCCTCCACCGGCCGCACCACGATGCTGCCAAACCGACGGCCGTGCTTGGTGGCATCACTGTCGAACGCCGACGTGATGTGGAACCCCTGCGACGAGAAGCCGCGGTAGCTGAGCAGCGCCATGCCCAAGTTGCCCACCCCAACTAGGGCGATGGCCCACTGCCGGTCGATGCCCAGGATGGAGCGCAGGCTCAGCTGCAGCTCCTGGATGTCATAGCCCACGCCGCGCTTGCCGAACGACCCGAAGTACGCCAGGTCGCGCCGCACCTGCGCGGCGGTGAAGCCGGTCAGGTGCGACATCCGCTCCGACGAGAGCGGCTCGCTATCGCCCAGCGCCTCCAAGGTGCGCAGGATTCGGTAGTAGGTGGACAGGCGCCGCACCGTCATCGGCGGGATGCGCGGCACCTTGATCATCGGGCGTGGCTGCGGGTCGCTGTCTGCCATGCGCTGTTCGCCGTGCTGCTGTACTCAGGGCGGCCGCCGTGGCCGTTGCCGTGGCTGGTGGACGTGAAGTCACCGTGATTATCTGGTTTCAGGAGCGGGACTGGCTACCCGCCAGTTTTACCCCAGGCCGCGTCCAACGCGGCTTGGGCGGCGTGGCCGGCGGTTTCCAGCGCCTCGCGTACCGGAGTGCCGTGCAGCGCGCGGCGCCGGGCTTCTTCCAGCAGGGGCCACACCTGCTCGGCGGCCGGCGAGCGCTCGCGGAAGCGCGCGTGGCGCAGTTGCTCTAGCCCGTGGTCGTGCGCTTCGTCCAGGAGCCGGGCTTCGGTGCGGTAGCGACGGGCGAGTGTCCGATCCACCTTGAGCTGCCCCGTGTACGCGGGATACCACTGCCGCCGTCCCGCGGCCGGGAGGCGCGGCGGTCCGTCCGTGCCCGTCCCGGCCAGCGGCGCGCCGAGGGAGTCCACGGCCGCGTCCACCGTGGCGGCATCTTCGCTCACCAGGAACTGAAGCGCGGGCCACCCGGCGTCGGGGGCGCCGCGCAGCAGGGCGTACCCGGCCACGCGTGACCACGTCATCAGTGGAGCATCGTCGCGGCGCCGCGGCGACTCCACGAACCCTAGTGGAAACCCCGGCCGCGCGCCGGCAATGGCGCTGACCAGGCGCGTGCTGTCGAAGTACATGCTTACGCGTCCCACCAGCAGCGGGTGAATCTCCGGGTCATCACCGCCAGCGCCCTGCGCCGTCAGCGACGGCATTGGTCCCGCTGTCCGCAGTCCCTCCGGCCCGCCCAGCTCGGCGGCATGGCGCACCAGCCACTCCAGCGCCGCCACGTTTTCCTCGCGGGCGAACGTGGCGCGTCGTCCGTCCGGCGTGAGCCAGCCGCCGCCGTTCAGCCACCCCCACAGCTCCAGCGGCAGGCCGGCCGCGCCCGGGTGCCACGGGAGCCGCTCGCGGCTCACGCGCGCCACCTGCAGGTCCAGCGCCGTCTGGCGCAGGGCGGCCCAGGTGTTGCGCGGGCGCTCGAAGTCTAGGCCCGCCCGCCGGTACTCGATGCCCGCCTCTAGGACGTGCTGGCGGTTGAAGTACAGCTGCCCGGCATCGATCTCTTCCGGCAGCGCGTAGAGCTGCGCGTCCAGGCCGTACGCTGGCTGCAGCGCCGCCGGCATGAACACCTTCAGGTTGGTGCGCTCCGCACGCGCCAGCGGTTCCAGCGGACGCACCGCGCGCCGCAGCGCGAGCCGCGGCAGCGCGTCGAACGGCATCCAGGCGATCGCCGGCTGCGATGTGCCACCCGCCACTACCGCGTCCAGCGCCGCCTGTGCCATGTCCGGCGGGACCCCCAAACCTGCGCCTGCCCCTGTTCGGACGGCAGGCAGGGGCGCCGGCTCCAGGTGGGCGCCCGTCTGCTGCTCGAAGCGCCGGTTCCAGGCCAGCATGCGCGCCACGCGCCCGGCAGACTCCGGTGCGAGCACCAGCAGCGTGACCCGCACTGGCTGCGGGCTGGTTACGGCGCATCCCGCGGCCGCCCACGCACCGCCGGATGCGCCGGCCAGCAGGGCACGCCGCGTGATAAGGGTGGCGCGGTGAACGTGCGGGGCCACTGCCATACTTGTCTATGAGGGGAGCAGGCTACTGTCTGTGAACGAAACGCGCGGCTGGGAGACGGCGCAGTCGCGGCTGGTGGACGCACTGCGTCGCCGCGGCGCGGCCGGAGACGCAGTGCTTGGCGTGCTGGCGCGCGTCCCGCGCGACGTGTTCGTGGGCGAGGAGCAGCGTCACCGCGCGTTCGAAGATGAAGCGCTGCCGATCGCGGGCGGCCAGACCATCTCCCAGCCGGCCGTCGTGGCGATGATGACCGAGGCACTGGCGGTGCGGCCGGAGCACCATGTGCTCGAGATCGGCACTGGCTCCGGTTATCAGACCGCAGTGCTGGCCGAGCTCGCGAGTGAGGTGGTATCGGTGGAGCGCAAGCCCGAGCTGGCGGAACACGCCCGGCGCGTCCTGGCATACCTCGGCTACCGGAACGCGCGGGTGGAGGTTGGCGACGGCTCGCTCGGCTGGCCCGACGCTGCTCCGTACGACTCGATTCTGGTGACCGCTGCTTCGCCCGCGGTGCCGGTGCACCTCCTCGAGCAGTTGAAGCCGGGTGGCCGGCTGGTGCTGCCGGTTGGCGGTCGCGATGACCAGGAGCTGATCGTGGTGACCCGCGACGCCCAAGGCAACGTCACCGAGCGTTCCCTCGGCCCCGTGCGCTTCGTCCCTCTGATCGGCGCGCAGGGCTGGCCCGAATGACTCACATTGCCGCCGAACCGGCAGTAGGGTAGGGGCCCGTCCCCTACCGCGCAGTGTTCCGCATGGTGCTGCCGCCGCAGGGCAAGGGACGAGCCCTTGCCCTACTCACGACTCCAACACGGTCGCCCACTCGGCCATCAGGATCAATGAGTGCGTGCGACACGCAGTCGTGCCTCGCCGCTAGCCGCCCAACGCGTCCAGCAGCTGGGCCGCCTGCTCAGCGTTGATCTTGCCGTCGCGCAGCATCTGCATGATGGCCAGGCGCTCGTCCTCTGTAGCGCTCGGCGTGGTCGCGCGCGTGCCGGCCGATCCAGCTGTGCCACCCCTGTTGGCGGTAGCCCACTCGTCCAGCCGCTCCGCGAACCACGAGCGGCCGCGGCCGGCGCGGCGTGTGGCGTGCTCGGCAAAGCGCTCGGCCCGTTCGGCGTGCCGCTCGGCCTGGCGCTCCGCATGGCGGCCGGCACGCTCGACCACCCGCTCGGCCACGCGCCGGCCGTGCTCCTCGTAGCGGCCGGCGGTCTGCACGGTGCGCTCCACCTCGCGCTGGCCGCGCTCGGCGGCGTGGCGCGCCGCTGCTTCGATGCGCGCTTCGGCTTCCTCCAGCTTGCGTGCCAGCTCGTCGGAGGCGCCACCACCGCCGGCGCGCACCGCGCGCGCGACCTCCTGCACCACCCGCCTGCCCCGCTCCGCCATCACTTCTGCGATCTCGACGAAGTCCGGCGCGCCCGCGGCACGCGCGGCGTCACCGCTGCCGTCGCCGCTGGCAGGGGCCGGCCGGACCTCCGTCTCGCCACCGGCGCGCGTCACGCGCAGGCGTACCGCGAACGGCGTCACTACTTCGGCCGGCAGCCCGATGGGCAGCGAGATGGCGCCGCCCCGTGCGAGCGTGATTCGGAAGGTGTCGCCGTCACGCAAGACGTACGGCGAGGACTCCGGCGCCGCGACGATCTGAATCGTCGCGCCGTCCCAGTCCTTCACCGTCACCTCGCCGCTGCTGTCGCGCAGGTCCAATACCGCTCGCGTGCCGGCGGTGAACGTCAACTCGGTCATCAGTCGGTCCTTCTCTCTTTGCCGAGCCTTATTCGGCGGTAATCTCGATCCGCTCGCCGCCGGCGCTGTCTTCGTAGCGGAAGACAGACTGGCCCTGGCGCAGTCGGAGTGTGGCGAGCAGGAAGGCGGAGTCCAGCAGGCGCAGCTGCGGCACCCAGCGCCCTCCCAGCCGCAATGCCAGCCCAACCGCCGTGAGTGGCAGCTGCACGTCGGCGAGCGTGCGGCGCTGTCTGTCGGACACTCGGACGCGCAGCCATTGCGCGCCGTCCGGCGTACCGCTAGGCGCGATCCCATAGCCGGCATCCGCGGGCCGCCTCAGACCCAGCGCTTCGAGCCAGTTGGCGCCGCCTCCGGGCGCCCTCGAAGAATGGTCGGACTCTGACGTAGAAGCGGGCGCCGCCTGGAGCGCTCGGAGCAGCTCGGCGCCCTGTTCCGGCGTCACCCGGCCGGACGCGACAAGCTCCAGGACGCGCAGGCGCTCGTCCTGGGTAGGTGCACCTGGAGTGGCGGTAGTGGCCACTTCTCAGTCCTCGTCCGCTCGTCCGGCGCCGGCTCCACCAGCGGCAGCGGCGCCGGCCGGGCTGCCGGAGCCACGCAGCAGTGCCAGCGCCTGGTCCGCGGAGATCTCTCCCGATTGAAGGCGGTCCAGCACGCGGCGGCGCTGGTCCGGGTCCGAGGCGGCAGTAGCGGTCGCGGGCTCTTCCGGCGCTTCGCCGGCGGCGTCGTAGCCCATGGCGCGGATCACGTCGTCCAACCGGCTGCGCACGGTGGGATAGGAGATACCGAGCTCCTTCTCCACGTCGCGAATCACGCCGCGGTTCTTGATGAACACGTCTACGAACCGCAGCTGCTCGCGGCTGAGGCGGTCGAACTTGTTCAGGTGGAAGACGCCATCCAACCCGGTGCCGCATTGCTGGCAGCGCATGTGCGTCACTACCAGCTCGGCCTCGCACATTGGGCAGCGCCCCGTCACTTCGGGCATTTAGCCAGTCCTTTCACTCGCATGTGAAGGATGTCAACCTTCACATGCAGGTATCTTAACTCCTTGTGGGCCCAGGGTCAACAGTGGATGGACTAGCCTTGACTCTCGTGCGAAGGGCTGAGCCTGGGGCGCTGCGCCATTCGGGGGGTCTACCGGGTGAGTGGGGGATGGCTATTAGGGGGATGCGCTATGATTGACCGCGTAGCGGGAGAGGACTGACCAATGCCATTCAACCTCGGTGGGCCTGAGCTCATCATCGTTCTCGTGATCGTGCTGATCGTCTTTGGCGCCGGCAAGCTGCCAAAGGTGATGGGCGACTTTGGGCGTGGCGTGAAGGAATTCAAGAAGGCGCAGACCGACGAGGAGCGTGAGGCTGAGCGCGTCGCGATGGCGTCCACCACGTCGGCGCCGCCTCCATCAACCACGGTGACCAGCAGCGCCCCCTCGACCAACGGCACCAACGGTGCGGCCACGGTTACGCGTTCCACGGAGCCCGCGCCGCGCGCCTGATCCCAGCTGTCGTTGGCTGTTGCCGTATCGCGCGGCAGCCGGCTAGAGAACTAAATCTTAGACGGGCGTCCCCATGGACGCCCGTTTCTGATTCACGCGCGGGTGCGCGCTGCCCCGGCGAGGCTGCCGGGCGTAACTGTGTGGCGGTGTGGACTAGCCAGAAATCCAGCGATCGACGTCTCGCTGGTAGCTGAGTAGCTCGTTGGACTTGAAGTAGAGGGCAACCTCGGTCTGCGCCGTTTCCGGGGCGTCCGAGGCGTGGATGAGGTTACGACCGACGTCGACGCCGAAGTCGCCGCGGATGCTGCCGGGGGCAGCCTCGTGCGGGCGGGTGCCGCCGACAGTGTTGCGCACGACCTGGATAGCGTGCGGGCCCTCCAGGACGGCGACGACGACCGGGCTGAGCGTGATGTACTCGATTAGGCCGTCGTAGAACGGCTTGCCCTGGTGCTCGGCGTAGTGCTGCTCCGCCAGTGGACGGTCGATGTGGATCAGCTTGAGGCCCACCAGCCTCAGACCGCGCCGCTCGAAGCGGCTCAGGATCTCGCCCACCAGGGCGCGCTGCACGCCATCCGGTTTCACAATGATGAGCGTGCGTTCGGTTTCTGCAGGCATTGGTTCTCCCTGTGCTCAGGAGTTGCGCCGCAGGCGGCGCAGCTCCATGCGGATCATTCCCAGATTGGCGCCGGCGCCGGTGACCACCACGGCGGCGCGACCGCCGTGCAAAGCGCCGGCAACAACCGCGCCGCGCTCGGCTTCGACGATCGTCTCGCCGAAGTCGCCCAGGCCGAGATCACCGGCCGCCTGCGCCAGCGCGGCGACGGTGGCGCTCAGCAGCGCGGCCTCTGTCGATCCCACCGTCTCGCCGGTGTCGGGCGGTGGCCCGCCCCGCTCCACGACGTAGGCGGCGGTCACTCCCGTGATGCGGCGCAGCCCGGCCAGCGCTTGGTCGTTCATGACAGATCCTCCGTGACTCTAGCGGCCGGCGTTCTGGTTCGACCGCTCGGCCCGCAGCGTCCGCAGCCACGCGCCGTAGGCGCGCATCGCCGCGAAGTAGTGCCCGACGCGCATGGCTTCATCGCCGGCGGCACGTCCACTGCCGCCGGCGGCGTTCGCCGCCGCGGGCACCGGTTGTTCCGCCTCCACCAGCTCGTCTTGCACTGCAGCTACTGCCTGTGGTGTGGGCGTGGGAAGCTCGTCTGCGCTCTTGGCGTCAGCTATGTTCGCGGGGCCAGACGCCTGGATAGCGTCGATCGCGTCTGCTGGGTCCGCGGTGGCTTCCGCGTCGTTCGATCCCACGTGGTCGGTGACGGAGACCGGCGACGGAATCTCGGTGGTCGGCGCCGAGACTGCCGGGAGTGGAACGGTATCGGCCAGAGCGGAGTCTTCGGTAGCAGCAACCATGGCGGCACGCTGTTCCAGGTCGCTGGCGCCGTTGGGGCGTGCGAACTCAGAATAGGTGTCCTGAGCTGGCTCTGGCGCCGGCTCTTGCGCCTCCCTCTCCGCGGACGAGGGCACAGCCGACGGTCCGGCCGTCGTGGCCGGCTCGACAGCCAGGTGCTCGGCAGCCTGGTCGGTGGATGGCGGCTCCGGCTCCGCCGCTGGCTGCGGCATGGGCGCAGGGGTGACCGGGGGAGCCGGGGGAGCCGGAGCGGTGGCGAGCGCCTGGTCGGGGCCGAACAGCACCGGCACTTCACGGTCGTCGAAGAGGCGCGCCGCGACGCTGCCTTCGGGATCCACCGCCTGGATGCGCTCCAGGACGCCGGACGCGTCCTCGCCTTCGGAGAGGAGCTGCACGGCCAGCAGCAGGTTGGCGGCGACGCAGTCGGGCGACCGCTCCAGGATCTGGGCTGCCACCGCGCCCGCCGCCGCCGGCTCGCCGGCACGCCAGCACGCCTCGGCCAGGGTGAGCTGTAGGTCCAGGCGGTCTGGCTCTTTGGTTAGCGCGCTGCGTGCCTCGATGGCGGCGTGCTCGAACAGGCCGCCGCGCAGCTGGATGCGCGCGAGCGCGGCGCGGGTGAGCGGGGGCGAGCCAGAGACGTCGTCCAGGGCCCCTCCCGACCGGCGGGCCTCCTGCAGGCGCTGGCCGATCTCCCGCGAGGCGGGCTCAAGCTCCCAGGCGTGGCGCCAGGCTGCTTCGGAGGCGCCGGTGTCCTCGAGCAGCTCCACCGCCTCGGCGATGCCGGCGGCGGCCGCAACATCGAGCGGGTCGAGCGCCAGGGCGGCCTCGAAGGCGTGGCGGGCGGGGCGCGCGTCCGTCCACTCCAGCAGCGCGAGTCCCAGCAGTCGCGTCGCGTCCAGACCGCGCGGCAGCGCGTCCAGCGCCTGGCGGGCCAGTCCCGCTGCCAAGTTGGCCTGGCCGGCGTCGAGTGCCTCGCGCGCCGCGGCGCAGGCGCTGCGGTAGCGCTCGTCCGCGCTTGGCTCGGCGGGCCGCGCGGGGGCCGCGGGCGCGATGGTGGTCCACGGGCCCGAGGAGCGACGCGACGCAACGGCACGGAGCGCGCGCACTGCGGCGCGGCCGAGTCTGGTGTGCCGGAGCAGCGCCGCCAGCGGGCGGCGCGGGCGAGCGATCAAGGGATCATCAACTCCACGCGTTCAGGTAAACGTGCACCGGGCCCGCCGCGGAATGGCCGCTTGCGCCGGGACGACAAATTGGTGCGGGGCACGCCGGCTGCCTGTTCATGATAGCCACTCGGCGGCGAGGCGCTGGGCGTGCGGCACGCCTACGCTGCGCCGTCCATGGCGCGGATGGCGGTGCAGATGGCGTGGTTGAGGATCAGCTGGCCGTCCTCGGCCTGCTCGATGGTGCGGCCGGGGATGACGAGGGCCACGTCGCAGCGGTCCTTGAGGGCGCCGCCCTGGAAGCCGATGAGGCCGATGACGGGGCAGCCCGTCTCGCGCGCGTAGTCCACGGCGTGCAGCACGTTGGGCGAGTTGCCGCTGCCGGAGATGGCGACCAGCACGTCGCCGCGGAGCAGCAGGTTGCGCGCCTGCTCGACGAAGATCTGGTCGTAGCCGTTGTCGTTGCCCCAGGCGGTGACGGCGGGGATGTTGTCCACCAAGGCGATGGTGCGGAAGCGACCCTTGGTGGCGTGGGCGGTGTTCTTGCCAAGGTCGCAGGCGAAGTGCGAGGCGGTGGAGGCGGCGCCGCCGTTGCCGCAGAAGTAGATGGTGGCACCGCGGGCGCGGGCGTCCTGCAGGATGGACACGGCGCGGTCCAGCTCCGGCGTGAGCGTCTGCTGCATCGTGTCGCGCAGCTCGTCCAGGTAGGTGGTGATGAGGGAGTGGGCGGTTTCAGTCATTAGGTTGTTCTCTATGCACCGCGGCCGGTGTCGGCCAGCTGGCGAGCGTAGTCGCGGGCGGTGCGGTGGTCGTAGTTGCGCAGGATGGTGAGCTTTTCGGCTTCGATGGAGCCCTCGGCGTGGACGGCGAGCACTTCCTGGTAGCCGCCGAAGTCCGAGGCGGTGAGGTCGGAGGCGAGGTTGAGGGCGCGCAGGCGCGCTTCAGTGTCGGTGCCCAGCTTGCCACCCAGGTAGTGGCGCACGCGGTCGCCCAGCTCCGCGCCCAGGTCCTCCTCGGCGGGACCGGTGACCAGCAGGCCACCGGCGATGTCTTGAACGCGTGCCACCGCCTGGTGGTAGTTGGAGGCGAAGTGGAGCTTGGCGGTGTTGACGGTGAGCGGGTCGGGCACGGCGATCTCGCCGCCCAGGACGGTGGGGTGGCGCTGGCAGCGGTGGGCGGCCATGTGGGTCAGCGCGCGTAGTCCCTCAGCGTAGGCGATCAGCCAGGAGAGCTTGTCGCGCACGTGGCCGGCGCGCTCGACGCCGTTGTACTCGGCCAGCAGCAGGGCGACGCCGACCAGCGCATCGACCAGCGGCAGCTTGTACGAGACGGCGGTGAAGCGGTGGTACTCGACGAAGGTGAGCGCGAGCGGACCGGCGAACTGCCACTCGCCGGCCATGAAGACGCGCTCGTTGGGGACGAAGACGTCCTCGAAGACGGTGAGCGTCTCCATCATCTTGTGACGCGCGGCGATGGGGTGCTCGAAGGTGTTCTTGTCGCCGCCGCCGTGGGGGCTGGCGATGAGGGTGACGCCGGGGGTATCCACCGGGATGGCGAAGGCGACGGCGTAGTCGGCGTCGGCCTCGGCCATGGCGCGGGTGGGCAGGACGATCAGCTCGTTGGCGTTAGTGGAGACCGAGGTGTGCGCCTTGGCGCCGCGCACAACGATGCCGTCCGGGCGGCGCTCGACGATGCGCAGGTAGGCATCGGGGTGGCCGCGCGCGGCCTGCTCGGCGGGGCCGAGGCCGCGGTCGCCCTTGACGTCGGTCTGCGCGACGGCCAGGGCGAGGTCGCCCTCGGCGCAGTGCTTGTGGAAGGCGCGCACGCGCTCGGCGTAGGGGGTGCCGAGGCGCTTGTCCATCTCGTGCGCGACGATGGAGAGGCCGAACAGCGCGTCGGTGCCGATCTCCTTGATGAGCACGACCAGCGTGCCGCCGAGGCGGGTGGCGGTCTCGATCAGGCGCGAGCGGGAGAGCAGGTCATCGGTGGAGCGCGGCGGAACGAAGTAGCGGCTGGTGCCGTCTACCACGGCCAGGTCGCGGTAGCGCGGGTCCTCGGCCATCTCGTAGTCGATAGCGGCGTGGCGGGCGGCCAGACCGATCACCGGGTGGTCGAGCACGTCCGGGACGGCGCGGCCGCGGTAGTAGACGCGCCGGGCGTCGCGCAGGCTTTGGAAATACTGCTCAGGGGTGCGCAGGGGCATGGCGGGGCTGATTATGCGTCACGCCGCGAGGACGGCGCGGATGGCGGCGACGATGTCGGCGACGTCGGGCAGGAAGGCGTCGCGCAGCGGCTTGGAGAGGGGCAGCGGCGCGTCCGGTGCGGCGACGCGCGCGACCGGGGCGTCGAGGTCGAAGAAGCAGCGTTCGGCGAGGGTGGCGGCGATCTCGGCGCCGAAGCCGCTGGTGCGCCATGCCTCGTGGGCGACGACCAGGCGGCTGGTCTTGCGGACCGACTCTTCGAGCAGGGTGGTCTCGAGCGGTGCGAGGCAGGCCAGGTCCACCACCTCTACTTCGATCCCCTCCTGGGCGAGCTGGGTGGCGGCGGTGAGCGCCTTGTGCACCATCCAGCCGGTGGCGGCGACGGTGGCGTGCTGGCCGTGGCGGCGCAGGAAGGTGCTGTGTAGGGGCGTGGTGTAGTCACCACCGGGCACGTCGCCGCGCACGCCGTGGTAGAGCCACATGTGCTCGAAGAAGAGCACGGGGTTGGGGTCGCGGATGGCGGCGACCATCATGCCCTTGGCGTCGGCGGGGGTGGACGGCATGACCACCTTGAGGCCGGGGATGTGGGTGAACCACGCCTCGTACATCTGGGGGTGGCCGCGGTAGGGACCGTCGCCGACGCGGGTGCGCAGGACGAGCGGCACGCGGGCGACGCCGGCGGTCATATAGTGGAGGTTGGCGGCCTGCAGCACGATCTGGTTCATGGCGGTGGGCAGGAACTCGCCGAAGGACACCTCCACGATGGGCCGCTTGCCGGCGAGCGCCGCGCCGACGGCGGCGCCGACCATGGCCGACTCTGAGATGGGGGTGTCCTTGACGCGGCGTGGTCCGAACTCCTCAAAGAGCCCCCTGGCGCCCTGCATGGCGCCGCCCATGGGGCCGACGTCCTGGCCCATGAAGAAGACGTCCGGGTCGCGGCGCATCTCGTCGCGAATGCCCTCTACCAGGGCTTCGACGTAGGTGAGGCGGCTGACCTCACCTACGTCCCCTCTCCGACGAGGAGAGGGGGGACTCTCAGGGCGGGACGGGCTGGCAGTTGGCGGAGCAGCGGTCACGGGTGTGGCAGTCATTTGGCGAATACCTCGTCGAGGCCGAGGCCGGCTTCTTCGCAGGAGGGGGCTGATTGGGCGATCTCGACGGCGGCGGTGACTTCGGCGCGGACGTCTGACCAGAGCTGGTCGACGGCGGACTGGTCCGCGAGGTCGGTATCGAGGACGAAGCGCTGGATGCGGTCGATGGGGTCACGCTGGCGCCAGGGGGCGACCTCGTCGTCGGTGCGGTAGCCGCCGGGGTCGGCGGCCCAGTGGCCGCCCAGGCGGTAGGTACACGCCTCTATGAGGGTGGGGCCGTCACCGGCGCGGGCGCGGGCGACGACGTCCTGGACGGCCTGGCGCACCGCGAAGACGTCGTTGCCGTCTATGGTGAGGCCGGGCATGCCGTAGCCGGCGGCGCGGGTGGTGATGGAGCCGGCGGGGAGCACCTTGGAGGCGTGCAGGGAGATGGAGTACTGGTTGTGCTGGCAGACGTAGACGATGGGGAGCTTCCAGACGCCGGCGAGGTTGAGCGCCTCGTGGAAGTCGCCGCGGTTGGAGGTGCCGTCGCCGAAGGAGCAGACTACCACGCGGTCGCCGCCCTCGTACTGGTAGCCGGTGGCGACGCCGGTGGCGACGCCGAGGCCGGTGCCGAGGTCGCCGGCGACCCAGGGGAGGCAGCCGAGCTCCAGGGGGCCGGTGAAGCCGAGGGCGCGGCCCCTGGCGTAGCCGTTGGCCTTGGCGAGGCACTGGCCGACGAGGCGGGCCAGCTCGGCGCCGCGCATGTAATAGACGATGAAGGGGCCGCGGTAATGCGCGGCGGCGAAGTCTGTGGCGCGCAGGCCGTGGAAGGCGCCGACCAGGGTGGCCTCTTCGCCGAGGGCAGGGAACCAGCGCGGGTTGAGCTCGCAGAGGGTCTGCTCCAGCGTGCGGCAGAGGGCGAGCAGGCGCAGCAGCTCGAGCGCGTGTGTGGTGTCGCGAGCCGCATCGCCCGGTGCGGGGGCTGTGAAGGCAGTCGCGGGGGATCGCGGAGGGCTTTCCAGGAGGTCCGCCATAACGGTAGGGGTATAGCAGGGTTCGCCGTGCGGGACAAGACGGGCCGCAGCGAGGCAGACTGAAGGATGGGCGATTGGTGGCAGCGGCTTGATGTAGCTTGAGGCGATTTGTCTAACCTTTCCGGTGCCAGCGGAGGAGGAGGGCTCAGTGGCGCGCGATTCATCGCACAATTTGCCGCAGTTTGCCGCAGGTTCTCTTACTTTTCTCCCGCTACCGGTATGGGTGACCACTTGTGACACAGACTCCCTTCATAGGAATAGAAAGGCTGAGGCGCGCGGATTTTCAGGACAATTGGAACCGCGCGTGATTCTGCGTTTGTTCGCGAGCCGGACGAGGGTCACAACAGCAAGCGGCGAGGGAAGGGACGCTCTATAGTGGTAGTGGGCGGCAGCGTGGCGGCCGCGTGCCGGTACGGGCGGGCCAGCTGGCGAAACTGGAGGAGCCAGGCGATGACGGCGAGCGCGACGGGTGACAAGCCGACGGTGCTGGTGGTGGACGACGACCCCAGTCTGCGGGCGCTGGCGGAGGCGTCGCTCTCCGCCGACTACGAGGTGCTGCTGGCGGAGAACGGGCAGCAGGCGCTGAGGATGGTGTTCCAGCACCGGCCAGACGTGGTGCTGCTGGACGTAACGATGCCGGTGATGGACGGGTGGGAGACGTGCCGGCGGATCCGGGACCTGACGGACGCGCCGATCATGATGGTGACGGCGCACAGCGCCGACCACGACGTGGTGCGCGGGCTGGACGCGGGGGCGGACGACTACGTGACCAAGCCGTTCCGCCCGGTGCAGCTGGCGGCGCGCATCCGCGCGCTGCTGCGGCGCAAGGTGAGGGCCAGTGGCGACGGAGAGAGCCAGCCGGAGGTGATCAGCCTGGACGGCGGGAACCTGGTGGTGGACACGGCGCGGCGGGTGGCGGTGGTGCAGGGCAAGGAGGTCAGCCTCTCGGCGACGGAGTACCGGCTGCTGGAGACGCTGGCGCGGCACGCGGGGCAGGTGCTGTCGCACGACCAGATCCTGGAGCACGTGTGGGGGCACAACTACGCGGGAGAGACGGGGTACGTGAAGACGTACATCGGCCTGCTGCGGAACAAGATCGAGCCGGACCCGAAGAAGCCGGTGTACCTAATGGCGCGCCGGGGGCTGGGCTACTACCTGGAGCGCAGCCGGCCGGAACCGCGTGCGGCGGATGAGACAACGGAGCCGTAGGAGCGCTCCGGAAGGATGCGCGTGAGAGCGGTGCACATGCAGGCGGCTGGCAACGCAGCAGAACCGCGGCGCCGCGAGGGTGGCGGGCTCCCGGTAGGGGTGGAGGGCGATTCTTGTTGTCATTTGTTGCTATTTGTTGCCCCTCCTACACGGTCACGGACTTTTCGGCATTGGGTGCACCCGTCTGGGCGGTGCGCCGGCCGGAGCGAAGCCAGTGCATTGCCAAGAAGTCCCCATATAAGTAGACGCTCAGCGGGGCGCAAAGCGGCATGCGCCCAGCGGCACGTACCTGTTGCCGGAGGTGTTTAGTGGGCCTTTGGGAGCATGGGATCGTGCTAAAATCGGTAACGGTGCCGATGTAGCTCAGCGGTAGAGCAGCTGTTTCGTAAACAGCTGGCCGGCGGTTCGATTCCGCCCATCGGCTCCACTCGCTCCAGAGAGAACCCCCCTCGGCCACGCGGCGAGGGGGGTTCTTGTTGCCCATTTCGTGAAGTTTTCGTGAAATGCGTTCACGACTTTCCGCCCGCGGTGCCCCAGATGGCATCGCCCACGCTCCTGACGACGGCGGTATCGACGGGCTTGCGGACGTGCGCGTAGGTCTTCTCCAGCACTTTCAGGCTCGTGTGGCGCAGGCGCGACTGCACCAGCTTCAGGTTCCCGGTCTGCTCCATGACCGTCGTGGCGTGGAAGTGGCGCTGGTCGTAAAAGCGCACGTGGCGCAGCCGGGCTCGGTCGAGCGCGCGCCTGAATGCACGCGCCACGTTTCGGTGCAGCAGCGGGGTGCCGCCTGCATAGGCGAATACCAGGCCGACGTCGGTGTAGGCGGTGCCGAGTGCGCGCCGCTCTTCCTCCTGGTGGTCCAGGTGCGTGCTGAGGAGCCGCGCCGTGTGCGCATCAATGCTGATCACCGCCGGCGCCCCCGTCTTGGTCGCGGGCGCGAAGCGGGGCGTCCGGTCGTGAGTGTCGACCAGTCGGCGGGTGATGACCACGTACGCCGCTTCGGGATCGCCCACGTGGACGCCACTGCGGTCCAGACCCAGCAGCTCGCCCGGCCGGCAGCCGGTGGCCGCCGCCAGCGCCCACAGCGCGGTGAGTCGGTCGCGGGCCGCCTGCGATGTTTCGATCAGGGTGCGCATTTCGGCCGGGGTGAGCGGCTCTCCCACCGTCGCACCGGGCTCGTACGCCGGGCGTGGCACCCCATCAACGGGAGACCAGCTGATGGCCTTCGCGTCCCTGGCGTCGTGGAGCGCAGCGGACAGAATCTCCCACACCAGCAGTGCCGTCCGGTGCTTTCCCTGCGCCTTGAGCGACGTGACGATCCTCTGGATGTGCTCCGGGCGAAGCTCATCGAGTCTGTAGGCGCCAATCGCCGGCAGGATGTGCCGTTCGATGGTGCCATTGCGGCTGGTCGCGGTCTTCATGCGCGCCGGATCAACGCGCTTGCGTGCGATGGTGCGGAAGGTGGCCGGCGTCCAGTCGTCGGCGGTCATGTCGACGAGCGCGTACCGATCACAGAGCCATCCGCGTAAGTAGTCCGTCATGCTCACCGCGTTCCGGGCGGTGTACCCCTCCCGCGCCCCGGCCCGCGCGGCGTCAACCAGACGGCGGAGCTCTGTCCTCGTGTCGGCGGTGAAGCGTTCGACGTTGGGCACTCGCTTGCCATCGGACTTGCGGGTGCGCCAGCCAATCTGAACCTGGGTCGTGTACGCGCCGGTCGGGCGGTCAGGCGCATCGCCGGGGCGGTAGGACCGGAAGATGCCCCTTTCCAGCCGCTTGTACTTGGGCAGGCGAGCGGGCGCGTGGGTGGAGTCTCGTGCTGCTTCCATCTCATGCTCTTGATGCACGTGGGCAGTTTACACGCTAAAGTATGCATGCATCTGCGAGTCTTGTCTGCGACACGGACTCGGGGCGCACCTTCACTCGTGCGTGCGCGCCCACACAGCCGCCTCAAGTGGGCGTTCCATCGCGCTCAGGCGGCGTCTCGACCGAGCAGATGCCTGACGAGCACGGCCGTCACGACATACGCCCGGTGTCCCTCACCCCGCACGAGACCGGGCCGCGTGCCGGCCCGGGCGCGACGGAAAACCGCGCTACGGCTGGAGAAGCCGGGCACGTGCCCCAGCAGGCTCGGCAGATCCACCAGCGGCAACGTCGGCCACTGCCGGGCGAGTGACTGGAGGTCGACAGGCGGTCTGCCCTGCTCAGGGGTAACCTTGCGGGAGCGACCCCGCCTGGACGACCTGGTTGTCTGGCCAGATTGTGACGCTACCATCCTCGAGTCCTTTGCGGCCGCGGCCTGCACGCAGTGCTGCTTGGCCGTGTCGGCGGGACCCCGCTGACACAGGTGCCGTTTTCATGCTCACCGTTCATTGGCACTGTCCCTCAGATCGTCTCTGCCGAGCGCTCGTACACGCGGCACTGCACGAAGCCGACCTGCTTCCCGATCTCCTCTGCGGTGAGGACCATGCAGCCGGCCGCAGTGATTCCGGCACGGGAGCTCGCTTCTGTTCTGCCTATCATGGACACCTTCCTTCCTGTTGCCTGGCCCGGAGCAGGTGTAATCCCGGGGCACTTGCCCAGCGTAGTGACGCGCAACTACCTGAGCGCCACATGGGAGCTACATCGGCGTTCCCGGCGGACCTGCTGCGGCCACAGCGGGCGGTGCCCCAGGCCACGACTACATGGCAGCTTCCTGACGGCTACGGGCGAGCTTCTCCAGCTCCCTTGGCGTTGACCGCCTCACCCGTAGAAGCCTCGAGGTTCGAATTACAAGCTTTCCGTCAACGGCTCTACAGCGCGCAGTCTTCATCCGAGTGCATGCGTACCACCAAAGGCACTCATGGTCATATCTACTGCCTGACCATGGAGCATCCGCTCCGCCGACCGTGCGCCAGCTGCGGCGCCCCCATCCGCGTGGACAGGGCCGTCTTTTGCTCCGAATGCGCCGCTGGACGGGACAGAGAGCGCACGCGGGCGGCGCAGCGCAGGCACCAGGCGGTGACCACGAGCGCCGCGCTCGCGGCCTGGCAGGCGGCGGCGTCCCGAGTGAAGCAGCCCTACACGCACGTGAACTCTCGGGGGCAGGTGTTCTACCTCCAAGCCCGCACCGTCACGCGGCGCGACGGCACGCGCTGGCGAGCCCACTACTTTGCGCTCGCCCCTAACCCAGAGGAGGTAGTGGAGGGGCTCCCCGCAGGCTACACCATCGCGGAAAACCCGATCTCCGCGCTCCCACTCCTCAAGCGGCGTACGTAGGTGCCGCCGCAGCCAGTGCCGTTCCGCGCGGCGGGGTGCCGCAGTGCGTGCCACACTGACTGCGCGCCAGCTACGCTCGGGCTACCGGCCAGCTACATGGGGAGGCCACGTGCCTTTGACCTGGCTCTGCCCTACCGCGCCGCATCGCCAAGGGTCACACCTGCCCCGTAGCCTCGCGGCCCAGTGGGTCCGGCGGGCATTGGAGCTCCCGGAACGCAAAACCGTGCTGGGCAGAGGCCCCGCTCTCGTTCGAGAGCGGGGCCTCGCTTTGTGCCACGTCACAGTAGCGCCAGAAGGCCCAGGCGGGCTACCGCCGCTGGCGCTCCTGCGCGTGCTCAAGGCGAGGGTAGAGCGGACAGCTTCTGCGGGGCGGGCGCGGCGTGCGGGTCGAGCCCGTCCACGAGCGCCAGGATCGAGTCCACGTCGAAGGGCTTGGTCACCAGCCCCGCGGCACCCAGTCGCTCGGTCGCCTCGGCCGACGTGGCGGCGTCCGACGCGGTGAATACGACGAGCGGAGCGTGCGGGCAGAGCACGTTCGGTACGCGCTCCTCAACGTGCTCTGCTCAGCTGCGTGGCCGACGCGCACGCGTACGCCACCGGCGGCTGACCGGTAGCGTGGAAAAAGGTGCGTGACGCCGACCGTCTGCCTCTCGTGTCCGGCTGGCCGCGCGGGCCGGTGGGCCCGGCATCCCTCCTCCAACAGGAGCCCGACCGCCTCGTGAGACTTCCGCACCTGCACTCTTGCCGGCGCCGACGCCTACCGTCGCCGGGGCGGCGGCAGCTCCCAGCCGGCGAACCAGATGATCGACAGTGCCGCGAAGAGGGGAAGCGGCTGCCTGGCGGCGACTCCGCTGTGTGAGAGTAATTTGCATGTGCGATCATCGGACAGAGCCCGCGAAGGCGCTCCCGGACGAGGGTGCCGTACCCGGTGTGCGACAAGACGGCCCGTGAGAGGTTGGCTATGTCTTGGTTCGTGCTCGTACTCTCGGGTGTGCTGGAGGCGGTGTGGGCCACAGCGTTGGGCAAGTCCGAAGGCTTCAGGCGGCTTGGTCCGTCCGTGGTCTTCGCTGTGGCGATAATCCTGAGCATGGCCGGTCTCGCCTACGCAATGCGAGAGCTTCCCGTTGGCACTGCCTACGCCGTGTGGGTGGGGATTGGCGCGGTACTCACTGTCGCGTTCGCAATGTCCACCGGAGAAGAACCGGCCTCGTTTCTGAAGGTCGTGTTCCTGGCGATGATCGTCGGAGGTGTGATCGGGCTCAAGCTCACCCACTGAACGCCGACCCACAGCGGGTCCTCGGGCGTGGCGCGGCGCGCTTCCTCCAGGATGAAGTCCACCCCCTCGGACGGCTGCGGCTCGTCCGAGTAGCGCAGCGCGTGGCTGCCGCGCAGCACCGGGAAGCGACCCGCCATCCGCACCCGGTCCAGCACGCGCCCGATCTCGTCGAACGACAGGTCAATGCCCCGGTTGCCGGCGCGGTCGGCGAAGTGCGCGGCCACCACGCCGCGGATGTCCATCCGCTCCGGCGCGAGGAGCGCCAGCGCCAGCGCGTACTGTTCGTCCACCTGGTCGACCGACGGCCGTGCCACGCGGGTGCTGCTCGCGACGCGGGTGTGGGCGGGCGGTGGTTACCTCAGCCCGCGTGGTCTCGGCGACGGCGCGTACCAGCAGTTTCGCCAGAGCCTGTGCGAGGAAGGAGCCCACCTCGCCGGGCAGCGGCCCGTCGGCAATGCGCTGTCGGAGCAGTTCAACCGGCACGTGGCTACCGCCTACGCCGACGTGTGCGCCCGCATGACTGCCTGAGGAGTGACGTGCGGAGCCGGTGGTGGGAAGACGCTCGCCGCGGGGCACGAAGGTACAACCGTGTCGTATGGCGACAACCGTTGACGTGGTCGTGATCTTCCACACGTTCGACCTGGAGCCGGTGGGAGGAGACTGTGGAGTTGGTGTGGGGGCTGTGCGTTGGGGAGCGGCCGTGC
>CADCTC010000295.1 GCA_902805635.1 uncultured Chloroflexota bacterium
GTCCGGCCCGCCCTTCGCGAGCAGCGCGGAGGCGGTGTGGGCCAGCACGACGCGAGCCGGGAAGTCCGGGGCTGAAGTGGCCGAGGCGTACGCGCGGTACGCCACCGCTTCGTTACTGCCGCCAAACGCCAGGTCGGTCACGGTTGTGCAGCCTGCCCGTCGCGCCAACCGGCCGAAGGCGTGTGTCGCCTCGACCAGCGCTTCCAGGGTAGGGACCGCGCCGCCCGCCGCCGCACGGGCGCGGTGCATGGCGCCGGCCTGGAGCACCCCCGTTGGCTCACCGTTCACGTCGCGGACGATCCCCACCAGATCCGCTTCGGCGGTAATGCCTGCTGCGCGGAGCAGCGTGCGGTTGGCTACCGAAAGGTGGCCGCTGGCATGCCGCAGCAGGGCCGGCCTGGTGGTGGACACACTCTCCAGCTCCGCCGCCGTAATCTGCGTTCCGTCGAGGAAGAGTGGGTCATAGCCCCAGGCCAGCAGCGGCTCGTCCGGCGCCGCCAGGTCGGCCTCCGCGCGACGCAGCCGGGCGAGCACCTCGTCGTTCGTGCGGCAGCCTTTCGCCACGCTGCCGTCCGGCGCAGCGCGGTCGTAGAAGCCGGTGTACAGGGTGGTCCAGCTGAGCCCCTCCGTCTGGGCGTGCCCGTGGGCCTCGATGAACCCCGGCAGGAGCACCTTGTCGCGGAAGATGTCGTCTACCGTGCCCGGTCCCCAATGGCCAAGGTTGGCCAGTTCTTCCACCGTCCCAGTGGCCAGGATGCGGCCGTCGCGCACCGCCACCGCGTTGGCCTCGGGACGAGCTGGGTTAAGTGTCATAATCTTGCGCGCGACATAGACGACGGTCTGGGAAACCATTAGTAGAGGCGCAGTGTTCCAGATGGAGCCGTGGCGTCTACACTCCACGCTCGTGAGTGAAGCTGCAAACAGAACCACAGGCACACGAGGCACCACCGCCACCGCCGGCTCAGTCGCGGCGGTGAGCCGCAGCGCGACGCATTCGCTGGGTAAGGTGAGTGAGGGGAGCATTCGTCTGCTGGCCGGCCTGGGGATTCAGGGCGATGCCCACGCGGGCGAGACGGTGAAACACCGCTCACGCGTGGCGCGTGACCCGAACCAGCCCAACCTGCGCCAGGTACACCTGATCCACGCGGAGCTGCATGGCGAGCTGCGCACCGCCGGCTTCGATGTCACGGCCGGGCAAATGGGCGAAAATGTGACGACGCGTGGGCTTGACCCGCTCGCGCTCCCCACCGGCACGCAGCTACGCCTGGGGGAGACCGCCGTGGTGGAGGTCACGGGACTGCGCAACCCGTGTGCCCAACTGGATCGGGTACAGACCGGCCTGATGGCCGCCGTGCTCGACCGCGATGCTGACGGCGCCCTGATCCGCAAGGCGGGCATTATGGCGATTGTGCTTGCCAGCGGCGACGTCCGCCCCGGCGACCCTATCGAGGTGGATCTGCCGCCCGCGCCGCACGTGGCCCTGCATCCAGTCTAGTCGGGGCGACCCTCGATCGCACCCGCTATGCGCTGCCGTTGTAAGCCGCGACTTCGGGAGCTCCGCTATTGCGAGAGCCTGGCTCGCGCGCGACGATGAGTGCGACGAGCTCGGCGGCGGTGCGTGGAGGCGGCGCGTCCTCGGCGAGGACGCCGGCGGCTACCAGGCGCGCAAAGGTGTCTAGCACGATGGGCTGCACGAGCCGGGCGCCACGCACCACCTCCGGCATCCTGAGCACGTCTTGCGGCGGCCCTGAAGCGGCAAGCTCACCGCGCCGCAGCACCATGGTGTGGTCGGCCCAGGCCAGCGCCAGCTCCAGGTCATGGGTGGAGATGCAGATCGTGCGGCCCATGGCATGCAGCCGGTTGAGCAGCTCCAGCAGCCGCGCAGTCGCCTCGGGGTCGAGGCCCGCGGTGGGTTCGTCGGCGATGATGACCTCTGGGTCCATCGCCAGCACGCCGGCGATGGCGACGCGCTTTTTCTGGCCATAACTGAGCAAGTGCGTCGGCCGGTCCGTCAGGTCCTCGATCTGCGTATCCGCGACCGCACACTCAACGCGGGCGCGCACTTCCGCGTCGCTCAAGCCAAGGTTGATGGGGCCGAACGAGATGTCCTGGCGCACGCTGGCCGCGAAGAGCTGCGTGTCCGGGTCCTGGAAGACCAGGCCGACGCGGCGGCGAAGGTCGTTCAGGCCGGCGCGGTCGTAGCGGACGGGCGCGCCGCCCAGCAGAACCCGGCCCTGGGCAGGCTTGAGGATGCCGTTCAGCGTCAGGAAGAGCGTCGACTTGCCCGAGCCGTTGGCGCCGAGGATCGCCAGCCGGGCGCCGCGCCGGATTGCTACGCTGAGGTCGCGCAGCGCCACCGTACCGTCCTGGTACGCGAAGGTGACGCGCTCGGTCTGCAGCACCGGTTCGCCGAGCGGTTCGCCGTGCTCACCAGCCGGCGGCAGAACCCCCGCTGCGGCGCCCGGCAGAAACGGGGCGTCCGCATCGTCCCGGCGCGGCGGCATTGGAACTGGGCCGTGGTGGCCGCCGTGCACGCCGGGCATCAGGGCAGTCCTGCCAGCCGAACGGCGCCCGCTGCCGCCAGCAGCGCCGACTCTGCGACCCCGATCAGCGCTAGGTTGCGGCGTGACCATGCCGGCTCGTCGCGCAAGACGGTGAGATCGCCGGTGTAGCCGCGCGCCGTCAGCGCGGTGAACAGCGCCGCTGCGCGTGCATTCGACCGCAGGAACAGGTTGGACGCCAGCATCCCCATCGAGCGCAGCCAGCGGCGAGTGGAGCTGTAGCCCAGTCGCGCCTCCTGCGCGGTGTGCATCGCCTGGGCCGTCTCCAGCAGCACGAAGATGAATCGGTAGACCAATGTCATCAATTCGACGAACAGCGCCGGCACCTTCCACCGCCGCAGCTGGTCCGCAATGTCCACCATGGGCGTGGTGAGCGCCAGGAACAGGCTGGCCGTCACGCTGGCCAGCGATACCGACAAGACCCGCACCGCCTGATCGATGGTCTGGGGCGTGGCGCCGATACGCCAGGGGCCGAGCGGGGCCGAGAAGAGCGCGCCGCTGCCGTCCGGCCGCACGGTGGTGATCGCGATGGTGATCACGCTCAGGACAATGAAGCCGATGGGCAGGCGCACGAAGTGCCAGAACGCGCCCAAGCGTATTCCCGCCAGGCGCGTGACGGCCAGGGCGACCAGCGCGGCGGCGAGCGCGGCGACGACCGGCGAGCCCGAGACGAGACAGGTCACGATGGTAAGCGCGGCGAAGACCATCTTCTCCGCCGGGTGCGCCCACCGCAGCCGGTTGGCGTACGCGTAGGCGTCGATTGGGAACGGGTTCAAGGCGGCTCGCTAGACCGCTGTGCTCGTCTCCGCGGTGCGCCGCTCAGCGGCCCTGCGTCCCATCGGGTAGCCAATGAAGAACGCGAGGGTGCCGATGGCGAGACCTTGCAGCGCGGCGATGAACGCTTGCAGCTCGCCGAGCTCGGTGCGCACGAACAGTAGCCCTATGGCCGCCACGAGCGCGACGGTGGAGACGATGGTGGCCACGCGGCGCTCGCCGCGGTCACCGGCCAGCGCCGCGCGCCGCCCGACGAGCCAGCCCAGGAACCCGGCCGCGAGCAGGCTGCCCAGCAACGCTTGCAGGCCAAACATGATCGGCTCGATGCCCAGGTCGGCCGGAGAGAACAGCGGTGTGAACCAGGGCTGGTAGCCCTCCTGCACCTGGCCGACGGTCTCCGTGATGATGCCGTCACCGCCTGCCCACTGCGGGTCGGGGACGAGCGACGGCAGCACGCCTAGCGCCATGAGCGTAGGAACGCCCGCGATGAAGATGGCGAGCGCGATGAGCAGCAGGTTCCGTTGCGTGAGGGACATGATGTCTGGCTCCTTGTGGCGCTGCTAGGCGGAGGCGACTGATGGGACCGCGCCGGGATGGCGGGCAGAGATGGCGGCGTCATCGACAACACCCCGCTCGACGAGCACCTCGCGGCTGTATTGCTGCAGCAGGTTGAAGACGATCACCGAGAGGATGCCCTCGCTGATGGCGAGCGGGATCTGGGTGATGGCGAAGATGCTGACGAACTTGACGAACGACTCGAGCACGCCGCCTTCGGGCGCAGGGAAGGCAAGCCCCATCTGCACCGATGTGGTGAGGTAGGTCGCCAGGTCAGACAGGGTAGCCGCGAAGAAGACCGACCAGGCCAGCCCCAGGCCGCGCAGCCCACGGAAGACCGCGTAGGCCGCCAGCGGTCCGACGACCGCCATGGAGAACACGTTGGCGCCCAGCGTGGTCAGGCCGCCGTGGGCGAGGATGATGGCCTGGAACAGCAAGACGATGGTGCCGAGCACCGTCATTGCGGTGGGGCCGAACAGGATGGCGCCCAGCGCCACCCCGGTGGGGTGCGAGCAGCTGCCCGTGACGCTGGGGATCTTCAGCGCGGAGAGCACGAATGAGAATGCCCCGGACATACCCAGCGTCAGCTTGGCCTGGGGACTTGCCTGCACCTGGCGCGAGATCGACCGCATCCCCAGCACGACGAACGGGGCGGAGGCGACGAACCAGACCACCGCCCACAGCGGCGGCAGGAAGCCCTCCGCGATGTGCAGGGCGTAGGCCGGCTGCGCGGTGAACGCGAGCCCAGCGGCGGCGAGTGGCGCCAGCCAGCGCTTGTGACGCAAGGCCCAGGGCCGGCGCGTGGCGACGTGGGTGAGACCGGTGTCCATGTGTTGTCCCCCGTTTCCTTCGGCATCAGCCGACGAGCTACTGCGAATATATCGCAACATGATGCCGGCATGATACCGCTACTACGGCGCAACAGCAAGCCTGCCAGGACCACGCACCGCGCCGGCGGCGCCGGGGAGCAC
>CADCTC010000296.1 GCA_902805635.1 uncultured Chloroflexota bacterium
TGGCGGGAGGCGGCGCGGCTCCAGCCCGCCCCCTGAACACCACGACCACGTGGCTACCGCATGCCCGTACGCCGTTACGCCTTCCTCAACTTGTCAATGCCCCTGTACTTGCGGACCATCATCAGTACCTGGCCTCCGACCTATGCAGCAATTATCATCCTTCCCTCGCAGGAGGCGCTGGGCGAGCTGTGGGATTCGAGGGCCGAGCGGCACACTGAGCACGTCTTTGGGTTCCTGCGCGCACTCGGCACAGCGGGCAATCTGACGACCGACGCACACCTTGCGGCGATAGCAATCGAGTACGGGTGCACGCTGTACAGCGTCGATGCGGACTTCGCGCGATTCAAAGGTCTGAGGTGGCGTAACCCCATCGCCAACACGGGTAAGAACGCCGCATCAAGTTGATGTGGCGGCGGCCTCCTCAGGCTCCTTTGCCGGCATGGGGAAGCGGGCTTCGAGCCAGGTGCGCCAGGAGGGCTCGGCTTGGGCGACGCCCAGGTTCTGGACGCGCGCGTTCGCCTCGGTGACCATCTCCGCTGCTGTACGTGCCATGTTTGTCCTCCTGCCAGGGGCTAAGCTGCCCGGACAGTGGCAGTAGACCCCCGCACCCGCTCCACGCGCCAGTGCCAACACACCCTGAGCCGCTCCTGAGCCACGGAGCGCAGGCGTTAGAGTTTCTCCAACGCGAGGCGGCCGACGTACGCACTTGGGGCTCGCGCGTCTACCGGCGCGCCGGGCTGCCGGCAACCGCGCGTGTCGGACCACCTCTACTGCTAAGGTGTCCTGCCGTCCCAGGATGGCCACCGCCATGGAGGCGCAAGATGATGAATGGAACGCGGATGAGGGTGGCCACCACGGCCGCGTGGCTGCTCGCGCGACGACTGCGCGTGGGTCTTGCGGTCGCGAGCGCACTGGGACTCGTGGGGCTGGCGTGCCCGCCGCAGGCGTGGGCGCAGGAGCCGTTGGTCATTACGACACTCAGCGAGAAGCGCGTCCCCCAGCTCCCCGCCGGGTCCCTCTTCTGGCGAGTCGAAAGCTTCCCGACCCTGGCGGCCGCGCAGGCGGCGGCCGGACCGTATGGCCTGGCCGCGGAGTCGGCGGGGCGGAGCTGGCTCCTCACCGTCGGCCCCAGCGGCGGATCGTCTCCCGGCGGCACCAGGGTCGCCGAGGTTGGGCCGCTCCCGGTGATGCAGGCCTCCGAGTACCTGCTGCGCATCAACGAGCCATCGGGACCGCGGGGCAGCGTGACGCCGGTGCACACCCATCCCGGCATCGAGGCGTTCTACGTGCTCACCGGGGAGCTGAGCGTCCGCACCGCCAGCGGCACCGTTCGAATCCCCGCCGGCGGCACCAACACCGGGCTCCGCGCAGGCACGCCACTGCAGGTGTCCAGCACCGGCGCCGCCGACGTTCGCGGGTTGGTCATGTTTGTGGTTGATGCCGCTCAGCCCTTCTCCTCGCCAGCGACCCTGCCGGCGCAAGCGACCGGCCTACCACGGACGGGTGGTGCAGGTGGTGCGCAATTCGCTCACCCCTGGGTGCTGGGGGCTGCGGGCACGCTGCTCGCCCTCGGCCTGGCGAGACGTCGCGCCGCCCACTGACCCCTAACGGCGACACGTCCCGCACGACCCGGACACGCACGGAGGCCCCGGATCACACCCGGGGCCTCGTCTTGCGTCAAGCCGCAGCGTTGGCCATCCTCACCTGCGGCAGCCGCGGCGATGACGCATAGAAGCACCCGCCAGCCTACATCATTGCTTCTTGGGCCATAGTCACGAACCACTGCTCAGCCCGTCACGTTCGCCCAGTGCGCCCGTCAGGATGGCCGCCCTCCGCCGCGTCTGCCGGCACGACCACGTAAAAGCGCCGCTCTTGCTGTTGCTCCCGGTTCTGCGGCTGGCGCTGGAGGCGCTGAAGCCTCGCACGGACAGAGTGCATGAGGTGCCTTAGGCGCTGATGGCGGGTGCTGGCGGCTCGCGTGGCGGCGCTCCACCGAGCGGTCGGGGCCGGGCGCTCGACGAGCTTTTCCACGTGGCGCACGGCGTCATCCGGTCCGGGCAGCGCCGCGATCTCGTCGCGTACCCGCTCGGCGTTGCGCCGGTAGGCGGGATCACCCAGTACGTCCAGTACGGCGGCGCGGGCCGCGTCCGGGGTCAGGTCACCCGGCAGCAGCACCCGCGCCGCCGCCGCCGGCGGCGGCGCGCGCCGCGTTCGCAGGCTGGTCGGCGCCCAGTGGCACTATGACCAGCGGCAGGCCCTGTTCCAGCGCCGAGATCATCAGCCACGCGGTGTGGCTGTACTACCGGTTCCACCTCAGCCACCTCAGCCACCTCAGCCACCTCAGCCACCTCAGCCACCTCAGCCACCGCGACGTCGAGGACCTGCTGGCGGAACGGGGTGTACATGTCAGCTACGAAGCCATCCGGCTGTGGTGCCGGACGTTTGGCCCGGCCCTGGCCGCGGGGCTCCGCCGCCACCGGCGCCGCGCGGCCGGCAACTGGCACCTGGACGACTGGACGAGGTGCAGCTCAAGATCAACGGCAGGAAGCACTGGCTGTGGCGGGCGGTGGACCGGGACGGGCTGGTGCTCGACATCCTTGTGCAGGATCGCCGCAACTAGGAAGCGGCCAGCGACCCGTTGTCGGAGCGCAGCCGGGCCAGATCCCGGCGCTGGGCCGCGTTTTTCGCACGCAGCCGGGCGCACTCGCACGCCTGCGCCGGCGCGGCCACCTCACATTGGGCCTGTGCCTTGCGTTGAAGCTGCGCCAGCACCAGCTACACCGGACACAATCACTCACCACCAACAGTCGCCACGGGCACACGTTGACCACGTCAACACCACGTGCGATCATTAGGGCGTGCGCTCTCGGCCCCACGAGGAGTACGAAGCGAATGGTCAGCGGTTTTTCTTCCTCTACGACCGGTATCAACCCAACATTCTCCACGTCGTGCTGCGCGGCACGACACCGGAGGATGCGATCCGAGCGTACTTCGAAGCCCAGGCGACCTGGAATGCCGAGCGCCAGCGGTTCGAAACCTTCGGTGAACGCCACGGGGTGTACTGGATCAGGCCGGCGCAGTATCCCAATGTCGTGTTGATCATCAGTTGCTTTCCGCGAGCGGATGCGGCAGACACTTCAAGAGACTCGAGCAATGCCTGACAACATCAGCATCCGGCACGTTGGTCGCGGCGAGATCACCGACCCTGGACTCGTGGAGCACATCGCGGAGCTTGAGGCGCATGCTGACCGCGACACCCAAGCGATGAACGTCAACTTCCGCTGGGGGCGCGAGCAGGTGGCGATCGTGAAGCGAGCTGCCCGCGCCATGGGCCTTCCCTACCAGGTCTACATCAAGCACGTCGTCCTCAAGCAGGCACTCGCCGATTTGCAGGCCATCAGCCAGGCCACGACCTGACCGTTGGTCCTGGTGGGAGACCGTGATGCTTCTCTGTCAAGGGGAGCTCAGGCGACGGCGCAACAGGGAACAACGACCTCTCCTACGACGAGATCGATGTGGGTGTGCCGCCGGACGTGGAGCCGGCAGTGCTGGAAGCGGGCTACCTCCAGCGGATGCTCGACGAGCAGGGCATTCACGGCACGTCCATCGTGACTGCGGCGCAGGAACGCACGGAAGCGGGGCTCGCGCTCGAGTTCGTGCGCCGCTGCGCGGGGCCTGCCCAGATGGAAGAGATCGCCGCCCTCGCTCCCGTCGTCGGAGAGCGCCTCGGCGGAACCGGCAGTGCCTCCGGAACCGCGGACGGTGACCTGCGTTCCTGGAGCGATTCCAGATCGAATCGCCGGTTCGTGGCGTCCGAGACGGTGTTGTTGGCATCAACCTCGGCAATGCGGCGAGCGCCGACCATGGCCGCTGGTCAGCGGGCGCATCGTTCTCACGCCGGCGTTTGACGCCTTTGCCCAGTCCACGGCAAAGTGCCCAGGGCCATGTCATCACTGCCGCCGACTCGCATCGGATGAGACGTTGCCGCCGCGCGTCGACGGCGGTACAGTCTGGCCGCGGCGCGACTCAGCGATGGATCACGCCGGGAGCGGTGGACACTCGACCGGCGGCGGCACGAGGATGGTAGCCACCCGCGCCTGGCTGCGTTCAGGTGTCGAGTGTGCCCAGCCCAAGCTGCGCTGCCATCGCCCTCGTCTCGTCTGCGACGGCCTTGGCGTCGAGCGTGTCGGCCACCGCCCGTGCAGCGTGGATGGTGGCGAACACCGCGCGCTGGCTCAGGCGAGCGTTCGAGGTGCTGGTGGGCGGTTGCCGTGGTGGCTGTGGGACTGGTACCGCTGGTGGGTGATTTGGCCCGCTACCGTCGGCCGCTGCCGCCGGGCGAGCGCCTCATGCTCGCAGCGCTTGTATTTCCGTGCTCCTCGCCGGGCACTCTGCACCCGTCTCGCGACAACCGGCAGACCGACTTGACGCCGTGCTTCCTGGACCCGATTGTGGGTCCGGGAGTGTGAGTCCGGGATGAAAACAGGGACGCGGGACGGGGACCTGGTGCTGTTGGTGCACGGCGACGACAGCCTGGGTGGAACCATCGCGGTCCGGGCGAGGCATCATGGCCGCGATGAGCGCCGCGGCGTCGGGGGGCGTGCGGTCGATCAGCGAGAGGACGGCACTCACGAACTCTACTTCCTTCTATCTATATAGGTCTCTGGGCGCGGGTCCCCGGCCAGAGTTGGGCGCAGTAGCCCACCGCCGGGTGCGGCGCTCAGGTGCTCCGACGCCCCGAGCGCGGTCGGGCACAGCCCGTAACGAAGTGAGGCGCCACACCCCGGCTGGGGGTGCGGCGCCTCCCTCGGCACGCGGCGGCCGGTTACGCGACGCGGCGCGCGCGCGGTTCGTCTGCGCGGGTCTCCGCGTGGTGCTCCTCCTTGCGGCCGCGCATGAACAGTGGAAGGTGTTATCCGCAAGCCCTACAGTCTGGACCGCGTGCTTGCGCTCGTGAGGGCGCACACCGGCCAACCGGACCGCCGCACGTCATTGGGATGCCACCGCGCCGCTACAGGCGCATGCGTCGCCCGGGCCGCCGTGTGATTTCTCCCGGCAACTTTGGATGAGCTTCCTCAGCAGCCAGCCGCTCATCTTCATCATCATAGCCCTGGGATCAGAAGCCCGCCGGGGCCTGCGCCCCGCTGACCAAGTGGGGGCCGCTGGTGGCGCTAGTGCTGGCGGCGCTGTTCTTGGGGGAACCGCTATCGCTCTAGCAGGCGCTGGGCACGATGCTCGTCATCGCGGGCATCGTGCTCATCCGCTGAACCTGGGCGGGTCGGGTGGCGCACCGCACGCCGCGCAGCCGGGGACACCCGGTGCACCCGCGGTGCGGCCGAACCGGACCATCTCAGCCAACGTGGACAGCAGGACGGCGCTCCGGGTCGGGCTCGGCCTGGCGCAGGATTTCGCGCGTAATGGGGGGATGTCGCCCTCGCCGAAGATCAGGAAGCGCACAAGCAGCATCAGGGGGTTGGCCTCGCCCCAACCGAAGTAAACGTGCGGCACCTGGCCGGTGGCGTCCCGCACCCAGAGCAGGAAGGCGGCGGTGGCGTTCGCCACCGAGGCGCTCTCGGCCCGGAGCACGCGGTGCCCGTCCACCTCCTCCCCGCGCACGCGCAGGACGGCCTCGAACTCGGAGGGGTCCACCACGCTCACCTCGAAGAAGAGCAGCTCCTCCTCGGGCGGGATGTGGTGGTCCTCGCGCGCCTCCCGGTCCTTGCGGGCGTACTCGCCGCCGTCGCGCTCGTCCGGGTGGTTAGCGATAAGGCGGATGGTCTCGTGCGCGGCGTCCCGGATGAACCCGTTCGGGCGTACGGCAGGTGCGCGTGCGCAGTGCTCAGGCGGCAGGCGCGAGCCGCGCCGCCTCCCGCCACTGGTCAAAGCGCTCGGTGCGGATCTGGCGGTAGTGCTCGGCGGCGAGGAGGTGGCGACGAGGACGGAAGTGGTTGTGCACGGCGCTGAAGGGCTCGAGGAACCGCAGTGCATACTCAGGAGACTTGCAGCGCTGCAGCGCCCGTCTCCTGCCTACTTCTTGCCAAACTGCGCCAGGAGCGGGTTGACCAGGCGCGTGATCTCGGCCGTGGCGTCCTTGGCCGGTTTCTCCCCCGCCCACACCGGCTTGAGCTGCTCCCCGATGATCTGGCGCATCTCGGTCCACGCTGGGGTGATCGGTAGGGGACGCGAGTACTCCAGCGCCTCCAGGTAGAGCTTGGCGCTGGCCGGCGACTGGCTGGGGTCCAGGATCTTGACGTACTCGTCCTGGAGCGACTTCAGTGCGGGCGTGCGCCCGTTCTTGACGATCCGCTCCTTCTCCGCCTCTGGCCCGCCGAAGAACTTGGCGAACTCCCACGCCTCCGCCACGTTCTTGCTGTCCTTGAACATCGTCGTCGCGCCGGTGAACAGCGTGGACCCGGCCGCCTTCTTCGTCCACAGCGGGGCGATGTCCCAGTCGAAGGAGAGCGTCTTGCGCCAGCTCTGCACGCTGTTCGGGTGCGCCAGAGTGAGCGCCAGCTTGCCGTCGCTCCACGGCTGCGTGTTGAACGGCGGCGCCACCTTGTGCCGGTAGATCAGGTCCACCGAGTGCTGAATCGCCTCGTACGCCTCCGGCTTGTGGATCAGGCTCTCCGTGCGGTCCTTGTTCAGGATCTCGCCGCCGTTCTGGTAGATCCAGTTCGGCCAATCGCCGTCCCAGTCGCGCACCGCCACACCGTAGACATCGTCTCCCGCGACGCGGCGGGAGAGTTCCAGCACGGCGTCCCAGTTCCACCTCTTCTCCGCGACGTACTGGCTGGGCAGCGTGGCGCCACGCTGCTGCAGGAGCGACTTGTTGAAGGCCACCGGCACGCCCACCGCGTCGCTCGGCCACCCTAACAGCACGCCGCGCCAGGTGTTCTCCTCGATCGTCCCTGGCCAGAACGCCTCCTTCTTGGCATCCCGGTCCTTCTTCACCAGCGCGCTCATGTCCACGGTCTGGCCGTTGGCCGCGAAGCCGATCACCCGGCGGGACGCCTGGTAGCAGCAGTCCGGCGGCGTGCCGCCCGCCAGCATGGCCGTGATCTTGGCCGGGTAGTCGTCCCACGGGATGGGCTCCACGGCTACCTTCACCTTGGGCACCTTCTGGGTGAACAGCTGCGCGATGCCCTCGTAGGTGGGGATCTCGCTGTTGTCCTGGTGCATGATGTAGCGCAGCGTCACCTCGCGCGTGCCCGCCTTGGGCAGTTCCTCCCCCGCACCGCCAGACGCCGTGCCGCACGCCGCCAGCATCCCGCCGGCCGCGAGCGCCGCCGCCTCGCCGATCCACCCGCGGCGTGTCGTTCCTCTCTTCATGCTTCCGGCTGCCCCGGCTGCCCCGGCTGCCCCGGCTGCCCCGGCTGCTTCCCGCGTCCCCTGCTGCGATGTCACGTGCGATGCCTCCTCTGCGTGTGAGAGTACCGTACTGCCAGCATCCAGAAGATTGGGCGAGATCAAGCCAGGCGCGTACCGGTGCCGTGGAGCGGGCGGCGTTCGACAGGCGCAGCAGCGGCCCGGCGCGGTGCATGCCCGGCGGCTCCATCACGGAGAGGGCACACGCCACGAAGTGCCCGCCGCCCACGTCCTGGTGGAGGCGCTGCCCGGCCATGCGCAGGGTGCTGGAGGGGGTGACCATGGTGGTGGGGACCGTGCCGCTAGACCGCAGCGCGGAGCGGGCGAGCGCCGTCACCAGGGCCGCCGCCATGCCCTTGCCGGCCACGTCCCCCACCGCGATCTGCAGCGGCTCCAGCGCGTCCTTGGTGGCCGGCGCAAGTCCCAGCACGTCGTAGAAGTCGCCGCTGGTCTCGACAGCGGGGCGGAAGCGCACCGCGACCTCCAGCACCCCCGGCCAGCCCTCCACGTCCGATGGCAGGAGTCGCTGCTGGATGGCCGCGGCGCGCTCCAGCTCCCGCGCGCGGCCAGCGCCCGGTCAAGGACGCGCTCGATGCCGTGAAGGCGCAGTGGGACCGTGGTCGAAGAGGCTGACGATGTTGGGGTGGGAGAGCGAGGCGACGATGCGGGCCTCGCGCTCCAGGCGCCGGACAAACGCCGGATCGGAGGCGAGGTAGGCGTGGAGCAGCTTGACGGCCACCGGGCGCCCCAGCCGCGTGTCCAGCGCGCGGAAGGTCTCGCCCATACCGCCGGCGCCCAAGCGCTCCTCCAGGCGGTAGCGCCCGCCGAGAAGGCTGCCGGTCATCTGGCTCAACATGTTTGGTGGTCGGCGCGTGGCTCGCCCTCTTGGGTAGAGCCTACTCTATTGAGAGCTCGCAGGGCCGGGGTGGCAGTGTCTGGTGCGACAGTGTCTGGTGACCACATTCTGCCCGAGCGCACGCTCCGACAGGACTGCCAGGACCACGTGCGCATCCTCTATGAGCGGCACTCGCGCAGCGTCCTCGCCGGGTACCTGCGGGCTACCGAGGCGCTGGGCCACCGTCGATCCGAAGGAATGGGTGCGCCGACTACGAGAGGGAATGGGTGCGCCGACTACGAGAGCATCCTGAGCCTCGCCAGGCTCGACGCCCTGGACCGGGAGCAGGGCCGCGCGCTGAGCCCCACGGTGTTCTCCAACGTGGACGGCCTGTTCGCCTTCCAGGTCGCGCCGGAGACGCCGAGTACCTCGCCCAGGAGCTGGGCGGCGGCCTCGACCCACAGGACGTGCTGGAGCTGGGCGACTACCACTGCTACGCGCGGCTGTCCGTGGGCGGCGAGCGCCTGCCTGCGTTCTCTCTCCGGCTCGACCCGCCGCCAGCAAGCGACCCGGTCATCGCCGACGCGCTCGCGACTTGGCGAGATCCTCGAGGTCGCGGAACGTCCACGTCGCGTCGTTGGGCTCCGGGATTCCCGACTGCGCCAGCGCGTCCAGGTTCACGAAGTGGCCGCAGAAGCCGGGATGGGCGCTGTCCGGCAGCCCATACTGCTTGCCGCCTAAGTGGAGCGTCTCGACGCTCGCGGCGTAGAACTGCTTGAGGTTGTAGCGCGGGGGCCGAACGGGGCCAGCGCCTGCGCCCGGCGCCTGCACGAGCCACCGGCTCGCTCCCAGCGCAACCCCCAGCGCCCCGGCACGCTGATCCGTATCAGGGCACGCGGGCACCATCATTGCACGCCACGGGGGCGACGCAAGTCAAGCGCCGCACATCACGGTGCACATCCCCGGCTCCCGCGCGGACCAGCGTGAGGCAGTCGATGAGGCGCGCGCGCGGGGTGAGTGCGCCCACGCTACGCCTCCTGCGGGAGCAGCGCGCCGTGCTATGGGCGCTGCTAGCGGCATGGTGGCGCGGGTGGCGCGGGTGGCGCACTGCTCGCCCCACGACTTCCGGCGGACGTTCGTCTCCGAGCTGCTCGACGCGGGCGCCGACATCGCGTCGGTGCAGAAGCTCGCCGGCAGCCGCAGTCAGGCCCACATCCCACCTGTCGTGCGGAACGGACGCCCCGGCTTGAGCCGGAAGGGCGCTCGGCCGGGCGCCCCGCCGCCAGCGCCAGCCTGGAGCGCTTCTCCGACTGGCTTGGTGGTCGTCATGCTGGAATGGCGTCCTTCGTAGCGAACAGGTTGTCCAGCCGCATCTCGGAGTACTTGCGCGAGAGGATCACGCCCCTGGCGCCGCCGTCGAACGCGGCGCGCACGGCGGCGGCCGTGCCCTGCGGCGTGCACTGCGCCTGGTCCGGCCCGGTGGGGATGTCGATGTCGATCCCCGGCAGGATCGCCACGCGCTCGCCCGCCCCGGCCACCGCCCGCGCCGTCTCGCGCCGCACGTACTCCGCGCTCCAGCCGGCCTGGGGCAGCTCGTCCAGCGGCGCCTCGTCCACCCCCAGGATGCCGTACATCAGCTCCAGCGATGCCTCGGGACGCGCATCCGCGAAGATGGTGCGCGCCAGCGAGCGGTGGAAGGCGGCGTAGCGCGGGCCGGCGCAGTTGTGGTACGCCACCACCTTGATGAAGTCCGAGTACGGCGCCATCTTCTGGTAGTCCTGCTCGGCCCGGTAGAAGGGGCTGAACGAGTTGTGGTGCATCACGTGCCACCCCACCTGGACCTCCCGCCTGATCGCCTTGGCCACGCCGTAGATCTCGCCGTAGAGCGCGTGCTGGCTGTCCACCCACAGCTTCTCCCAGGCCAGCACCTCCGGGTACTCCAGCAGCAGCCGCCAGAACGTCACAAAGTACCCGTCCACCGGCCGCTCCCCCCGGCGCGCCGCCGCCAGGAAGTCCGCCATCGCCACGAAGCCGCGCTTGGCGCGCTCCACGTTCACGCCCCGCTCGTGCGCGATGGCGCGGCAGTGCTCGCAGAAGCAGGTGATGCCCGCCGCCCCCTGGCCGCCGAGCATGCTCCCCAGCGGCCCCTGCCGCTCCGAGCACCACGCCACCCCGTCCAGCGCGTAGCTCTTGACGTAATCCTCGATGATCGACAGCCACCAGTAGCGGTAGTCGGGGTGGTTGAAGCACGGCGTGTGCGCCCGCCGCCCGTACACGTCGATCTCCAGCACCTTGGGGAAGTTCGGCACGTGGCGCGGGATCGGGCCGTGCGGGTTCTCGTTGATCCAGGCGTACACTTGCATCCCCCGCCGGTGCGCCGGCCCCAGCACCTCCTCGAAGATGTCCAAGTCCGGGTGGTCCGGGGCGCGGAAGTCGCCGATCGCCGTCTTGCCGTAGAACTCCCGGTGGATCGTGGCGAAGCCGCCGCCCCGGAAGTCGGGGTCATACGCCTGCACCCCGTGGTCGGGCAACGGATGCCCCGCCATCTGGCGTCCCCCGGTGCCGCGGTCGAAGGTGTGGCTGGCGAGCAGCACCGCGTTGACGCCCGCGCGCTCGCGAGCGCCCCACCGAGGCGTGCCAGTCGGTGGGGCGGGAGAGTTGGGGCTACCGCGCCGGCGAGGACTACTACGCCGCCAAGCACCTGATGCAGAGCATCCAGCAGATCCTGGCCATGGGCGGCAACTACCTGCTGAACGTGGGCCCCAAGGCCGACGGCACGATCCCCGCGGTCCAGGTGGCGCTGCTCAACCGGATCGGTGACTGGTTTGGGCGCGTGAAGGAGAGCTTCTACGGCGCCGGGCCGGCGTCCGACCTGATCGAGAGCGCGGAGCTGCTCCTGACGCGGAAGGGAGACTCGCTCTATCTTCATCTCCAGAGAGACCCCGAGAGCAGTGCGGTCTCGCTGCGGCCGCTGGAGGTCGCGTCTGTCCGGGCGACGCTGCTGAACACGGGCCAGGCGGTGCAGGCGGTGGCGGAGCTGACGCCGCGCTCGTGGATCGAGCAGTGGCAGGCGGGGCTGCGCCAGGCACACGGCGACACGCCCAAGCGGTTCCTGCGTGTCCGCGACCTGCCGTCGGACGACCTCACCGACGAGCCGATGGTGGTGAAGCTGGAGTTCGCCGCCGGTACGCTGCCTGGGTGACGGTGCGCCGCGGCGACCGGTGACTGGCGCCACCCCGTGCCGGCGTCAAAAAGCTCGTCCTTGTCCACCTCCAGCCCAGCGCCGATCCGGTCCAGGCCGTGCGCCTGCAAGTGATGGCCGAGCCGTGAGCAACACGCCATGTTCGCCGATCGACTGCCTGCTGCTCAAGCGGGGCGCCACCGCTGCCCAAGGTGCCCAACCCCAGCCGGCCGGGGGGCGCGGTGTGGTGGTCCAAGTCGAGGGTGAAGGCGGTCCTGGCGAAGCGGTCACCCGGCGCGCGTGCCGGCCAGGCCTTGCAGGAGGTGACGAGGTCGTCCGGGCGCGCGCACCAGCGCGCTGCTCAGGCACGCGCGGTCGATTTGCACCTCGCCCAGCCGGCGGCGGCGCCGCACCATCCGCTGTGGCGTACGGTGTGGACGGCGCGATCACGCCGGCGGTGGGGTTCGGCTTCCGGTTTTCGCGCTGAGGCTGCTCGTCCTCGCCGCACTGGCCACCCCAGTGACCGACGCGCGACCGCTCGCTACCGCGGCTGATCGAGGATGGCCTGAATGGCCTGGTTGACCTGGTCCGCGCCGGTTGGGGGCGACACCTTCGACAGCCAGACCTCCTGCAACCCCTGCTCCAGCGCGGCGGTCACCTCGGGCGTCCGTAAGTTATGGGCGACGAACGGCGGCTCGGCCTCGGCCATGAGCGCAGCGCCGACCTTGTACCACGGCTCGTAGTTCCACAGCCGTGGGTCGTTCCACACGTCTGGCCGGCCGCCGGGCGATCCCGACTCCATGAGGATCTTCTGCACTCCCACCTCGTGCGAGGTGAGGAACTTCAGGAGCTCCCATGCCTCGCGCGGGTGCCTGGTCTGCCGGGTCAGGTGCATTGTATTGGTGTGGAGCCCGGTGCCGCGCTTGCCGGACGGTCCGGGCGGGTAGAGCGTTGCTGCCCACTTGAAGCGGTCACCGATCGGGCGACGCCAGGTGGTCACGGTGGCGACGTTGCTCGCGTACAGCGCGAGTGTGCCGTCCTGGAACATCTGGCCCGCGCCCGGTGTGTCCGCGGGGCTGGGTGCCACGCGGTGCCGACCGATCATGTCGTACTCCCACTGCAGCGCCGCCTTCGCTGCGGGCATGCTCAACGTCGCCTTCTTGCCGTCCGGCGAGAGGAAATCACCGCCGAAGGCGCGCAGGCGCGTCACGAGCTGGAAGTAGCCGCGGCCCCACCCGTACCCCCAGATCCCGGGCTTGACCAGGCGCTTGGCGGCATCGATTACGTCGTCCAGCTTCCAGGTGGGGGCCGGGTGCTTGACGCCGACCGCGTCAAGCAGACTTATGTTGTAGAAGAGCGTCACCTCGCCGGGATGCCCCACCGTCGGTAGTGCCCACAGCTTGCCTTCCCAGCGGTCGGCCTCAAGCGCCCCGGCGTAGTACTGGCCGAGGTCGTACTTGTCGGCGCGGACAAGATCATCGAGCGCACGCGCCAGCCCCTTGTGCGCCCACGACGCGAGGTGCCCCTGCGAGTTCCACCCGTAGGCCAGGTCGCCCAGTTGGTCGGAGGCGTGCAGCGCGAGCATCTTGGTCCAGTACTCAGCTGAGGGATACTCCTCGACCTCAACCTTTATGTTGGGGTGGCGCTGGGTGAACTCGGCGCTGTAGCGGTGCGCGTACTGCTCCGACTGGCCGGCGAGCTGCTGCAGCCGCAGCGCGACCGGCTCCTTGGTCAGCGAGGCCGGCGGGCTGCTGCCCTCGGAGCCGGCCGCTCCCGGCGCACACCCCATGGCGGCTACGGCCACTGCGGCCGGCAGTGCAGCGGTCGTGATCGTTCCGATCGTCAGGCGACGGCGTGTCAGTTGCCCCCAGGGCCTGGTGCGGTGCATCATCTCCGGGCACCTCTCTGAGCGGTGCCAAGGTGCCGCTTGCGGCCAGTCTAATACGAGCGAGGGGCCAGCGCAAGCACCAGAGCACGGCAGCCGTGCTCTGGTGCTTGCGTTTCCATGGGTCCGGTCGTATGCTGGGCTACGGGGCGGTCAATCCAGCGGGGCGGGGGCCGCAATCACGGTCATCGGCTGATTCGGCAGCGTCCGAAGGGAGGCACCCATGGCGGCACGAGCACAGGGCACGACGCGGCGGCACGTCCTTGGCGCGGGCGCACTCGCAGGCGCTGGTCTGGCGGCGTGCGCGCCCGGTGGATCCGCGCAAGGGCCGGCCTCCCCGGCCGCGCAGCCGGTGGATCTGCGCGTTCACCTGGTAAAGAAGAGCGACGTCTCAGACTGGATTCAGACGGGGCTCGACCAGGACATCGACAGCTGGAAGCAGAAGCACCCCAAGACCAATGTCATTCTCGAGACCGTCGCCGGCTTTACCAACGAGTTCAATCCGCAGATCATCAGCTTCGCGGCGAGCGGTACCCTGGGCGACGTTACCTGGAACGCGCCACGCCACCGATCCCACATCAGCTGGGGCACCAAGTACAAGATCGTGCGCGAGCTGTCCTCGCTCGCCAGCGCGGCCAAGTTCGATATGGGCCAGATCGGCAAGGGCGCGCTGGACAACAGCACCTGGGACGGCAAGCTCTACTGGTGGGTGTACATCTCCGAGCCGATCGTGCCGATCATCGCCGTCAACAGGGGCAAGGCCGAGCAGCTGGGCCTGAAGGTCCCCGCGGATGACTGGACGTTTGCTGAGCTCGCCGAGTGGGCCAAGCGCGCGACGACCCAGGACGCGTTCGGCTACTTCCGCGCGGACAGCGGCACCGCCCCCTTCGGCATGGCGCCGTACCTGCGCCAGTGGGGCGTGGAGCCGGTGAGCAAGGACGGCACCAAGGCTACCTTCGCGGCGACGAACGATGCCTTTGTGAACGCGCTGACGCACCGCTACAACCTGACCAATACCCTGCGGGTCTCACCCAACCCAAAGGATGGGCCGATCGATGCGCCCGTGCTGTTCGGCAACGGCAAGCTGCTGGCGATGGACTGCTGGCCCTTCCGCATCCAGGGACTACCGGCGGCTTACAAGGACGTGCAGCTGGAGTTCGTGCTCACCCCGCTGGTCAGGAAGGGGGAGAAGCGCCGCAGCATGCTGAACGAGCACGTCTTCGGCGTCACGACGGCCAGCAAGAACCCCGGACAGGCGTTCGAGTTCCTGACCTGGATCGGCGGCAAGGAGATGAACGTCCAGGGCCTGGTGCAGGCGGCCAAGGGCCCCATCGCGCGGAGCGACGTCTGGGCGGACACCCGCCTGACGGACAAATGGCCGGCGTTCAAGAAGCTCAAGCCCGTGATGGACGGCATCGAGCCGGACTACCTGGTTGCCAACTGGCGCGGCCTGGACTTCGACAGCGCGTTCAGCAGCGTGGCCGGCCGGATGGAGCGCGGCGAGATCGCGCCGGCCAGCGCTGCCGCCGAGATCCAGCGCCTCTGTCAGGAGGTGCTCGACCGCGACCCCGCGTAGCGGCGCCGCCAGCTACGAGACGATCCGCCGGTGGTGCCGCAAGCTCCCCTTGGCCTTCGCTGAACCCACCAGCAACGTGTCGCTGTTGTATCAGGCGCTCAGGCCGCCGTCGACCATCACGGTAGCGCCGGTGACGTAGCTGGACTCGTGGCAGGCGAGGAAGAGGATGCCGTGGGCGATCTCACGCGGCGCGGCCTGGCGCTTCATGGGCACGTGGGGCGCGCCGGCCGCGCGCATCTCGACTTCAGCCTCGGCGAGCGAGATGTGCTTGGCTGCGCCGGCTGGTTGGACAGCTCCCTGGCGAGTTGGTGGAGAGACCCGCGCGAGCGTGGGTTGCCAGGGAAGAGGTAAAGGAGGCTACGGCCCAGCCGGGAACGCATCTCCGTCGGCCGATGCGGTAGAGGCGTCGAGGTCCAGGACTCGCTGGCCGCTGCCCGCCAGCCGCTCGTCCTCCCGCAGCCGCACGATCTGTTGGAGGCGCCGGACTCGCTCCGCGGCGTGCAGGCCGGCGCCGCCGATGCTCTCCACCATTGCGCTAAGCGATGCATCGCGTGCGATCTCTGGCCGCATACCGAGCAGGTCACTCAAGCCCACAACCGGGCTGAGCGCGTTGTTGATCTCGTGCGCAACGGTGCGGGCCACCAGGAGCGCGCCCTCCAGTCGTGCCTGTGCCTGGGCCGCCTCAAGACTCTGCTCGGCCAGCCGCTTCTCGTGCAGCGCGTTCACCTGGCGCAGCGTGTAGTGGGCGGTGGCCGTGGGCAGCGCCACCAGAGCGGCGATCCACGGCCGCTCGGATGCCGCGAGCGACACGCCGACCCCAATGGCAAACAGCGAGGCCGTCTGGGCGAAGTCAACCCGGCGGCCGGCCAGCCAGACGTGCCACGGATTGGCGCCACGCTGGAGTGCCGCGGCAAGCGATGCCGGGAACGTGTTGGCGACCAGCAGGACGCAGAGCGCGGTGGCAATGGCGAGCTCCTGGCGCGGCCCCCAGTTGGTGAGCGGCGGTGGTGCTCCTGCCACGAGTGTCGCGGCGCCACCGGCGAGCCTGATGGCAAGCACGTTCTTGCCCGTATTGAAGGCCATCGCCAGCGGATCGCGCCGGCCGCGCCACGCGAGCGCAAGCTTTGCGGAGAGCGTGCCGACACCGGCAACGAGCATGGCCGCCGGTACTCCGAACAGCAGCAGGCATGCCACGTGGATGCCATCGTCCACCACCAGTTGCTGGTGGCGGCCGATGCGCAGCGGTGCCACCACCGCAGCCGCGTTCAGCGCCGTGAGGACGCCGAGGAGCAGCCAATCCACACCGCTCGGCGGTGCCGAAACGAGCCACACGGCGAGCAGCAGCGCCGCCAGCGTCGGAATGCTAAGCGCGTAGGTCCGCAGCAGGGTGCTGCGGGGCACCGAACGCAGCCTGCGGACAAACCCGCGACTCAAGAGCTGGCAGGCGACGGGCGCGCCCGTCGCGCCCGTCGCGCCCGTCGCGCCTGTCGCGCCCCCTCCTGCCGCCCAGCGGCCTGCCTTGAGCGCAAGCATGGCATCCCTCCCTTCTGTCCCCTTCTCTCCACGAGCTTCGCTATGCCACGTCCAGGCGGAAGCGCAGCACGAGGGGGACGCCGCTAACACCCTCCCGCGAGTCCAGCACAGCACCGCGACCGCCGGGCGCCGTGGTCACCGTTGCGCGGGTGCGGAAGGACGAGTCGGTGCGATCACCGGGGATCAGCACCGTGATCTCCACGTCGGTTCCCCGGCCGCCGGGGGCCGCAGTCACCGAACAGCTGTGGGTGGCCCGCGCCAGCGCCGCGCGGTGTTCGGTTCCCAGCGCGTACTCGTTGAGATAGACCACCACGGTGGCGCCACCAGGGGTCCTGACCGGCACTGCCGGATCAGCCGAACACCATTCCTCGCTCGCCACGGCGGTTCCCGCTTGTGAGAGTGCCGTGGCTCCAGCCACGATGGACGCAAATACTCTGCGATTCACGGAGGATCTCCTTTCCCGCGACCATCATCCGACCGTCGGGTCAAGAGACAGTCAACGGGGCGGCAAACGCTTGAGCAAACTGCGGCCGATTCGTCGGTGCACCCACGCGTTGTGCACCGCGAGTCCGTCAAGACCAGACCGCACAGTCGGAGCCGGCGTCCCGCGCCCAGCACCGGCTCGATAGCGCCGCCGCCATGGTAGACGCCGGAGCGGCCCACCCGCCCATGCCTGACGAGACTGGGACACGCCCGCCTCCGCGCCTGAAGCGTGGGAGCGCAGCGCCAGCCGCGCAGGGGCCGTCGGGCCAGAGAACGGTTTCGCGGTGGGCCTCACCGACCTCCTGCGGGCGGTGGCGCAGCCCCTCGCGACTTCACGTCAGAAGGCGGACCAGACCGCGCGTACCGTCCACCTCCACCATCTGCCCGTCCCGAATACGGGTAGTGGCCTCGCGGACGTTCAGCACGGCGGGCAGCCGGTACTCGCGGGCGGTGACGGCGGGATGGCTCAGCACGCCGCCCACCTCCACCACGAGGGCGCTGGCGACGCCAACGAGCGGCGTCCAGGGCGGCATGGTCGTGCGCGCCACCAGCACATTGCCGGGGCGGAGCCGCTCGACCTCCCCCAGATGGCGCAGAATGCGCGCCGGGCCGCGCGCCACGCCCGCCGACCCGCCGTTCCCCTTCAGCACCGTGGCTGCGTCCACGTCCAGCGTGTCCGCGGCGGCCGCCGCGGACACGCTGGACGTGGACGCAGGCGGTGGGGCGGCGCGCCGAGGAAGGGCGGCGGGGTCACGCTGGCCCACACGGCCATCTGCTCGCGCCGTGCATCCGCGAGGGCGGCGAACGACCGGGCGCCGGCGGCCACGCCAGCGCCAGTAGCTGCGGCAGCGCTTTCGGCAAGGGCGGCGGTCACTTCGGCATCGTGCAGATAGAAGACCTGCTCCGGCGCCTGGAGCGCCCCCCGTTCGACCAGCCTCCGGCCCGCCGCCAGGACCAGGCGGCGGGGGAAGAGAAACAGCCGCTGGTCGATGTAGAAGTTGTGGTCTTCCTGGAGGGCCACCACGTCCCGCACCACGTCGAGCACGCGGCGCAGGAACGCTTGGTGCTCGGGGGCCAGAGGCCCGAGCGCCCCGGCAGCCGGATCGCGTGGCGGCGTCGCATCCGGCGCCGTGAGTTGTCCGCCGAGCGGGGCCGCGACAGCGGAACATCGCGCGGCACGGACACCAGCCGCCAGCCCGCGGCCTCGGGGTCGTGAACTCACCGGGCGCGGCGTAGCGCCGATCCACCTCTTGGGCCGTCACTGCGCGGAGTCAGGGCACCGGCGCGGCTGCCGGGTTGACGTAATACGGGAGCCGCCCGCGCGAGCAGACTAGGTCGGAGGCTTCTGGAGGATGGCGTTCACCTCGCGCGCGATGCCGGCAGTGACGTCAGAGACGGACACCTTGTTCTGCCAGAGGTCGGCCAGCTTGGGCCAGGTGGCGTTGTTCACGTCGGTGTAGGTGTTGTTCCACGGCACGTACTCGATGGCCGGCTCTTTGAAGGTCTTCTGGGAGAGGCCAAAGATGGGGTCGCGCTCGTTGAGCCGCCTGTCCTCCCACACGTCAGGCCGGGCCCCGGGGCTGCCCGCGTTGCCCGCGACCATGCCCACGCCATTCTCCTTGTTGGTGATGAACTTCACCCACTCCCAAGCGGCGTCCTGCTTGGGCGTGCCGGTAATCCCAGCACCATGCGTGATGATGACCGAACCGCGCCGGCCGCTGGTCTGCTTGGGGAAGAGTGTGATGCCGAGGTCGAACTTGATGATCTGCTGGCCGGGCGCCTTCCACTCGGCCGCTCCGCCGGTGGTCCAGTTGACGAAGGTTTGCTTGCCCTGCTTGAACCCGCCCGCCATCGCGTCGCGCCCGCCGCCGTTGCCGGCGCCGTAGAGGTTCTCGCAGACCTGATGCTTGTACTGCAGGTCGTAGATCCACTGCAGCGCGGCGCGTGATTCCGCGGAGTCGATCGTGCACCGCTTCCCGTCCTGAGAGAGCAGGTCACCGCCGAAGAGGCGGAGCACGGTGAGCACGGAGTAGTTGTAGAGCGGCGGCCAGAACCCCCATTCGCCGTCGGCCGGCCGCGTCGTCTTGCGTGCCCAGTCCACCAGCTGGTCGATGGTCCACTCGCCGGTGGCCAGCGGCACGTCCACCCCGGCCTTGCGGGCCTGGTTCAGGTTGACGTACATCACGTTCTCACCGAAGTTGCCGTGGTTGGGCAGCCCGTAGAGCTTGCCGTTCACCGTGAGCATCTGCAGCGCCGACTTCCAGTAGACGTTGCGGTCGAACTTGTCGCGCTTGATCAGGTCGTCCACGGGCTTATACAGCCCGCGGCCGACCAGTCCCTGCGCGTTGAAGTCCTCGAAGTTGCCGGCGTCTGGCGGCGTGCCGCCGGCCGCAAGGGTGATCAGCTTCTGCGAGAGGCCCCCGTCGGCCTCGATCCAGTTGACCGTGACCTGCGACTGGGGCGTGAAGTTCTGCGGCGTGGTCTTGGCGAACCACTGTGCGCGCCCGGTCGGGTTGTTGATGCCGGTGTAGGTCAGCACGTCGATGGTCACCGGTCCCTTGCTTGCCTGCGACTGGGACGACTGTCCCGCGCCGCCACAGGCGGCGGTGAGCAGGAGCGCCCCCGCGGCTCCCGCGATGACGGATGCGCTGCCGAGATACGCGCGCCGCGTCGTCCCTGCCCGTCTCGCCACCGCCGCGCCGGTTGCCGTGCCCGCGGTACTGCCCGTGCTGCTGTGCTCTTGCTGCTGCATGCCGCTCTCCCTCCGTGTGCTGTCCTGCCTCGCCTACCTCGCCTGCCGCCTCGCGCCACCTTGGGCGGCGCTCGGCACGGCAGCCCCGCTACTCTGGTCCTTCGACGGCCGGCAGCGCCAGCCGTTGCGCGCGCATGCTAGCAAAGCGCACACGGGAGTCGTCGGCGATCAGGACCACTTGCCCACTGCCGTAGCCCTCCGCCACCACGGAGAGCATCAGCTCGCCGTCCAGGAACACGTCCAGCACATTGCGGCCGGTGATGAGCCTCAGCGCCACTGGCACTCCCGCAGCGATTGGCGCCTGGCGCTCCGCCAGCGGGCGCCAGTTGATCCCCGCCGACGCGCGCCCCATCTCGGCCACCGTTACGCGCCCGAGCCGCGCGTCCAGGATCACCGCCAAGCCCCGGCCGTTGGGGCCCACCCGCACGCCGATCCCGGCCGCCTGGCCGGCCTCGATCGTGACGCTGCCGGTGAGCATCAGGTCCTGCGCCTCTCCCTCCAGCGGGCAGGCGGACGTGCCGTATTGGACGACCCCCAGCGCGCCGTCACCAGAGAGCGCCCAGTCCCCCGCCGGCTCCTTCTCCACGCGCGCCGCCGGTACCAGCGGTGGGAACAATGCGCCGTCGAGATACGGCTCCAGCAGCGGCAGGTAGGTGAGCTTCAACCCGCGATCGTCGACCGCGAGGCCCTTGGGGAGGGCAAAGGCGCCGCGCCGCGCCCGGCTGCCGGGCGGCTGCGGGTAGACATTGTGGTAGTAGGCTATGCGCCCCAGCGGCGATTCCACCGTGCGGCCGACGTAGGCCGTCATGCGGCCGGCTGGGCCGCCCACCAGCACATCGCGCGGCGGGCGCGTGTAGGGGCCTTCCGGCCGCTCCGCCCAGAGCACGAAGGTCCCTGCCGTGAGCGACGGGTCGCAGGTGGGGAAGCGGGTCCCCATCCCATGCGACGTGGAGTGCAGCAGGAACCAGCGCCCGTCCAGCTCGAAGACGTCCGGCACCTCCAGCACGTTGAATCCCGGCACCACGTCGAGCGGCGGTCCGACCTCCCACTGCAGCAGCCCCGCGCCACCGTCCGCCGCGTCACGCGCGCGCAGCGTGGCGATGGCGCCTCGCCCACCCACAGGCCCCTTCAGGTGGCGCGCGGTGAGATACATGATCCAGCCGCCGCCCTCGGCGGCGCCGAGCCGGCGGATGCAGGGGTCGCGCCAGGCCACGTTGCCGATGGGGCACGTGGCGTGGTCGTACTCGTACCAGCGCGGGTCCGGCACCGCGATGGGGTTGCCCTGGTAGCGTTCCCAGTGGACGAGGTCGGTGGAGGTGGCAACGCCCACTCGGTCCACGTTGTCGGGCGCGGCTCCATAGAAGAGGAAGTAGCGCCCCTCGTGAAACAGCGCGGTACCGGTGCGGAAGCGCACGCTGTCCCAAGCGCCCGCGTCGGAGAGCGTCAGCGCCGGGCGGAGCATGGTCCACCGGACCAGGTCCGGCGACACGGCGTGGCCGACCTCCCATGAATCGGGCTCTCCGGCCACCTTCTGCATGTGGAACAGGTGGTAGCCCTCTGGCGTGGGCAGCAGCCAGGTGTCCCAGAGGTACCGGTCGGCGCGCGGCGGCTCGTACAGCATGGCGGGTGCGGATGGTAGCCGTCCGCACCCGCGGGCGGTAACCGCCGGCCTGATCGTGCCGCCGGACCGGACCCGCCCTGCCCCGACGGCCCTCCGCCCGTCGGCGGCCACGGCGGCGCTGGCGGCATTCTGGCCCTGCTGGCTGCTGGCCTGCACGCGCGGTATCGATTCGCGCGGGGGGGCACGCCTGATCCAGGGTGCTGTGCCGCGGTCGCCATCATGCGCGCTAGCAGTGCCATGCGGCCTAGTCCCACCACGGTTCGTTCGGGTGCGGCCCGCAGCGTCACCGTGCCCCACTTCCGCGCGCCGCGTTGCAGCGGTTCGCGGAGTCGATGCTGCTATGTTACTTTTCAGATCAGGACTGGCCCGGGCGAGCGCTCGGTCCCGCTGTCGGAACCAGAGAGAGGAATCGAGATGAGCACTCCGCGGACAGCCACGCGCCGCGCCCACCTACGCGCCACAGCCACGATCGCCACCGCGGGTTTCGCCGCCGCCGCCTGCGCCCCATCGGCGCCCAGTGCGGGTGACACCCCTGCTACTAAGAAGGCTCCGGTCAATCTGCGCCTCGTCTGGCGCGCCACCGAGGCCGAGTACACCTTCTCCCAGCGTATTCCCTCCTTCCAGGAGAAGTTCCCGCACGTCAAGGTAGACGTCGAGTTCATGCCGCCCGACGAGTTCTACACCAAGGTCGGCGTGCTCTTCTCGTCCAACTCGATGGGCGACGTCACCTTCCTTGAAGCCGACGACGAGGCCTTCTACGGCTTCTGGACCGCGCGCGGCGTGCTCAAGCAGCTCGATCCCTACATCGCCCGTGACAAGGTCGACATGAGCGTCTTCGTGCCCAACACCGTCGAGGCGCTCAAGATCGTCGACGGCAAGATCTGGTCGTTCCCCTACAAGGCCTTCATGGCCCGCAACGGTCTCTTCTACAACGCGAACGTCTTCCAGGAGAGCGGCATCCCCATCCCCACCGACAACTGGACCTACGACGAGATGCGCAATGCCGCCCAGCGCATGACCAAGCGCTCCGGCACCGAGGTCACCCTCTGGGGGGGCGGACGCAACTTCGGCGGCGACTTCTCCTTCATGGCCATCACCCGCGCCTTCGGTGGCGACCTGTACTCGCCCGACGGCAAGAAGACACTCATCGGCAACGAAGGCTCGCGCCAGGGCATCTCCTGGTGGCTAGATCGCTACCTCAAGGACCAGTCCATCGCCCTCAATCCCGGCGTGAGCAACCCGCGCCAGCTGTTCGAGCAGGGCAAGTCAGGCTTCGTTGGCGGCTACAACGTCGGCGACCGGCGCGCCATCGCCAACGCGCTCGGCCCGGCCGGCGTGCAGTGGGGCGCGGCGCTCATGCCCAAGGGGCCGTCCGGCAAGCGCGGCGGCGCCTTCTTCCTCACGCCCAGCGGCATGAATGTGCAGACCAAGCACCCGGACGAGGCGTGGGAGTTCCAGAAGATGCTCGCCGAGAAAGAGACGGGCGTCATCATGGGCTTCCCACCTGCGCTCTCCGGGCAGACCAGCGCTCACTTTGGCGTGCGCAAAGACGTCTACACCGACCCGCGTGTGCTGAATGCGCCGGACATGCCGCCCGGCGTCATGGCCGCCCTTGCCCGCTCCATGCAGGAGACCGAGCCGTACTACACCGCGCACAACTTCCTCGCCGCCGACGTCGAGAAGGTCGTCAACGATGAGGTCGCCAAGGCCGTGCGCGCCCAGGTGCAGTACGACACCGGCTTCTTCCAGAACATGGCGTCGCAGGTGCAGCTCATCCTGGACAAGCCGTCCGCCGTCACCAGGTGAACACCAGGTGAAGATCGGGCTCGCCCTCACCCAGCTCACCGACGAGCGCCTGCGCTTCGTCAAGCAGCTCGGCTGCGACGGCGGCTTCGTTCACGCGCAGGCCGTACCCGGTCTCAACCAGACCGGCGCCGCCACCGCCGAGGAGCTGGCCGGTGTGCGGCGGCTCGTCGAGTCCTACGGCCTGGAGGTGCTGCTCCTGCGCCTCGACTACCAGCGTCACGAGGGCATCCTCTGGGGCCTCCCCCACCGCGACAAGGAGATCGCCGACATCTCCGCCACCATTCGCGCCGCCGGCAAGGCCGGCATCCACACCGTCATCGTCAACCTCACCCCCTGGCGCAGTCTGCCCCTCGGCTGGGGCCAGACGCCCGGCCGGCCCGGCCCGGGCGAGGGCGATCTGCGCAACGGCTCCGGCCCCGGCCGCTATACCCGCCCCGTCGGTCGCGGCGGCGCCGTCCTCCTCACCCACGACCGCGCCCGCGCCGCCGAGGACGCCGCCCGGTCCCCCGCCGAGACCAACGCCCCCCACGGTCACGTCACCGCCGAAGAGATGTGGGACCGCATTCGCTACTTCTACGAGCGCATCATCCCCGTCGCCGAGGAAGCCGGCGTCAACATCGGCGCCCACCCGAACGATCCACCCGAGAAGCGCTACCGCGGGGTCGAGCAGGTCCTCAACACCGCCGAAGGCTTGAAGCAGCTGGTCGAGCTCGTCCCCAGCCCGCGCAACGGCCTGCTCCTCTGCCTCGGCACCCTCCACGAGATGGGCACCGGGCCCGAGGACACGATGGCGGCAATCGAGTACTTCGTCTCGCGCAAGAAGATCTTCAACGCCCACTTCCGCAATCCCAAAGGCACCATCCCCAACGGCTACTACCAGGAGGACTTCCTCGACGAGGGCGACCTCGACATGCTCGCCGTCCTGCGCCTCCTCTCCCAGCACGACTACGACGGCTCGCTCGACCCCGATCACGCCGTCGGCATCGTCGGCGACCAGGGCGGCCGCATCGGGTTCGCCTGGGAGATCGGCTACATGAAGGCCCTCAAGTGGGCCGTCCAGCGCGGCGCATGACCCGTCGTGTCATGTCGGCGAGCCAGGTGATCCCCGGCCCAGCCGGCGGCGGTGATCACCTGGCTCACGTCCGATGGCGCCATGATCCCCGTCTACGGGCGCGCGTAGACTCGGGCGTCGGGGCAAACCGGCCCGTCCTGCCCAGCACCTAGCGCAGGTCAAACAGCACGAGCTCGGCCGTCTCTCGTGCCACGATCGACAGCTCCCCCTCGTCTTCCATCGCCGCCCCGTCGCCCTCCTTTAGCGCCCCGCCGTTCAGCTCCACCGCGTCCGCCGCGACGTGCAGCCACGTGCCGCGCCCCCGCCGAAGGGTGTGAGTCAGGGTCTGACCCGGCCCCAGTTGCGACACGAGGATGTCCACATCGTTGCGGATCGCCACCGAGCCGTTGCGCCTGTCCCCCGAGCAGGCCACCCGCCACCGCCCCACGCGCTCCTCCTCTTTGTAGCGCCCCTCCTGGTAGATGGGGATAGACCGAGCTGGTCCCGCGACGGAACGATCCAGATTTGGAGCCACGCCGCTCACATTCTGGCTGAGTGAAAACGCTGGGTTGCCGAGATTCCCGCTTGGCCATATGATGTGGCCGTGAAATTTACCCGCCGCGGCGTTAACGCCGCTTTAACAAGCTCCGGCATCCTGGGCGCGCTGGCGGCCTGTGGCCAGTCGAGTGGGGGGCAGGCGCAGCCCGCCAAGCTCAAGCAGCCCGCGACGCTGGCGTACTGGACGGTGCTCTCGGGCGCCGACGGCACCCGCATGCAGGCGCTGGGCGAGGACTACCAGAAGCAGCAGCCGCTGGTGAAGATCGAGGCCCAGCACCTGCCCGACTTCCTCGTCAAGTTCACCGCCTCGGTCGCCGCCGGGACGCCGCCGGACGCGATCACCATCCGTCAGACCTACATCGCCGGCTATGCGGAGAAGGGCGCGCTGCTGGACCTGCAGCCCAGAGAGCTGCAGCAGGCGGGGCTGCGCGCCGAGGACTTCGACCAGACGATCTGGAAGGCCAGCGAGTACAAGGGCAAGCGCTACACCGTGCCCTTCGACATCCACGGCTACAACTTCTTCTACCACGAGGGCGCGCTGCGCGAGGCCGGCGGCGATCCCGCCAAGGTCCCCGTCACGTGGAGCGATTGGCTGGATTGGGCAACCCGCTTCACGCAGGGCGAGCGGCGCGGCGCCGTGATCAACGCGGGCGGCGCCGGGCTGGTGTGGCAGTACCAGGGCTTCCTGCGCCAGGCTGCCAAGGCCAGCAACGTGGCTGCGGTACAGGCGGCGGACCTGTTCTCCGCGGAC
>CADCTC010000297.1 GCA_902805635.1 uncultured Chloroflexota bacterium
CTTCAACAACTCCGGCTTCCACTCTGACGCTAGGGACAATCCGGGGTCGGGCGTTCCCTTGGTGGGATTGACAAGTTGGCGAGGGACCGGGGAGGCGAGGGCGTGCGGTGGCCACGTGGTCGCCGTGTTCAGGCGGCACAGTCGAGCCGCGCCGCCTCCCGCCACTGCTCGAAGCGCTCGGTCCTGAGGTGGCGGTACTGGTCGGCAGAGAGGAGGTGACGGCGAGGGCGGAAGTGGTTGTGCACGGCGCTGAACGGCTCGAGAAAGCGCTGGGCGTGCTCGGGCGACTTGAACCGCTGCAGCACGCGCTCGCGTTTCCTGACCGGCCGGTGGGAGTTCTCCGCCCGGTTGTTGAGCCCCTTGTGGCGCCGGTGCTCCACCCCGGGCAGCACCCGCCTGAGCGCCGGCGGGTAGCTGGCCAGCTTGTCCGTGACCACCACCCGCGGCGCCTGCCCCTCCCCATCCAGCACGCGGCGCAGGAACCGTTCGGCGGCCTCCTGGTTGCGACGCTCCTGGACCAGAATGTCGAGCACCAGTCCGTCCTGGTCGACTGCCCGCCACAGCCAGTGCTTCTTCCCCTTGATCTTGAGCTGCACCTCGTCCAGATGCCACTTGGCGCCCGCACGGCGCCGGTGGCGGCGCAGCCCCACGGCCAGGACTGGTCCAAACGTGCGGCACCACAGCCGGATGGCCTCGTAGCTGACCCGCACCCCGCGCTCCGCGAGCAGGTCCTCGATGTCGCGGTGGCTCAGCGCGAAGCGGTAGTACAGCCACACGGCGTAGCTGATGATCTCCGCGGGAAAGCGGTAGCCCCGGTACAGCGGATCACGAGCGGGCGAGACGGGCACCGCGACAGCGTACCGTGCGTCCGGACCTCAACTTGTCAATGCCACCTTCAAAACGACCGGACTCTCTTGTCGATTCGCCGGGTGCTCGTTCGACGTAGGTGTGGAGCGCACCGAGACACGGGCGCCGGAGATAGGAGATAGGCAATGGGAGCCATTCACGTACACGAGTTCATGACCCTGGACGGGATCATCGACACCCCCATCTGGAGCGCCGAGTACGGCTTTGACCCGAAGATGGGCGAAAGGCTTGGCGCGGTCATGGGGCGCTCACGGGGCATCCTGCTCGGCCGCACGACGTTCCAGATGTTCGCGCAGGCGTGGCCGAACCGCACCGCGGAGGAGGACCCGGGGGCGCCGTTCTTCAACGACACCACCAAGTACGTCGTCTCCTCGACTCTCACGGATGCCGGCGCCACGTGGCGGAACTCAGAGGTCGTCGGGCCGTACGACCCGGCCGAGATCCGCCGCCTGAAGGACCAGGTGGACGGCGATCTCTACACCAGCGGCAGCGGGACGTTGGTCCGCGCCATGCTCGCGGACGGACTGGTGGACGAGCTGCACCTGTGCGTTTACCCGCTCAGCCGAGGGACCGGTCCGCGCCTCTTCCCCGAGGGGGGCGCCGCGAGCGGGTTCTCCCTGGTCACCTGCGAGAGCTACGAGAACGGCGTCGTCTACCTGAACTACCGTCTGAAGGCATGACGCGAGGCGCTACGGGCGCGTGGCTCTCGTCACGCGCCCCGCGGCATCGCCTGCTTAGTCGGCGTAGCCGGCGCAGCGGTCCTCGTGGTGCCGGGCTAGCGCAGGTGGCGTTCCCGCTCCATGGGGGCGGCCCGCACCGGCTTGGAGATGCCTGCGCCGCCTCGAAGGCACTGCGCTGCAAACGGTCGAGCAGCTGGCTGCGCAGCAGGCGGTCGCTCCAGTCGACTGATCTCGCCGGCGGAGACCAGCGGCACGGCGCGCTGCTGCTCAAACACTTGGCGCAACCCGGCCCGGCGGCCGTCGCGCCGCTGCTGTCCCAGGTGCGCGCCCACCGTGAGGCCCTGCTGGCCCACCTCCAGCGAGCAGCAAGTGGCATTGGCGATCTCCCGCCTGCGGTGCCGAATGTCGATCAGGTGCCCCGCTCGGATCGTCGCCTCCAACCCCCAGCCGGCCAGCGCTTCCTCCAAGGTGGTTGCTGCCTCCACCTCCACCGCGGTGACTGGGTTGGTCCTGTCCTGGGCAGCCGCTTAATTGCTTCCAGCGCATGGGGGATGTCGGGCCAGCGCCGCTTCTGGTGGTGGCGCTCGCGCCGGCCGACCGGGCGGCCGCGGCTGCCCCAGGAGGTGCGGGACCTCATCCGCCGCCTTTCAGAAGAGAACCGGCTGTGGGGCACCGAGCGCATCCGCGGCGAGCTGCGCAAGCTGGGCATCGCCGCCGGCAACGGCTCCATCCGCCGCTACCGCTGGCGGCTCCGTACGGTTTGGTTGCCACACCTTTCCGCAACGGAGGCCCCGTTTGATCCCGGCACAGGAGCCATCCGTGGCGGAACCGAGATCAGCCGGCGAACACGAGCGACCGCTCCGGCACACCCACGTCAAAGCCCTTCTTCGCCTCGGCCACGTCGATCTCGCCGCGCCACAGCCGGCCGGTGGCCAGCAGGTACTCCAGCCCCTTGCGCAGGGCACGCGCGTAGCGGCTGCTCTGCTCGGTCGTCGCTCCGAGCGCGGCTTCCACCTCGCCCGCGGCGGGCGTCTCGCCCCGCTGCACGCGGCGCGCCAGCTGGATCAGCGTGTCCTCGCGGTCGTAGGAGTGGGTGTCTTCGATGTAGCGCTTGAACTTCGCCGGGTCAGGGTGCTCCACTGCCTGCCGGTACTGCTCCAGGTTGATGCTGAACGCCTGCGCGTTCGTGAACATCCTGTCCAGCCAGCCGTGCATGTCCTGTGGGTCCGGCGAGAAGGTGTGCATGCTGATCAGCGCCCGCTGCCACAGCACGCGCAGGTACTCCTCCACGCGCCGCGCCGCCTCGCCGTTGCTCGCGCCGAACACCGCGCGCTGGTACGGGTTCTCCACCGAGGTGGGCACCCCCATGCCGCCGTCGAGCTTGCCGCCGCCGCCCTGCCCGCCGCCGTACACCTCGTTGAAGACGTAGACGTCGCAGTGGATCGAGCAGTCGATCCCCGTCTCTTCCCCGTACTGCTCGCGGCAATACTGGAAGATCGGCTTGAACAGCCGGTCGGCCGCGCGATGAGTCAGCGCCCCCAGCACGAACGCCAGCTTGCGCTCCGGCGTCGCCGTCAGCCCGCCCTCGTCCGAGTCCTTCACCTGCCCGTTGCTCGCCGTCGGCCAGTTGTCGCGCGCCCATTCAATCAGCTCCGCCGACCAGCGGTCGGCCGTGCGCGTGGCCGACCCCAGCCGCGCGATGTTCAGGTGCTGCGCCAGCACCTGCTTGAATGGCCCTGGTACCCCCGCGTGGTGCTGCGCCAGCCGTGCCACGTCGTCACAGACCGCCACGTGCGTCACGTTCTCAGACATCTCGCGAAACCTCCTGAGTGATTGTCCGGCTGCACGCAGTGTACGCTGCCCGCTTGCCCCACCGCCCAACTGAGGATACGATGCTCGCATGAGCCTCAATCACGCGGGCCATGCTGCCCGTCCCTCGACTCGCCGCACGCTCTTCGCCAGAGGCGCGGCGACTCTCGCCGCAGGCGGCGTGCTCGCCGCCTGCGGCGGCGCGCAGACCACGCCCGCCGCGTCCAGGACGCTCAAGCCCGCCACGATCCGCTTCACGCCCGCGAACGGCCCGGGCGGCGACGTGAACACCTTCGCGCCGCTCTACGCCCAATACATGGAGGAGCGGCCCAACATCAAGGTGGAGCCCGAGATCATTGGCGAGGGCGGCTGGGAGAAGGTCAACGCCATCCTGATGGCGGAGTCGGCCGCCGACGTGACGCGCATCAACGACGACTCGGTCTACCAGTGGGGCACCTCCGGCAAGCTGCTGCACCTGGACCCCTATATCAACCGCTCCATGAAGCGCGAGGACTACTTCCCGCCCGAGTGGCAGGCCATGCTGGTGGACGGCAAGCAGTACACCATGCAGCCGCACTTCGGCGTGAACCTGTTCGTCTACAGCACCAACCTGTTCAAGCAGGCCGGCGTCGCCACCCCCACCGACTGGAACAAGACCTGGGACTGGAACACCTTCGTCACCAATGCGCGTAAGATCGCCGGCCTCGGGCGCGCCGGCTCGGAGGTCTACGCACTCTCGTTCCCGGTCAATTACTTCATCCCGCTGGTGTGGGGCAACGGCGTGCGCCAGTACAACAACGACGAAACCAGGTGCGCCTTCAACACGCCCGCCGCCGCCGAGATCCTCCAGGAGGTGCAGGACCTGCTGCACGTGCACAAGCTCCTCGTGTACGGCGCGAACAGCGCGCAGCTCTTCGGCGCCAGCCGCCTGGCGATGAATTGGGGCGACCCGCAGTTCGGCACCCGGCTGCCCCCGGAGATCCAGTGGGACCTCATGCCCACCCCCAAGAGCAAGAAGGAGGTCTTCCAGGAAGGCTTCGTGCGCACCTTCGCCATCCCCAAGTCCACCAAGGAGGTGGACGCCGCCTGGGACTTCATGCACTGGCTGATGAAGCAGAAGGCGCAGGTGCATCTGGGCCAGGCCGGCTATGGGGTGCCCGCGCTCAAGGCCGCCGGCGACCCCACCTACAAGGAAGGGCCACTGAAGGACAAGAACTGGAAGCTCATCCCCGAAGGGCTCAACCACGACGTGCCGCTCGCCAACAACCCCGTGGGGCAGACCTTCAAAGACCAGTTCGCCAAGGGCCCGGCCGAACGCGTCTTCAAGGGCGAGATGAAGGTGATGGAAGCACTCCAGGTCGGCTGCCAGGACGTGGACAACAAGATCCGCGAGCTCAACTGGAAGAAGAAGGGGTGATGGCAGAGCCCAGGGCAGACGACCCC
>CADCTC010000298.1 GCA_902805635.1 uncultured Chloroflexota bacterium
ACTCCTCGTGGCCGGCGAAACGAGGAGTGGCGCATGCTGCGCGCCCACGGCCCCCGCGCGTGGAGCGCTCTGCTCAACCTGCACCAGGCCGCCACCGACCTGGCCTTCCGCAAGTGGCACCTTAGCCGCGGCGAGCGCCCCAAGCGTCACCAGAAGGTTGCCTCAGAAGACGACCTGCGCCGTGAGATCGCCGACTATCGCATGCGCCTCCAGACCCTCACCGCTACCCTTGCAGACAGCAGTGACCGATGAGATAGCCGTGCCGGCGCGTCGCCCCAACGTGGTCATCATCATGACCGACCAGCAGAAGGCGACCGCGCTCGATCTCTACGGCGGTCCGGTGCGCTCGCCCAACCTGGCGCGGCTGGCGTCGCGCGGCGCGCTCTACGAGCACGCCTACACGCCACACCCGTTGTGCGTCCCCGCCCGAGTCGCGTTCTGGACCGGCCGCTGGCCCCACTCGACCGGCGCGCGTACGAATGAAACTCCCATGCCGCGCGGTGAGACCCACCTGGCCCAGCTACTGCACGGCGCTGGCTACCGGCTGGGCCACTTTGGGAAGAATCACTGCTTCACTCGTGAAGACCTGGACACCTACTTCGACCGCGTCTTCCTCGCCGGCCACGGCGACTCGTTCGGCCCCAACGTGACCATGCCCCGCCTCGCGACCGAGCCGCTGCCCGGACCGCCCAACCCGGCGCACATGTCCACTGATTGGGGCTACCGCCGGCCGGTGGCCGAGGCACGCACGGAGCCTCCCGAAGAGTCCGCCACCTACCGCGTCACCGACGAAGCGTGCCGCTTCCTGGAGGAGCACGCAGACGACTCGCCTACCGGTGGACGGGGTGACCAACCGGTCTGTCTCTGGGTCTCCATCCCCGACCCGCACGAGCCCTACCAGGCGCCGGAGCCGTACGCCTCCATGTATCCGCCGGAGCGCGTGCATCTGCCGCCCTGGCGTGATGGTGAAATGGAAGGCAAGCCGGAGCGCCAGCGCGTCTACCAGTGGCTCTTCGACTACCAGGACCTGCCGGAAGAGGACGCGCGGCTGGCGGCGAGCATGTATTACGGCATGTGCGCCTTCATCGATGAGCGAGTCGGCCACGTCCTGGACACGCTGGAGCGGCTGGGCATGCGCGACGACACCATCGTCGTCTACACCAGCGACCACGGCGACTTTGTGGGCGAGCACCGCATGCTGATCAAGTGCAACGCTTTCTATGACGCGCTCACCCGCGTGCCGCTGATCGTCTCCTATCCCCGCGCGCAGGAGCTTTCACGTGGGGAGCGCCGCGCGGACCTGGTCAGCACCATAGACGTGATGCCAACCGTGCTCACCCTCGCCGGTCTGCCCGTCCCCACCGCTGTCCAAGCGCAGTCCCTGCCAGGTGTCCCCGGCGCGCCGCCTCCGCGCGGCGCCGCCTTCAGCGCGTACGGCGCGGGCGGCCCACCGGTCACGCTGGCCGACGTGCAGCGCGTGGTCAAGCGCGGCGAGCCACGCGTGCTCCATCCGTTCCTGCGCGAGCGCGAGGCGCACGGTCACGGCAAGATGGTCCGCACCCACCGCTGGAAGTACACGCGCGACTCGGTGGACGGCGCTGAAGAGCTCTACGATCTCCAGGAAGACCCTTGGGAGCTGACCAACCTGGCGAGCGACCCGGCGCGCGCCGGTGCGCTGAGCGAGATGCGCCTGAAGCTGGCGGACTGGCTGCTCGACACCGAGAACGCGCGGCCAATTACCCTCGGATTCCGCCCGTTTTGGGATGGGGACGCGCCGCCGTACGCCACGTCCACCCCCGATGGGCACGTCGTGGTGCGATAGCGCGCTCGGCGTACAGGTCAGCGGGCAAGCAGACAACGGAGGAACAACATGGCCGTGCAAGTAAGGACAGATACCCCGATTGTGGGCGAGGGGCCGCAATCCTATTCGTGGATTGATGGCTGGGCGCAGGCGCCGCAGCCGGACAGCGCCGCGGGGGGCTGGGCGCATCCCGGCGCGGCCGTCACGCGCGCCGGCGAGATCGTCACCGTACATCCAGCCGAGCCTCTGGTCCTTTTCTTCACGCCAGATGGCCGCCTCGTCCGCTCGTGGCGGGTGGACGTAACGGAGGCGCACGGTATCACGTCGGTGGGAGAGAGCGCCGGTGAGCGGCTCTGGATTGCGGACAGCGGAGGCAAGCGGCAGCCGGGCCCCGGCTACCCGGCGCAGTCCGCTCCGAACGGCGGGCAGGTGTTGGAGCTGGCCCTGGACGGTCGCGTCATGCGCCGCCTCGACCGGCCCGACCACCCGGCCTATCGCGAAGGACGCTACAGCCCCACCTCTGTTGCCGTAGACGAGGAGCGCCTCGGCGGCTCAGGCGATATCTGGGTGGCCGACGGCTACGGCCAGAGCCTGGTGCACCGCTTCCGCAAGGATGGGACGTACGTCTCCAGCATCAGCGGCGAGGAGGGCGCCGCCGGGGTGTTCAAGACCCCCCACGCCGTTATCGTCGACCGCCGAAAGGCCGAACCGGAGCTTTACGTCGCCGACCGCGCCAACAAGCGCATCCAGGTCTACGATCTCGACGGCCATTTCAAGCGCCTGGTGGGCGCAGACACGCTCACCAGCCCCAGCGCCCTCGCCCTGGCCGGTGATGTCCTGGTGGTGGCCGAGCTGCGCGCCCGCCTGGTGCTCTTCGATGCGGAAGACCGGCTGCTCTGCACGCTCGGCGCCAACGAAGCTGCCTGTGACGAGCCCGGCTGGCCCAACCGCAAGGACGCCACCGGCGAGCCGATCCGTCCCCCCGACCTGCGCCCCGGCCTCTTCAACAGCCCCCACGGCGTTGCCGCCGATGCCCACGGCGCCATCTACGTCGCCGAATGGCTCATCGGCGGCCGCTACACCAAGCTTGTTCCGACCCGCTGAATAGCGACTTGTCCATCGCGGCCCAACTGCGCTCTGCGACTTTGGACTACGCGTCCGCTACGCAGCGGAACCCCATGTTGCCGGTACTCGAATCGGGTGTGTTGGATGAGCGGGCGGCCACGCGGTAGCGATTGCAGTACGACCGGTGGCACAGGAACGAGCCGCCACGGACAATGCGCGCGGCGCCTTCTGTCGGGCCGGTGGGGTCCTCGCGCAGCGCGTCGGCCGGCAGCTGCGCGTGGAAGGTGGGGCTGAACCAGTCGGCACACCACTCCCACACGTTGCCCGCTACGTTGTACAGCCCGTACCCGTTGGGCGGGAACGCCTCCACTGGGCAGGTGGACTTATACCCGTCCTCGCCGGAGTTATAGGTGGGGAAGGTACCCTGCCAGATGTTGGCGCGGTGCTCGCCGCCCGGCGTTAGCTCATCCCCCCACGGGTACTTCGCCTGCTCCAGTCCACCGCGCGCCGCAAACTCCCACTCCGCCTCGGTCGGCAGGCGCTTCCCCGCCCAGGCACAGTACGCCAGGGCATCGTTCCAGCTCACGTGGACCACCGGGTGGTCGCGCCGCTGCCGGATATTGGAGTCCGGCCCTTCCGGCTTGGCCCAGTAGGCGCCCTTCACCGCCAGCCACCACGGCGTCTGCGCCACCGACCCGATCACCGCCTGGCGCGCGCGGGGCGTCGCAAACAGGTGGAATACGTACGTCCAGCCGATGCGCTCCGCCTCGGTCTTATACCCGGTCGCTTTAACGAACTCGGCAAACTGCGTGTTGGTGACCGTGGTGCGGTCCATCAGGAACGGCCGCACCTGCACGCGCCGCACCGGCCCCTCACCGTCTGCGGGGAAGCCATCCTTGTCGTTCGTCCCCATCCAGAACTCACCGCCAGGGATAGGAACCATGCCGTCGAGCGACCGGGGATGGCTCGCGCCGTTACCCTCACCGGCGCCATCCTGCGGCGTCGATGGGGTAGCCGGTCGAACCGCCACCGCGGTGCCGGCAGTGCGTCCGGCGGCAGTGGTGGTGGAACTGGTAGTGCTCTCCGGAGAATCGTCGTGCGGGCGTGATGCGGCGCAGCAAGCAGTTGCCATTGATCTAGCCAGATTCTAGAGGGGTGCGTCCGGTGGCGGCAGAATGCCCCTCGGTACGACCACACGTTCGCATGGCCCCACCAGTAGCGCATGCTGGCACTTCCGAGGCTTGCGCGGTGTTCTTTAATAGAAGCGGTGCGCGCCTTGTCGAATGTATTGCTTGCGCTTGCCCTCGTCGCGGGTGTCCTGGCCGCCGCGCGCGGTGTCTATACGGCCGTAGAGCGCCAGGCAACCAGAGACGAGACGCGCCCGGCGGACGTCATCGTCGTGCTTGGCAGCGGGGTGCGGCCCGATGGGCGCGCCAGTTCCAGCCTGCGCGCCCGCACGTTGCACGCCATCGCCCTGTACAAGGCCGGCCACGCCCCCGCTCTGTTCCTCACCGGCGGTGTCGGCCGCTTCGGCCCTTCGGAAGCCTCCGTCATGCGCGATCTGGCGCTTGCCGCCGGTGTGCCGGAGAGCGCCCTGGTGCTGGACGAGACCGCCACTTCCACCCAGCAGAGCGTGGACAACGCCGCCCGCGTCGCGCGCGTGCGTGGCTGGCGCACCGTGCTAGTGGTCAGCGAGCCCTTTCACATGCTGCGCGCCCGCCGCATGGCGCGCGACGCCGGCCTGGACGCCTACGCCTCTCCCGCCGTGGACAGCCCCCTCCACCGCATCGAACGGCTGCGTCGCTGGTACACCCTACGCGAGACCGGTGCCCTCTTCTGGTATTTCACCGCCGGCCAATTAGGCAGAATACAACGTGACTGACGCTGTTGCGACCAACCCGTTGGGTATCGCTATCTGGGGCGCCGGCTGGGTGGCCGGCGCGCACGTCCGCGCCTACCACGCTGCCCAGGCGCCGGGCGCGCGCATAGTGGCGGTCGGCAGCCGGCGCCGGGAGAGCGCTGAGGTGCTGATCGCCCAGCACGGCATCTCCGGCGCGCGCGTCTACACCGACTACGCCCAGTTGCTCGCCGATCCGGACGTGGACGCAGTCTCGCTCTGCACGCCTAATGGCCAGCACGCCACGGAGGCGATTGCCGCCGCCCGTGCAGGCAAGCACCTGCTCATAGAAAAGCCCGTGGCCACCAACGCGGAGGACTTCAACGCGGTCCTCCGGGCGGTGGACGCCGCCGACGTCACCGCGGCCGCCTGCTTCATCCAGCGCTGGAACCCGCTGGTGAACACGCTGCGTATCATGCGCGCGCAGGGCGACTTCGGGCGCGTCTTCCTGGCCCACGCCGATTACTGGTTTGGGCGCGAGCGCCCGGAGTGGATGCGCCACGCCGCCTCCGCCGGCTCCAGCTTCCTGGTGGGCGCCATCCACGCCGTGGACAGCCTGCGCTACATCCTGGGTGAAGACGTAGTGGAGGTAGACGCCCGCGGCGCAGAGCAGGGCGGCGCCTACCACTACCCAGCCGCCGTCCAGGCGTTGGTGCGCTACGCTGCTGGCGGCGTCGGCGCTATCTCTTCCTCCCTGGTCGGACACACTGGTTACATGCTCAACATCGAGCTCGCCGGCACCGAAGGCAGCGCCCGCAACGACCAAGTGTTCCTCAAGCGGATACCAAACATGCAGAGCTGGATGACTCTGCCCGTGCGCGGCCCTGCCTCCGGCGACGTGTCGCAGCTTCCGTTTCCCCAGCTGGTGGAAGACTTCCTGGGCGCCGTCCGCGCCGGCGTCCAGCCAAGAACGCACCTGGCGAGCACCCGCAACACCCACGAAGTGTGCTTCGCCGTGGACCGTACACTGGAGACCGGCCGGCCGGTGGCCCTGCCGCTGGGTTGACCGGGCCCAATACGTTGGTACGGATACGTCGGTCCGGGTCCGTGGGAGTGGCCTGAATGGCCGGAATGGCGGGAGTACCTGGGATGGTCGGGGACGTGGAGAGCGACCGCGCCACCCAGCGTGCCGCCTTGCTCTCTACGGTAGACCTCTTCTCCGGCTTGAGCCGCGTTGCGCTGGCCAAGATCGCTGCCTCGCTGGACCCCGTGCAGCTGGCCGACCACGAGCCCGCTTGCGTCCAGGGTGACCCTGGAGACAGCATGTACATCGTCTCCGGCGGCAGCCTCGGCGTCTTCATCCTGCCGGATGGCGTCCACGAGGCGCGCGTCGCCACGCTCGGTCCCGGAGCGTGCTTCGGCGAGATGGCGCTGCTCACGGGAGAGCCGCGGTCCGCCACGGTGCGCGCGCTGGGCGCCGCCGAGGCGCTGCGCCTGGAGCGCGAGCGCTTTGTGGACCTGCTGCGCCGTGAGCCGGCCATCGGCCTGGCCATCAGCGCCACCCTCAGCCGCCGCCTGCGCGACGCCAACCAGGCCATGTCGCAGGATAAGCAGGCCATCGTGCGCGCCGTCGCGGTCCAGTTGGAAAGCTTGCCACCCGGCCGCCGGGCGCAAGTACTGCACGCCGCGGTGCTGGAGCAGCCGAGCTTGCCCGGGCTGCGTGCGCTGTTCGACGGCGAAGCCGAGGCGGTCGCCGGCAGCCTGGGCGTGCTCGGCGTAGACGTGACTGCCGGCAGTGCGCCGGTGCCGGTGCTGCGCGCGCTGCGCGACCTCCTGGAGCAGGAGCAGGGCGCGGACGGCAAGCGCGAACGGCAGCGCGAAGCCATCGCGCGCCTGGGGGTCACCGGCCGGTGGGACGATGCGCTCGCGCTCCTGGTCCGCGTCGGCTCTCGCGAAGAGCTCCTTCAGGCGCTCGGCACCGCACTGCACGCATCCCCACCGCTGGCGCCGGAAGAGGCCACGCGCTGGATTGCCCAGGTAGAAGACCATGAGGCCGCCACGCACCACGCGCTGGCGCTGCAGCGCGCCCGCTGGCACGAGCAGCGCGGCGACCTCGCGGCCGCGCTCGCCGTGCTCCAGCGCGTCGAGACGCCCGCTCCCGGCCACGAGGACGGCTCCTGGCAGCAGCTCGCGCAAGAGACCGAGCGCCTGCGCGCGCTGTACGGCGCTGTCGTAGAGGCACCGGTGCGCGGTTCCCGGCGCGCGGACGCGCTATCGGCTGCTCGCCGGCGCCTGAGCGCACGGCCCGGCACGCTGCTCACCGTGCTGGTCGCCGTGGCGTTCGCCATCGCCGCCGGCCTCGCGGGGCGCGCCTGGCAGGCGCCCGAGTGGGCCTTCATCTTCCTGCTTGGCGCCGCCATTGCGCTGTGGGTCACCGCCCTGTTGCCGGACTTCCTGGTCTGCGCCGGCCTGGTGATCGGCTGGGTGCTCTGCGGCGTCGCTACCCCTGCGCAGGCGCTGGCCGGCTTCGGCACCCCGTCCTGGACCACTGCGCTGGCCATCCTCAGCCTGGCTGCGGCCATCTCCAGCTCCGGGCTACTGTTCCGCTTCGGCCTGCTGCTGGTGCGCCGCATGCCGGATGGCCTCTTCGCCCAGGCCGCCACCTTCCTCTTTACCGGCATCCTGCTCACGCCGCTGCTGCCCTCCAGCACCGCCCGCTCCGGCCTGGCGGTGCCGCTGGCGCTCACCGCCGCCCAGGCCCAGCGCCTCAAGGAGCGCAGCCCGGAGAGCGCCATGCTTGGCCTGGCCGCGTACATCGGCGCCAATCCGCTGCTCTTCATGTTCTTGAACGGCTCCACTTCCTGCCTTCTGGCGCTCGGCCTGGCGCCGGAGGCTACCCGCGCCAAGTTCGATTTCGTGCACTGGCTCCTCGCGGCCCTGCCGCTGGCGGTGCTCGTCGCGCTCGGCTCGCTGGTGATGATGTGGCTGCTGCTGCGCCCCGGACGCGTGGAGCGTGCCTCGCGCGCCCAGCTCAACCTGCAGTTGTCACTGCTGGGCAAGCCCTCCGCGAAGGAGATCGCCATGACGGTCATCCTGCTGCTCACCGTCGCCGGCTGGAACGTCGGCCCCGCGCTAGGATTGCACCCCAGCACCATCGGCCTGGTCAGCGTGCTCGCCGCCTCCATCGCCGGCTGCTTTACGCGCGCTTCGCTCCAGGGCCTGAACTGGGACTTCCTGGTCGCCTACGGCCCCATCCTCACCATCTCCCAGCTCGTCACGTCGCTGGGCGTAGACAAGATGGCCGCTGGCGTGGTGAGCCGGATGGTGGGCGAGGGCGGTGTGCCGCCAGTGGTATTCATCCTGCTGGTCGCGGTTCTCTGCCTGGTGGTGCGCGTCTTCCTGCCCCAGGATCAGGCGCTGCTGCTCCTGGCGCTGGCGCTGCTGCCCGCCGCCCCAGTCGTCGGCGTGGACCCCTGGATCATCCTGATCACGCTGCTGGCCACGTTCTCGCTGTGGTATTTCCCCTCCCAGACCGTGGGCTACCTCGTCGCTTATGACGCGTCCGAAGAGCGCCTCTTCACCCACCGCCAGGCGCAGCTAGTCAGCTACGGCTTCACCGCCGTCGTGCTGGTCTCGCTTGCCCTGTGCGTCCCCTACTGGGCGCTGTTGGGGTTGGTGTAGGCACCCTCTACCGGTTGCCGGTCGCGACCGTCTGGGTGCCCGCCGCCACGTCATCCTCCAGCCGGTGTCCCGGTCCCCGGTTCCCCTCCAGCGGTTCGACGTGCACCGTGATCTCGGTGTCCGCCAGCGCCCCTTCCACCGCGTTCTCTACGAGTGTCGCCAGCGCGTGTCCGTCGCGCACGGAGAGCTCCCCCGGCACCAGCAGATGGACGTCCGCCAGGCGGCGCGGTCCCAGCCGCCGGGTGCGCAGCTCGTGAAACGTCATGCCGTCTTGCAGTTGTCCCTGGATCGCCGTCCGGATCTCCCCGACCTCGGCCGGGTCCAGCGCCCGGTCCATCAGCCCGTGCACGCTGCGCCGCAAGAGGTCAGCCCCCGTGCGCAGGATCAGCAGTCCCACCACCAGCGCGATCAATGGGTCCAGCAGCTCGATCCCGGTCAGGCTGACCAGTGCCACGCCCACTACCACGCCTATCGTGGTGAACACGTCCGACAGCAGATGCCGTCCGTCCGTCTCCAGCGCCAGCGAGCGGGTGCGCTTCGCCTGCTTGAGGAGCAGGCGCGCCGTGGCGAAGTTCACCGCCGTCGCCACCAGCGAGAGCGCCACGCCCACCCCCACCTGCTCGATCGGCGCGGGAGCAAATAGTCGTGGCAGCGCCGTCGCCAGGATTCCCCCCGCTGCGAAGAGGATCAGCGCTCCCTCGAACCCGCTGGCGAAGAACTCCACCTTCTCGTGCCCGTACGAGTGTGTCTCGTCCGGCGGGAAGCTCCCAAACCACAGGGCAAACAGCAGCACCACCGCCGCCGCCAGGTTCACCAGCGATTCCAGCGCGTCCGAGAGCATGGCCACTGAGCCAGTGAGCCAATACGCCAGCAGCTTCAGCCCAATAGTGACTACCGCCGCCAGGATGGAGAGCAGCGCCCAACGCGGATGAGGCATGGTCGGTGAGGTGAGTGACGAGACGTACTGGACTAGGAGCGAGTAATGAAACGCCGAGACTCGCGTATGATGATCCCACTCGGATGCAAGACCACCGGTATCGCTTGACTGCCGTGGCATCCGCCTTGGTTTCGGAGTGGCATTGAGCGTGAGTGCTCAGATGGGATCAGAGACACACGAGACGCCCGGCGTCACCAGGATCCGTGTGGCCACCAATGCGGTCATTGTCCGGGATCAGCAGGTGCTCCTGGTGGAGTTCAGCGGCGGCACTGCGGACGCGCACTTCAACTTCCCCGGCGGTGGTGTCGAGCTAGGCGAGACGCTGGAGGAGGCCGTGCGGCGCGAAGTGCGTGAGGAGACGTGCCTCGACGTAAGCGTCCAACGCCTCCTCCTCGTCGTGGAGTCCGTTGGCTCCCGGCACACCAACACGATCGGCGGCCGCCGCGTGCCGTGGAACGAGCTGCGCTTCTTCTTCCTGTGCACAGCGGCGGACTCCGCCCAGCAGCCGCGGCTTCCCAACGTGCCCGACGGTACCCAGAGCGACGTGCAGTGGGTGGCCATCGATCGCTTGCCGCACGAGCCCGTCCTCCCGCAGGTCAGCCACGAGGTTGTCGCCGCGATCAAAGATCCCGCCTGGCGTGCCCTGGTCATACCTAGCCCACCCAGCGCCGATACTCCGTAGCGCTGGCGCTACTCTGGCACCGCCTCGATCCACTCCGGCTCAGGCAGCTCCAGCAGCCGCGCCGCCCAGGGGAGCGTCGCACGCAGCTGCATGCGCTGCACCGCGCGTAAGCGTGGCAGCTCTGGCGCCTCCGGCAACCACGCGTTGCGCGCGAAGAAGCCTGCTATGGCTGCTACCGACGCTCGCAGCGCCGCTTCACGCACCGGCTGCACCGCCGCATACCAGCGCGTTAGCTGCTCCGGCGCCGGGCCGCCCTCGCCGCTGACCGACTGCGCGAACGCCGCGAAGTCTAGCTCCGGCGGCCCCACGCACGCGAACGGCCAGTCGAACAGCCGCAACGGCGTCTCTGCGCCGGGCTGCACCCGTACGTTGTCCGACCGGGTGTCCAGGTGCAGGAGCGCGTAGGGCCGCTGCACCTGAGCTAGCCGGTGCGCCGCCCCATTGAGCGCCGGCATGTGCCGCTCCAGCCACTCACCCGCCTCACCGTTCCGGTCTCCCGCCAGCGCCGCCAGCGCCGCCACCCCATCCGGCATTGCCGCCAGCCGCTCCCAGCTCTCTGCGAAGCTTGCCCATCCCTTGGCCCGTGGCAGCCAGCGCGGCAGTGGCCTGCCGCACGTGCTCTGGTGGAAGGTCCCATACGCGCGCATCGCCGTCTCCGCCAGCTGCGCCGTCCAGGGAGGCGCCGTAGACGGCCCCAGGTCTTCCAGCAGCAACGCGTGCCAGCCTGCGTGCCGCACTGCGCCGTAGTAGCGTGGCGCCCACGGTGCAATCAGCGGTCCCAGCCGCTCATACACCCGCTCCTCCCGGTCCAGCGACCACCGCAGCGCGCTGCCCTCTCCAACCGGATACACCCCCTTGAAGAACGCTCGCCGCCCGTTAGCCAGCCGCAAGCGGAACGTCGCCGAGGGTCCGTAGCTCCCATACGCCCGCTCCGCCCGCACCACCGGCGCGCCCAGCAGCGCCCCCGTCTCCGCCCGCATCGCCGCCGGCACGCGCTGCCACTCCGGCTTCGCCTCAGGTCCGCTCCGCGCCATCGAGTTCGCGTGATCGTAGCGTCTGGATGCCACGGATACTCGCGCACCCTGGCTGACGCACCTGCCACAGGTGAGCGCGTCGAGCGCGTAGCCGGCCGTGCGGGCTTGGAGCGACGGGCAGCTACGGCCGAGGCAGGTACTCTACTCGGTTGCGAAAGTCCTTGCCATCTGCCGCCAGCAGAAGCCGCTCAAGCGCCCTCACCGGCGTTCCGATATCGTCTTGGGCCATCGTTCGACGGCTGACAAAGATAACCCCAGAGTGATCCACTCCCGCTTCGCCAAGCTCTCTGATGAGGTCCGGGATTGTGTTGACATCGTACGTCAACAACGCACGGTGCTCCTCATGCGCAAGGAGCAAGAGCGTCTCATCGGGAGCGTCGCGGTACTGGCCGCTGTGCCATTCGGCAAGGCCCGTCACGTCGTGCCCGCGGGCGCGAAGCAAGACGGCAACGCGCGTTGGGATGTGGCTGTCCAAGAGTAGCCGCAGCGACCCCCGGCGAGTCACGCCAGTTTAGCCACCTGGGCCCCCGGCACCCGCAGCTTTAGCTTCTCATAGGTCATGTCGCTTGCATCGTTAACCAGTGGCTCGATCTCACCGGGATACGCTGCTGCGTACGCGAGACCGATTTCCACGCGCTCGATTGGCCAGTCGAGGTGCTCCGCTACGTTCCGTACGTCCATGTCATGGTCGCGCGCAAGCATCACGAGCAGCCACACTGCTACCCGCGTGCCCTTCACGTACGCTAGACGTCCAACCGAAGTCCGGCGGAACTCGACCCCCGGAAACTCTTCCTGCTTGAGCTTCTCGGTCAACAGGATGGCGGCTGTCTCTCCTACGGAGCGTTGCATCAAGCGAGCCTGGCGCTCCAACGTTGCGCTCGCCGGCTCTTTGAGACGCAAGCTCACTACACGCGATGTCATGGCTGTAACTCCTGTAAACATTGTAGACGCATTGCAGTCCAGCACAGCCCGTGCAATGCTGGCGTGGCGTGGTTGGAACCAACGGTTCTTCCTGGTGGCGCTGCGGGCGCTGCTGGTCTGCGTCCTCACCGCGCCGGTCTGGCTGCCCTACCTGCACCCACGGCTGGACGTCTGGGCCACGCAGGACGCCGAAAACCACCTCTTCCGCCTCTACGCCCTGGAGCCGCTGCTCCGCCAGGGCGTGCTCTTCCCCCGCTGGCTGCCTGACCTGCTCTTCGGGTTCGGCCAACCCATCACGCTCTACTACGCGCCTGGCCTCTATTACTTTGCGATCCTGCTCCACTGGCTTGGTCGCACCGACCTCTACGGCGGCTTCCAGTTGGCCGGTGCCGCCATCGTGTGCCTCGCTGCCGCCGGCATGGCGCTCCTGGTGCGCCGCCTCACCGGCAACATGTCGGCCGCGTGCTTCGCCGCCGCCGTCTTCGCCTACAGCCCGTACCCCTTCCCAATGAATCTCTACTACCGGGGCGCCTTGCCAGAAGCGCTCGCCACCGCGCTTCTCCCCTGGGCCGCACTCGGTTTCGTCGAGACCGCCCGCACGGCGCATGCAGCGCCCCGCGCGGAGCAAGGCCGATCACGGTTGGTCTGGACCCTGCTGGGGGCGGTTGCCGGCGCCGCCGCCGTCCTCTCGCACAACATGCTTGGCCCCATTGCGCTGGCCACCAGTGTTGTGCTGGGCTTTTCCGCTGCGCTGGCCGCACGACCTCGCGGCCGCGCGGTCGCCGCCGTGTGTCTTGTCCTGCTCGGGGCGTTGGGCCTCTCCGCCTTCTTCTGGCTCCCCGTGGCGTCGGAGCGCAGCCTCGTGCGCCTGGACGACGTCATTACCCAGGAACACGTGGACTACCGCGACTTCCTGATCCAGCCGCTGGGCGCCTCCATCCGCTCCGGGTGGCCCGGCTACCTGTACACGCCCGTTGGACCGCTCGATTTCCATCCTGTGTACGCCTACGACCCCTTCGCCCCAATCAAGCCTTCCTGGCTGCAGGTCGTCCCCGCTGTTCTGGCGTTGACGCTCGTCCGCCGCTCGTCGCCCACACCACGTCACGCGCTCATCGCCACCGCCGCCCTCGCGACCGGGCTGGCGGCGTGGTGGATCACTACCACCTGGTCGATGATCCTCTGGGACCGTATCCGCGCACTCCAGGCGCTCCAGTTCCCGTACCGGCCGCTCGGTATCGTTGCCTTTGCCGTTGCGCTGCTTGGCGGCATGGGCGCCGCACGTTTGCCGCTGCCGCGCTTGTTCAGGGTATTGCTCCTGGTTGCACTGCCGACCGCGCTCGCGTTCACCGCCCTGGCCGGGCGCGACCCCCGCACGGCGGGCGCAACGCCGCGTCTCATCGATGCCGCACGCTTCCGTACCCTGGACCAGATGGCCGGCTACCTTGGCACCACGGCGCGCGAGGAGTTCATGCCACGCACCGTGCGCATCGACGTCTTCAGCGAGACCGACCCGCGTGTCCAGCTCTTCGCCGCGCTCTACCCGGAATCGGCCTGGATCGGCGGCGCCCTGCTGCCGTACCGCGGTCAGGCCAGCGTGCTCGACCTCCGGCGTGGCGGCCTGGAGCTGCGCGCGCGCATAGAGGCCGGTCCGGACGGCGCTACCCTCGCCGTGCGCCAGCTCGACTTCCCTGGCTGGACGGCCTACCTTGACGACCGCTTCGTGTCCCACGGCCGCATGCCCTACCGCCGCGACGTTCAGGCTACCCTCGGCTTCATCCTGGTGGATATCCCTCCCGGCATCCACGACCTGGCGCTTTCGTTCGAGCTCACCCCGCCACGGCTTGCCGGCCAGGTACTTTCCGCGTTGACGCTCGCGGCGCTATGCGCCGCCGCTGCCTGGCCCGTGTGGCGCGGACGGATGCTGCGACACCTTCACCAGAGTCACGCCGCACCCCATCGTGTGTGGCTTGCCTCGGCCGTACTCACGTCTTTGGCCGCCGTTCTTTTGATTGCCCACGCCGGCTACACCGTCGTCGACTGGTCACTGCGGCAGTCGCGTGCCGGCCGCTCGCATGCCGCGCTTACAGAGTCGCTCGTCCTCAATGTTGCGCGCGCCGTGGAGGAGAAGACCGCCGCCGTCGAAAGCCCGTCGGGCGCAGCCCTCGGTCCGGACCGGTTCGCCGACCTGCGCTGGCTGCAGCTCGGCCCACCAGATGAGACCGGCGCACATGGCGGTTCACTGCGCCGGTGGCTCTATCTCCACCCCCCGGCGCGCGTCACCGCGGAAGTAGACGTGCCGGCCGGCGGCGTCCTCCAAACCGGGCTCGCGCTCGATCCCGCTACCTGGGACACTCCCGAAGGCGACGGCGTGCGCTTCATCGTCGAAGCGCGTGAAGTCGGTCCCGGCGCGCCGGGCGCCGGCTCCAGTCCTGAAGGTCCCGTGGTCCTGTTCGACCGTCACATCAACCCGCGTGCCCGCACCGAGGAGCGCGGCTGGAACGACGTGACGGTCGATCTCTCCCGTTTCGCCGGGCGGCGCGTCCGCCTCACGTTGCGCACCGACCCGGCCGGCAACCTCGCCTACGACTGGGCTGGGTGGGGCAACCCCGTCGTCGTCACCCGCCCGTCGGCGCGCTGGCGGTGATGTCCGCATCAGTCCGCGGCACCGCGGTGAGCGTGCGGCACCTCGCCTCCCTCTCTGATCGGGAGAGGGACAGGCCGAAGGCCGGGGTGAGGTTTGGGTGGCAGTGGGGTGCATGGCTCCCCGATGTCCTGGGCATTTTGGCTGCCCAGCTGGCCTGCGTCCCCGTTTGGCTGCCGTGGGTCTCACCCACCATGGACCTGCTCCAGCTGGAAGACGGCCTCACCTACCTGATTCGGCTCTACCACCTGGGGTTCTTGCTCGAGCACGGCGCCTGGTATCCGCGCTGGGCGCCGGACATGTTCCTTGGCTACGGCTATCCCATCTTTAACTTCGTTGCCCCGGCGTTCTACTACCTCTCGTGGATGTTGGGTGGTCTGCTGCGGCTGGGCGTCTGGGATGCCTTCAGGGCGGGCACCCTCTGCGCTGCGCTGCTTGGGATTGGCGGGATGTACTGCCTGGCGCGCCGCCTGTGGGGCCGCATTGACGTCGCGGTCCTGGCGGCGGTTTGCTTCGGCTATCTACCGTACGTGTTCCACGTGCTGCTGTACAAGCGCGGCGATGTGCCGGAGTTCGCCGGCCTCATGGCAATCCCGTGGCTGCTGCTCGCCATTTACGCCGCCTGGCAGCGCGGTTCGGTCCTAAGTGGGCCCGGCCGCCGGCTTGCTGCGCCGCTGGTCGGGCTGGTCGCAGCCGGCGCGGTCGCCATCCTGGCGCACAACCTCACCGCCATCATGGCCGCCATTGTGGCGGCCGTGATGACGGCGGCGCTGCTGGCAGGGTTGCCGGCGCGCAAGCCGCTCCTCCCCGTGATCTGCGGAGCCGCGCTGATCGTCTTCACCACGGCCTGGTTCTGGACGCCGGCCGTGGTGGAGACCCGGTTCGTGCACCTCCAGGCGCTGGACCGTCTGTTCGTGTGGCACGGGTGGCTTACCGATCCCGCCGGGCGTCCTGATCGCGACTTCTCCCCCGAAAACCGCCAGACTCCCACCGGTTGGATCGACACCAACCTGCGCTACCCCAACCAGATCGTAGCCACGCCCAAGCTGAGCCTGGCGCAGGTGCTCCTCCTCTCGCTGACGTTCGGCGCGCTCATTCCAGCAGCCGCCCGCGCGGTCCGCCGGCCCACGGCGCGGCTGGACGCCATCCTCATCGCCGGTTTCCTTACGCTGGCCCTCTTCTTCTGGTTCTTGACGCTGAAACCCTCCGGCTGGCTTTGGGATCACGCGCCGGTGTTGCGCTACAACCAGTTCCCCTCGCGCATGTTTGGCGCTATCGGCGTGTGCTTACCCGTCGCCGCGTCGGGCGCGCTGGCGGTCATGTTGCGCGCCATAGAGCGCCGCTGGCCTGGGCTGCCCGGCCGCGCCGCGGGGCTCACGCTGCTGGCAGGCCTGGGCCTGCTGGTGGCATATAACGGCGGAGCCGACCGCCACCTGCCACTCGTCTTGGCGCACGACCGGACCATCGGCGCGCACGTGGTGCGCAGTGACGAGCGCAGCTTCGTGGACGTGGGGACGACTGGAAACCGCGAGTTCCTCCCGCTCTCCGTCCAGGTGCCCGAGTACACCGCCGGCATCCCGCGCTACAGGGACGTGCTGGAGCGCCTCTACCCCGAGGCGGAGTGGCTTGGCGGCCTCTTCCTCAGCCCGGCCACGCCAGCCTCCAGACCCCCGCCGGCCCCCGCCTGGGAGTCGACGCCTACGCAGACGTGCGTTTCCTCACGGTGCCGCACGAGGACGATCCTGGCCGCGCGCAGGCCGCCTCCTGGCGCCGCGAGTGGCTCTACCTCCATCCCCCGTCAAGTGTGGGTGTGCTGGTCTCCCTGCCCGACGCTCCCGGTCTCCTCCTCCAGGCGTCACTCGCACTGGACCCCGCCATGTGGGGCGCACCTACCGGCGACGGTGTCCGCTTCCGTGCCTCCGTCGCCGCCCTGCGTCCCTCTGGGCGCGAGGACTCGCCGGCTGACGTGCTCGACGTCACGCTCAACCCGCGCGCCCGCACCGAAGACCGACGCTGGCTGCCCGTGGAGGCCGACCTCTCCGCCTACCGCGGCCGCACCGTCCGCCTCACCCTGCTTACCGAGCATCGGGATGACCCCACCTACGACTGGGCCGGGTGGGCAAACCCCGCCATCGTCCGCCGCGACACCGCCCGCCGCATTACTGGCTGAGCCCTGTCGATTGGTCCCCCGCCCGCGAGTTGAACACGGCGACCTGGCGTTCGTAGCGCCGGGCGTACATCCGGTACGCGGGGGATAAAAATCGGAGGAGAGTAGAGGACTTGAACCCCTGCCCGGCTTCGACCGGGTCACCCGTTTTCGAGACGGGAGCCTTACCAGACTCGGCCAACTCTCCCTGGAGGAGGGTGCGTGACTCGAACACGCGCAGGGTCGCCCCATCGGCCGCTTAGCACGCGGCTGCCTTTCCTCTCGGCCAACCCTCCATCTGCGGCGGTCCGCCGCGTGCTAAGCGGCGGTCCGCCGTGGTGCCTCCCCCTGGATTTGAACCAGGGACGCCCGCCTTTTCACGACGGCGCTCTTCCAGGCTGAGCTAGAGAGGCGAGTGTTGTGCGGCTGCTCGGGCAGGATTCGAACCTGCGACCTCCCGGTAACAGCCGGGTGCGTTACCACTCCGCGTCACCGAGCATCAATGCGATCTGAGATTGGAGTGGATCGGGGTGGCGGGCGGGATTTGAACCCGCGATCTCCTGTTTCACGGACAGGCGCCTTCGCCGCTAGGCCACCGTCACCACACCGGAGTGAGTAGTTCTCGCGGTGGGATTCGAACCCACACTCCTGCGCTTCTGAGGCGCATGCGTCTGCCAAATTGCGCCACGCGAGAATGCTGCTGATAGCAGTAGTCGGCAGGGCTGGACTCGAACCAGCACAGCCAAGGCGGGTGGTTTACAGCCACTTGGGCTCGCCAATGCCCACTGCCTGCCGATGAACGCCCAGCCACCAGCACACCGGGCGGTTGCGGAGGCCGGATTCGAACCGGCGACCTGCTGGGTATGGGCCAGCTGCGCTTGCCGCTGCGCCACTCCGCATCAATGCGCCGGGACGCTCACGCGAGCGACCCAACGCATGGGCACCAGCCCCAGGACTTGAACCCGGACCACGCGGTTTTGGAGACCGCCGTGCTCCCGTTACACCAGACTGGCGCGTTGCATGTTGTCTACTATGGCGTTGTGAAGGTGCTTCGCCCACTGACCGCGGCTGGCAGCTGCCAGCCGCGGTCAGTGGACCAGTGCCCCCGGTCCCAGCTCCACCCCCTAACGCCTTGCGCTCCCGCTACGCGGGTGCTCAGTTGTTGGATTTAAACCTGCGACCTACCGCTTAAGAGGCGGCAGCTCTGACCGGGCTGAGCTACAAGGGCGTCCTGCGGTGCAATATAGTAGTAATGACATGATGATATCGGGTGAATATCGTGATGTAAAGGGGTGGGTGCTGAATTGAGCAAGACACGTGTCCGCGCGCCCACGTCACTCCTGGAGATGGGCCACGCGCGGGTGGAGATCACGCCGCCCGTGGGCATCTACCACCGGCGGTGGGGCGCCGCCCGCCACTAGCACGCCACCGGCGCCCCCTGCGTCCTTGGCCAGGGCGCGTGCGGCGACATTGGGCCCCGGCGCGGCTCCCCCGGTGATGTTGTCGAGCGCATCGCACAGCTGGCCTGATGACCGAGACGCCGCGCCGGCCCGACCGTGAAGCTGTGAGAGTGGACTTGGTGAAGACCGCGTGCGTCAGACCGGGGCGCATCGAGGACGCGGCGCGCATGGGCGCCGTCTTCGTCGAGACGTATCGCGCCGCCCACCGCGGGCAAGTGCCGGATGACCTGATCGAATGCCGTACGCCCGAGCAGTCCGCCCGCGGCTGGGAGCGCGCGCTCCGCGAGCTCGCGGCCACCACTGACCCCGACTGGTGCATCTATGTCGCGCAGGATGAGCGTGAGCAGGTTGTCGGCATCGCCGTCGGTCGTCTTGCACGCCCTCCCCATGACGGCGCTGATGCCAATGACGTGCGCGACGGCCGCAGTCCGGATCACCCCACTACACCGGACCCCCTCGGCGACGGTGAAGTGAATCTGCTGTACGTGCAACCCGCCCACCAAGGGCGCGGCCACGGTCGACACCTGGTGCATGCCGTGGCGCGTTTCCTTGCCGCCCGCGGCGTGCAGCGGCTGGTCATCGGCGTGCTGGCCATTAATGCGCCCGCGCGTGGTTTTTATGAGCGCATCGGCGGGCGGCTGATCGGGTACCGCCCCTACGAAGAGGATGGCCACGTCATGGAGGAGGCGGTGTACGCTTGGGACCTGGACCGGCTGCTGGATACAGTGAGCGTGCAATGAACCAGCGCCCGTTCGGCGTCCTCGCGCTGCTGTGTTACGTCGCCACCATCTTCGCTGCCAACTGGAGCCTCGCCCACCTCGGCTCCTGCTCCGGGCAGGGGCCGTGCACCGTCCCCGTCTGGCCGGGCATCGTTGCCCCGTCCGGCGTGCTGTGGGCCGGCCTGGCCTTTACACTGCGCGACCTCGTGCAGGACTCGCTCGGTCGTGTCGCCACGGTGGTCGCCATCGCTGCCGGCGCGGTGCTCTCAGCGCTGGTCTCGCCGCAGTTCGCCGTGGCCAGCGGCACTGCCTTCCTGCTCTCTGAGCTCGCCGACTTCGCCATCTACACGCCGCTGCGTGCCCGCAACTGGCTCGCAGCCGTCTTCGCCTCCAACATCGTCGGCCTGGTGGCCGATAGCGCCCTTTTCCTCCTGCTCGCATTTGGCTCCCTGGACTTCCTCGCCGGCCAGGTCATCGGAAAGACCTGGATGACCCTCCTCGCCGTCGCCCTCCTCTGGTTCGCGCGCCAGCGGCGGGTGGCGCGGCCGGCAAGCCATCCAGTCTGAGCAACCGGCTCCGCGCAGGGGCAGTTGATTCTCCTGATATGCCAGACGATCGGATGAGCGACGACGCAGTGCAGGCGCGCACCGGGCGTGTCTGGGCCGACTGGTTTGCCGAGCTCGACGCTGCCGGCTGCCGTGTGAAAGACCACAAGGGCATCGTTGCCATCCTGGGCGAGCGCCACCCCGAGTTGCCGGGTTGGTGGCAGCAGTCCATTACCATCGCGTACGAGAAGGCGACGGGGCTGCGCCAAACGTACGAGCGCTGTGACGACACCTTCGCCTCCAGCGCCAGCAAGACCATCGGCGTCCCCGCCGACACCCTTTCCGCCGCCTTCACCGACGACGCGACGCGCGCCCGCTGGCTCCCCGGCGCCACCCTCACCGTCCGGACTACCCGCCCCGGCAAATCGGTGCGCGCCCTCTGGGGCGATGGCGCCTCCCGACTGGAAGTCAACCTCTACGCCAAAGGCCCGTCAAAGACGCAGGTCGCTGTCCAGCATGATCGCCTTCCCACCCGCGAGACGGCCCTTCAGATGAAGGACTACTGGGCCGCTGCCCTCGTCCGCCTCAAAGTCTTGCTGGAGAAGGACGGCGCGGCCACTGCCGCGCTGGTGGTGTTCAATCATGGGTGACCGCTTGACCGATGCCGAGATTGAAACTCCCGCCCGTAGTGGCATTCTTGTCGGCGCCTGCGGCTTCTCCTACGACGAGTGGGAGGGTTTCGTCTTTCCGCCGGGCCTGCCCAAGACCGAGCGGCTGACGCGCTACGCCGAGCACTTCCGCCTGGTGGAGCTGGACAGCACCTACTACGGCACCCCCCGCGCCGATCGCGTGGCGCGCTGGGCCGATCAGACGCCCGAGGAGTTCGTCTTCACTGCGAAGGTACCCAAGCAAGTCACCCAGCAGGCGCGTCTCCAGGGCCCCCTTGCCCTGGGCGAGTTGGAGCGCTTCCTCACTACTATGCGTCTGCTCGGCCCGCGTCTGGGGCCGCTGGTATTCCAGATGAGCCCTGGCTTCCGCTACCCGCGCGACTTCAAGGCGCTCCACACCGCGCTGGAGGCGCTCCCCTCGCTTGGTGGCGACGGCCTGCGCTTTGCCATCGAGTTCCGCCATCCGTCCTGGCTGGAGCGCGACGAGCCCGCCGGTCTGCTGCGGTCCCACCGCGTTGCATGGGTCTGGAACGACTGGCTGCCCACCGAAGCGTACCTGGCCCCTATGCCTCGCGCCATCGACGACCCCCGAGCGCAGCCCGTCACCGCCGATGACTTCGCCTACGTGCGCCTCATCGGCAATCACGCCGAGTGCATCGACTACCGTTCCATCACTGTGGATCGCCTGGACGATCTCGTCCGCTGGGCCGAGCTCGCCCTCGAGTTCCGCCGCGGCCGCGAAGCCCGCGGCGTCTACATCTTGCTCAACAACCACTATTCCGGCTCCAGCCCCGCCACCATCCGCGAGTTGGAGCGCCGCCTCGGTCTGGACGTGGAGCCCTTCGGCAGCCCTGACCTGGGACACGACCTTGCCTCCTCTATAAACGCCGCGCATCCCGGTGACGCGGTTGGTCCCGCACACCAGGCGCCTCTCCCATCAGGGCAGGCCCGCCTCCCCGGCTTCTGATCTGAGGCAGCCCCCTCGTTAAAGGTGCGATGCGGAGCATTTTGTGACGAAGCTGTGACAGGGACGAAACACACCCGGCATTTGGTGGTCCGGCGTGTGCTCTTGACGGGACCGTGCTTGTACGCGGCAGATTGGCGGGAGATACACACAGAGCGCTGGCGCTTGCCCATCCGCTGCTGGCATCTAGCGCCGCCTCGCTTTCTGCCCTGCCGCGCGTTCAAACGCGCGCAGTGGTTGCGTCGCTGGCGTTGTTCGCCCTGTTGCTGGCTGCCGTACTCAGTTCCGCCAGCCTCTCCGGCCCCGCCGGCATCGAACGCTCCTCGACGAACCCCTCGAGCGTCAGCCCCGCGGTGCAGCCGAAGGGCGCCGCTCACCCAGCTGCAAGCGCGGTGGATGGGGTGGGCACGACCACCTTTCCGCGGGATGGCGTGGAAACCTCTAGCATCCAGGTCGACTCCGACGGCCGCGTGCTGTCATTCGGGTCCAGCCTGACGGTGCCGCCTCCGCCACACGCCACGGCACGCCCGTTGGTGATGCCCTAGTGCATTCCTAGACCAACTGGTCGCAAGGCTTCACCCGACCTGGTGGTTCCTTTTGCGCCGCCGCTCGACTTACGCCTCCAGGCGGGGCAGTTTCACTTCGGTCCTGTCCGGCGCACGGAATGCCTCGTAGAGGTGCGTCAGGTGGAGGGCGTCGCGCAGGCCAGCGCACGGCGGCTGCGTGCCCGCCCAGACGCACTCGATGAACTGCGCCAGCTCCTGCGCGTACCCCTGTAGGAAGGAGGTCATGTTGTAGAGCTGCCCCAGGTTGAACTCCGGCTCCCAGTGGAACGGCGCCTGGCTGTCCTCGCCGAAGAAGTCCGGCGTCCTGCCGTACCCCTGGTCCGCCTTGCCCCGCTTGCCCGGCCGGTAGTACGTCAGCCGGATGACGTTGTCCACCACCACGCTTGCTCCCGTGCCCACCACCTCAAAGCGCTCATTGGCCGACGTGGACGGCTTACCGCTGGTGCAGTGCAGCACGCCCACGGCGCCGCTGACGAATCGCAGCGCCGCGATGCCGCCGCCGTTGGAGGCGCGGTCGAACCACACGGATTCGACGTCGCCCATCAGCTTGTGGATCGCCGACGCCGGGTGGCACAGGTCGAGATTGATCGGCTGCGCCGGGGGCTCGTGGCGCCGCTCCGCCGGGGCGATGCGCAGCGGGTACGTCGCGTTCATCGACGTAACGGCGCCGAAGTCGGGTCCCTCGATGAACTCTCGCGCCTTGGCGATTGCTGGGAAGAAGTAATGCTTGTACCCCACCTGCACCGTGCGGCCCGTGCGCTGCTGCGCCCGCAGCATATCCTCCACCTCCGCCGCGGTGAACGCGGGCGGCTTCTCCATCCACACGTGCAGACCCTTGTCCATCGCCGCGACGGCAAAGTCGCGGTACTGCGGCAGGCCATCCACGAACCCGAGCACCAGCAGCACCGCCTCCACGCCGGCGCCGGGCGCCCACTCGAGCAGCTCGTCGAAGCTGCCGAACGAGCGCTCCGCGCCGAACGTGCGCGCGTAGCGCTCCGCCCGGTCTGCGTCGACGTCGCATGTCGCGGCAAGGTCGATGGGCAGGTAGTTGAGCGCCGGCAGAATATTGCGGAAGGCGTGGCCACCGCAACCCACCAGCGCAACGCGCAGGTGCTTGTCGTACTCGTGTCTGAAGCGGAAATCCATCGCTATGCCGTCCCGAGCGACTATAGGTTCACCCCCGCCCCGCGTGCAACACGTTGACCGGCGCTGCCCGCCTGTCATAGTCCTACCGTGATGGAGCCCTCATCTCGCGAGGTCGGTCAGCCCGTTGCTCACCCGATCGGCATCAATCATTTCGGCCGGACGCCGCTCGCCGAGCTCCTTCCTCAATGGAGCGAGATCTTGACATGGTTCAGTGGCGGTCCCTTCACACGACCGGGCCAGCAGCGCGTGCGACCCCCCGGCCGGCGGCGCCGGCAAGCCGGGGTGAGCCTGCGCGTCCGCTGGCGACGCTGCTGGGGCTGGGGCTGGCGACCGCACTGGCCGCCAGCGCGGTCATCGGGTGTGCCGGCGTCACCCAACGGGGACAGGAGCGCACACGCGAGGCAGGGCCCACCGCGGTGGCGCCTGCGGCGATACCCACCCCAGGGCCGGGGCAGTTTGCCAATCCGGTCATCCGCCGCGACTTCCCGGACCCCGACTCGCTTCGGGTGGGGGACGTGTATTACGTCTACGCGACGAACGCGCGCGGCGTGAATGTGCAGGCGGCGCGCTCGGCGGACCTGGTGCGCTGGGAGTGGCTCGGGGACGCCCTGCCCGCACTGCCCGGATGGGCCCGGCGCGGGTTCACCTGGGCGCCGGAGGTGACGGCCGCCCCGCGCGGCTACGTCATGTACTTCACCGCGCGCCATGCAGGGAGCGGCCGCCAGTGCATCGGCGCGGCGGTGAGCACGGCGCCCGAGGGCCCGTTCGCGCCGGCCGGGGACCGGCCGCTGGTGTGCCAGCTTGACGAGGGCGGGTCGATCGACGCGAGCTCGTTCACCGACGAGGACGGCACGCGCTACGTGCTCTGGAAGAACGACGGCAACTGCTGCGGCGTGGACACCTGGATCTACATCCAGCGTGCCGCTGCGGACGGACTCTCGCTGGAGGGGGAGGCGGTGCGGCTCATCCGCGGCGAGCCGGGCTGGGAGGGTGGCCTGGTGGAGGCGCCAACGCTCTGGAAGCGCGGCGGCAGGTACTTCCTCTTTTACTCGGCCAACCGCTACGCTGGCGCCCAGTACGCGGTAGGCTATGCTACCGCCGAGAACCCGACGGGGCCCTACCGCAAGGCACCCGGGCCGCTGCTGGCGACGAGCACCAAGCACGGGCCGGTGATCGGCCCGGGCGGCCAGGACGTGGTCGCCACCGGCGACGGGCGCACCTGGCTGCTCTACCACTCGTGGGATCCCGCCTCCGTCTCCTACCGCGCCATGCACCTCGACGAGCTGGTGTGGGAGGGCGAAACACCGGTCGCGAGAGGACCCACCCGGCAGCCGCAGCGGGTGCCCTGACCGGCACCGCCGACGTGCTGGACCGGGTGGAGCGCGTGATGGCAGGGGCGCCCGGCAGCGCCGCCAAAAGCGCCGCTATCAGCTCCTGCTTGCGCTGCTGCCTGTCCCGCGTGTCCTCCTCTCCAGAGCAACGTCAGTTGCGGGACACCGTCCCTTCCATCACTTTATGAGTGTGGCGACGCGCTTGCCGTGTTGCGTCAAATCTCGATGTCACTTTTGGGGTTCGTTGCGCCATAACTGGGTTGTCACTGTAGGGCATGGGCTCAGCCGGCGTTCTTTTGCTCGCAGAGCTCGTTTGGACGTTCCTGCAGGCGCACCAGGTGCTCGAAGGCCGCGGCGAGCTGGCGGCGCAGCGCCAGCGGTTCGTACGCCACAGCCGTGGTGGCCAGTGCCTGCTGCTGTGCCTGGCTGAGGGCGCCGCCGGCCAGCAGGCGGCGGTAGGGCGTCTGGGCAGTGTCGTACGTCTTCTTGGTCTTGCCGGTGGTCGCGTCGCGCTCCTTGGCGACGAGCTTGAGCGAGGGCTGCCAGACGTTGGTCCAGATGCGCAGGAGGTCGTACACGCGGTTGAGCTGCACCAGCGCCTCGGGGCTCTCGTAGCGGCCGTAGCCCACCAGCCGCCGCACGACGCTCCAGTTCTTCTGCTCGACGTGGGCCTGGTCGTTCTTCCAGTAGGGGCGGCTGCGCGTGAAGGTGATCCGCTCCTGGGTGCAGTAGCGCACGAGGTGCGCGTTGAGGAACTTTCCCCTAGGAAGGGCGCCAGACGCTTGCCACACAGCCAGCCGCTCGCCTCGGCCGCCGTCCGCAGCGCCCCGACCA
>CADCTC010000299.1 GCA_902805635.1 uncultured Chloroflexota bacterium
TCCGCCTGGCCGAGCCTTCCACCACCGCCGTCGCCTTCGCCGAGCACCTCCGCTGGCACGCCGAGGGCTTGGCCGGCCTCCTCGCCCCATCCTCCTCAGAGGCGCGACCGCCCACGGACGTGGACGAGGGTGGCCCCACCTACGAGCCCATGGAGGACTGCATCGCCGTTGCGGTCACCTCTGTCAGCCTCGAAGCCCTTGATATCCAGCTCCCCTCCGGCTCCCAGCTCAAGCTGCTCGCCGCCCCGCTGCGCTTACCCGGCGCCCCCCTCACCCCCGATACCCGCCTCGATCCCGCCACCCGCGCCCGCTATGCCCGCCGCGCCATCGCCCGCCTCCAGGCGCGCTGGGGCGAGCACGCCGTCCGCCGCGCCTCCCCCACCACGACCCGTCTCCCGGAACACGCCTTCTCTCTAGTCGACCCTACTCTCGGCCTCCAGCTCAACGCTGGAGCCGCCGAGTCCTCCCTCCCCCCTCGTGAGGGAGGGGTCGGGGGAGAGGGGGCGCCGGACCACTTCTCCCCCCTCGCCGCCCAACCACCACTCTGGCTGCTGGATCCCGCCGAGCCGGTCGCCATTCTCACCCCCCGCAAGGGCGGCCGCCCCGTCCTCTCCCTTCCCCGCCTGGACTCTCGCCCCGGCGCGCCCCGCGCCTGGCTCGGCGCCTGGGCCGGCGGCGCCCGCCAGCTCCGCCTCGCCCACCGCGGCGGCCCCTGGAAGCTCGCCGACCCATCGTCGCTCACCACCCGTGAGCCGCTCGCCCGCGACTACTACCACCTGGAGACCGAGTCGGGTCGCGCTTGTCTCGTCTACCGCGACGCTGCTTCCAACGCTTGGTTCCTCCAGGGCATCTTCGATTGATGGGCTACGCCTGATGAGCTACGCCGAGCTCCACGCCCACACCAACTTCTCGCTGCTCGACGGCGCCAGCGACCCCGAAGCCATGGTCGACCAGGCGGCAGCTCTCGGCCTGCGCGCCATCGCCATCACCGACCACGACAGCATCTCCGGCATCGTCCGCTTCGCCGTCGCCGCCAAGCGCAAGAACCTCCACGCCATCATCGGCGCCGAGCTGACCGTCGAAAAGCACCATCTCACCCTCCTGGTCCAAGACCTTACCGGCTACCACAACCTCTGCCGCCTCCTTACGCTCGCCTACAGCCACGGCGGCAAGGACAACCCCGCCGTCAGCTTCGACGACCTCGCCGCCCACGCCCGTGGCCTCGTCGCCCTCTCCGGCTGCCCGCAAGGAGAGCTCCCTCGCTCCCTCGCACAAGATCGAACAGCCGAAACCTCGTCAGCACTCACCGTCGCCGCCCGCTACCGCGACGCCTTTACCCACGATGGCCGCTGCAGTTATTACGTCGAGCTGGGCAATCACCTCCTCCAGGCCGATGGTCCGCGCAACGCTGCCCTGCGCGCCGTCGCCAAGCAGCTTGGCCTGCCCTGCGTCGTCACCAACGACGCCCACTACCACGACGCTTCACGCGCCCTGCTCCACCACGTGGTCACCTGCATCCGCCACGGCGTCACGCTCGACTCCGCCGGGAGCCTGCTGCGCGGCAACGACGAATACGCGCTCAAGTCCCCCGCGCAGATGGCCCGCCTCTTCCGCCAAGAGGTCGAACTCGCCGCCGATGAAGGACGGCCGGAGCTCGACCCCATCCGCACTACGCTGGAAGTCGCCGAACGCTGCGCCTTCTCTTTGAAGGACATGCGCTACGAGTTCCCCGCCCCCTACGTGCCTAATGGCGAGTCCGAGCTCTCCTTCCTCGTCCGTCTGGTCGAGGCCGGCAAGTCGCTCTTCTATCCTACTGCCACTCCCGAAGTGGACGCGCGCCTCAACCACGAGCTGGGCATCGTGCGTCAGATGAACTTGGCCGGTTATCTCCTGGTGTTCAAGGAGGTGGTGGACTGGAGTCACCAGCACGGCATCCTGTGCAGCATCCGCGGTTCCGCCCCCGCCTCGGCCCTGCTCTACTGCCTCGGCCTCTGCCCGATAGATCCGGTAAAACACAACCTTTTATTCGAGCGCTTCTGCTCCCCCGAGCGCAACGAGTACCCGGACATTGACCTCGACTTCGCCCACGAGCGCCGCGAGGAAGTCATCCAACACGTCTACAAGAAGTACGGCCGCGACCGCGCCGCCATGGTCTGCGAGGTCAACACCTACCGCACCAAGAGCGCCCTGCGCGACGTCGCCAAGGTGCTCGGCCTCGGTCCCCAGCGCGCCCAACAGCTCGCCGACCAGGTGGACTGGCACGACAACGACCCCGGCGAGCGTATCAAGGGAGAGGGCCGCCCCACCGAGCTGTTGCTCGACCTCTCCAGGCAGCTCCAGAACGCCCCCCGCCATCACTCCATCCACGTCGGCGGCATGGTCATCTCCGCCCAGCCCCTGTGGCACGTCTGCCCCATCATCCCCGCTCGCATGGTGGATCGCACCGTCATCCCCTGGGACAAGGACGACATCACGCTCTTAGCCGAGGAGTTCGGCATCAACCTGATCAAGATGGACCTGCTCGGTCTGGGCATGCTCTCGCTCATCGGCCGCTGCTTCGAGCACGTCAAGCGCGCCACCGGCGAAGAGCTGCGCCTGCACGGCTTCGAGTACGACTCCCGCGTCTACGAGCGGATCACCGCCGCCGACACGATTGGCCTATTCCAGATCGAGTCGCGCGCCCAGCAGTCCTTCCTCCCCCGGCTCAAGCCCAAGAACCTGGCCGACGTTGCTATCTCCGTGGGCGCCATCCGCCCCGGCCCCGGCGCCGCCCGCGCTGGCGAGCACATCGTGCGCCGCCGCGATGGCAAGGAACCCAAGACCTATCCCGCCCCCGGCCTGGAAGCCGTGCTCGGCGAGACCTACGGCGTCTTGCTCTGGCAGGAGCAGTGCATCCAGGTGGCCGTAATCTGTGCCGGCTACACCCCCGGCCAGGCCGACCAGCTGCGGCGCGCCATGAGCCACAAGCGCTCCTACGAGCGCCTCAGCGGCCTGTGCGAGGAGGTGGTCACGCGCATGGTCGACCGCGGCCACTCGTTCGAGGTGGCCGACGCCGTGCGCAAGATGATCGTCGGCTTCGCTGGCTACGGCTTCCCTCGCGCCCACGCCTATCCCTTCGCCCACCTGGCCCTCATCTCCGCCACGCTGCGCCTACGCTACCCGGCAGCGTATTACGCCGCCTTGCTCAACTGCCAGCCTATGGGCTTCTACGCCCCCCATACCCTCCTCTGGGACGCCCACCGCCACCACGTGCGCATCCTCCCGGTAGACGTGAACAAGTCAGAGTGGGAGTGCACGCTGGAAGACGATGCCCTCCGTCTGGGCCTCAAGGAAGTGAACGGCCTCGGTCCCGCCGCCAGGGCAGTCTTCGAGCGCGAGCGCCCGCGTGGCCCCTTCCGCTCGCTGGAAGACCTTGTCACCCGCACCGCCTTCGACCGCGAAACCCTGGAACGCCTGGCCGAGGTAGGCGCTTTCCTCTCTATAAGGGAAGAACGGCGCGGAGCCGTCTGGCTCACCGGCGAGCTGGCCGGCTTCACCGCGTCCCACCTCCCCGGCCTCGCCGCCCAGGTGGCCCAAGATGCCCCCCTCACTCCGATGACCGAGTGGGAAGAAGTCCAGTCCGACTACCGCGGCCTGGGCTACTCCATCGGCCGCCACGTCGTCTCATACTTCCGCCCACGTCTCGACCGCTGGCGTGCGGTCCCCGCCGCCAGGCTGGCGTCCCAGCGGCGCGGCCGCACCATCCGTGCCGGCGGCCTGGTCATCGTCCGCCAGCGCCCGGAGACCGCGTCGCACATCGTCTTCCTCACCCTGGAAGACGAGACCGGTCTCTTCAACGCCATCGTCTATCCGGCTGTCTACGAGCGCCTGCGCCCCACCCTGCGCGGCGAGCCGCTGATCGTGCTGGAGGGCCCCCTCCAACTCGACGAAGGCGTCGTCCACGTCCTTGTCCGCCGTGCCTGGCCCCTGGTCCAGGACGCATCAGTCCCTCGTGTCCCCTCCCACGACTTCCATTAGATTGGTAGCTAGACTGGCAGCGCCACCCGTTGTCCCTCTCCCTCACCGGTCACCGCTGCCAGCCCATCGCGCGCCAGCGCCGCCACGATCTCGCGCAGCAACGCTTCCTCTACCTGCACGCCCGCCTGACCCAGCCGCTCAGCCAGCTCGTCCAGCGTAGCCGCTGTCCCTTCCGGTAGTCCGCGCAGCGCGTTCACCACCCGCCCCCGATACCACCGCCGCGACCCCTCGAATCGTTCAGGGGCAGTCTTGGCCTTTGCCTTCCGCACAACAGGCCGTGAGCTGGCGCCGTCTGCATCGCCCACGTCATACGGCGCACGCTCCTCCGCCACCTGCGCGAGCGGCGCCTGGGCCAATACCCCAGGCGAACCCGGCATCGCCGCCGCTTCGGGCGCGAACCACGCCTGCCGTGCGGTGCACCAAGTCTGTGCCGGGCACAGCAGGCAGCGCGGCGTGCGCGAGAGGCACACCGTTGCCCCCAGGTCCATCAACGCCTGGTTCCAGTCGTACACGTCCCCTTGATCGGGCAGCGCTTGCTCCGCCACGCGCCACGCCACCCGGTCGTCGTCGATCGCGTCCGGCGCCTCGGCCGCAAAGATCCGGCCCAGCACGCGCCGCACGTTGGTATCCAGCACCGGCTCCGGCGCCCCCCGCGCGAAGCACATCACCGCCGCCGCCGTGTACCGCCCGATCCCCTTGAGCGACAGCAGCCCCTCCAGCGTCTCTGGCAGCTGCCCGCCGTACCGCTCCACCGCCTGGCGCGCGATCTCGTGCAGTCGCACTGCGCGCAGGTTGTAGCCCAATCCCGACCACGCGCGGATCACCTCGGCGCGCGGCGCCGTCGCCAGCGCCTCCAGCGTCGGGTACCGTTCCAGCCAATCCAGGTACTTCGGCAGCACGCGGTCAACCTGCGTCTGCTGCAGCATCACCTCAGACACCAGGACGTGGTACGCGTCCCGTGTGTGCCGCCACGGCAGGTCGCGGTGCCCTCTCCGGTACCACTCCAGGATCGCCGCCCGCACCGCCTCCGCCTTCTGGTCAGGCAGCCGTTCGGTCAACGCCACCATCCGAGTATAGGGATGGGTACCATTTGGGCAGTTTGTACGAACCTTCTCGGCAAATGCCACAAGCCGCACCTCGTCCGCCACTCTCTTTCACGCTGGAAGCGACCGATCCGGGCAGCGCCGCGCGCGCCGGGCGCTTCGCCACGCCCCACGGCGAGATCCTCACCCCCACCTTCATGCCGGTTGGCACCCAGGCCACCGTCAAGTCGCTCTCCCCGGAAGAGCTGACAGGCGTGGGCGCGCAGATCATCCTCTCCAACACCTATCACCTCTTTCTCCGCCCCGGCGCCGACCTCATCGCCCGGCTGGGCGGCCTGCACCGCTTCATGCGCTGGTCCGGTCCCATCCTGACCGACTCGGGCGGCTTCCAGGTCTTCAGCCTGGCGCACCTGCGCAAGCTCGACGACGACGGCGTCACCTTCCGCTCCCATATAGATGGGAGCGAGCAGCGCCTTACTCCCGAGCGCGCCATCCAGGTCCAGGAGCAGCTCGGCTCAGACGTGATGATGTGCTTCGACGAGTGCGTCGAGTACCCCGCCACGCCCGAGCGCGCGCGCGCCGCCATGGAGCGCACTCACCGTTGGGCCGAGCGCTGCCGCCGCGCCCAGACCCGCACGGACCAGGCGCTCTTCGGCATCGTCCAGGGTGGCACCTACGAGGACCTGCGCCGCGAGAGCGCGCGCGCCATCACCGCACTGGACTTCCCCGGTTACGCCATCGGCGGCGTCAGCGTTGGCGAGACCAAGGACGAGTGCTGGCGCATTACCGCCGCCGTGACTCCCCTGCTGCCTCACGACCGCCCGCGCTACCTGATGGGCGTCGGCTCGCCCGAGGACCTGGTGGAGGGCGTTGCCCGTGGCGTGGACCTGTTCGACTGCGTGCTCCCCACCCGCATCGCGCGCAACGGCACCGTCTTCACCGACGCCGGCCGTATCACGCTCACCCGCGCCGCGCTGCGCGAGCAGGAGGCGCCCATCGACCCCACCTGCGACTGCTACACCTGCGCCACGTTCTCCGCCGCCTACGTCCACCACCTGTTCAAGGCTGAGGAGCTGCTCGGCTACCGCCTGGCTAGCATCCACAACCTGCGCTACATGGCGCGTCTCTCCGCCCGCATGCGCGCCGCCGTCCTGGACGGCAGCTTCGCCCCCTGGCGAGACGAGTTCCTCGCCGGCTACCGCGTCGCCGACGAGAGCAAGCGCCAGGAACAACGCCAGAAACGCCTCGCGTCCTGGGAGGCGTCGCGCGGCGCCCTGGACGCCAGCGCAGAAGCGGCGGAGTCATAACCATGGCAGTTCATGCTCCTGCGGTCCCTTCCCCGGCCACTGCGCGCGACGCCGTCACTGTTGGCGAGGTGCAGCGAGTCGTGCTGCCTGGCAGCCGCGTCGCTGGTGGACGTACCGGGCTCAGCCGGCGCGTCACCTGGGCCACCTCGCTTCGCTCCCGGCCGCCCGCCTTCGAGCTGCGCGGCGGCGGCGAGCTCGTCCTCGCATCGCCCGCCGCGCTGGATGGCTTGCGCCAGGTAGACGCCGGGCTGACGATCGAGCGCATTCTGGAGGGCCTTTCCCAGGCCGGCGCCGCCGCCCTAGCGCTGCCGGGCCCTATCTCCGCGCGGGCGCGCGCGGCTGCCGACACGCTGGGCATGCCGCTGATCGAGCTGGCCGATGCAGCCTCGGTCCTGGATGCTGAGCGCGGCGTTATCAGCCTGGTGCTTGACCGGCACAACGAGCTGCAGGCGCGGGCGAGCGAGCTCTACCGACGCCTGGCCCAGCTCGCGGTAGAGGGCCACGGCGTGGAGGCCATCCTTGACGAAGCAGCGCGCGCCACCGGTCGCTCCGTCGTGCTGGAGGACGGCGCCTTCCGGCTGCGCCACGTCGCGCTGCCCCCCGGCGACACCCTGCGCCCGCCCGACGACGCCGGCCTTTCTTCGGTAGACGAGCGTGGCCGGCTGGTCGAGTTTGTTCGCAACATCTCTATTAGCTCCACTACCCCTACGCCCTTGTCGCTCCCGGCCGCGCGCATCGGGCTCCACCGCTGGACCGCCCCCGTCGCCACTCGCGACCGTCCGCCGGGTTACGTGTCACTCTGCGGCCCCGAGGACGCCCTGACTGAGTTCGACCAGTTGGCCGCTAGCCGTACCGCTGCTATATGCGCGCTGGAGCTGGCCAAGGAAGAGGCCGTGCACGCCGCCGAACAGCGCGTCCAACGCGACCTGGTGGACGAGCTGCTCGCCCCCGGCGCCGACGTGGAGCAGTTGCAGCGCCGCGCGGCCCAGGCGGGTCTTTCCACTAGCGGTCTGTACGCCGTCGTGGTCCTGTCCGTCGCGGAGCGGGGCGGTGGCGACGCCGAGCGCAGCGCGCTGTTCGCAGCGGCCGACGCCGTCACGCGCTTCCTGCGGCAGGATCAGCTGCGCGCGGCCATGCGCACCGGCCAGGACGACATCACTCTCGTGCTCGATGCCGCCGCCGTCGACACCCGGAGCGGCACGACCGCCGTGACTGCCACGACCGCCGCCTCCCGTGCGGGGAACGCGTCGCCTGTTGCGACTGCGCCCGCCGTGGCGGAGTCACCCTCGGGAGCAAACGGACATGCTAGTGGACAGACCGATGGGCAAGCCGATGGGCAGGCCAACAGACACGACGAGCGCCTCACGTCCGTGGCCCAGGCGCTGTTCCACGCTGCTCAGGCCGCAGCGGGCAACGCGCTGAGCGCCGGTGTCAGCCGGGCGTGCGCGCGGCTGGCCGATCTACCACAAGGAGGCGTCCAGGCACGTGATGCGCTGCGCATCGGCCGGCGGGTGCACGGCGCCGGCAAGCTGGTGGCCTACGCGGACCTCGGCCTGTACCGCGTGCTCCACGTGCTGCGCGACTCCGCCGAGCTGGTGACCTTCTACGAGCAGACCCTCGGCCCGCTGGTCGAGTATGACCGGCGCACCGGTCAGAGCCTGATCGAGACGCTGGAAGTCTTCTTCGCGTGCCATGGCAACCTGAGCCAGACCGCTCAACGCCTGCACCACCACCGCAACTCGCTGCTGTATCGCATCGGCCGCATCCAGGACATCTCCGGCCTGGACCTCGAAGACCCGGAAGCCCGCCTCTCCCTCCAAGTCGCCCTCAAAGCCCGCCGCCTGCTGAGCTAAGGTGCCGGAGGCACCTCGTCCGTTCGCCCTGAGCTTGTCGCAGGGCGTGGTTCGACAGGTTCACCACGAACAGCGATGGCGAAACAGCCGCTGAACCTCTGCACCTCGGCACTCTGCACAGAGCACTGCGGCCATCACTTGTGCACTCTGCCGTTGCGGTCCGCCCCTGCCCAGGTGCTACTTTCTCCGGATCATTATGGCCAGCTCCCGTACTCCGGACCGTGACGCGCTCAAGCGGGACGTGCTCGCCCGTGTCGAGAAGGAGGGCGTCCGCTTCGTCAACCTCCAGTTCACCGACGTTATCGGGCTCGTCAAGAGCGTTACCATCCCGGCCCACCAGCTCGAGGACGCCATAGAACACGGCAAGTGGTTCGACGGCAGCTCCATCGAAGGGTTTGCGCGCATCGCCGAGAGCGACATGTTCCTCGATCCCGACCTCTCGACCTTCGCGGTCATCCCGTGGGAGCGTGGCCCGGACACCACCGCCAAGGTCATCTGCGACGTCTATACCCCCGAGGGCGAGCCCTTTCCGGGCGATCCGCGCCACGTCCTGCGGCGCGCGCTCAAAGAGGCCGAGGACATGGGCTACATCTTCAATACCGGCCCCGAGCTCGAGTTCTTCCTGCTGCGTCTTGGCCCAAACGACGAGGTGAGTCTCTCGCCGCATGACGAGGGCGGCTACTTCGACCTCTCCACGGACCTGGCCGCGCAGGTACGCAAGGAGATGGTCAACGCGCTCGAAGCGATCGGCATCACCGTCGAGACCAGCCACCACGAGGTGGCCACCGGCCAGCACGAGATTGACTTCCAGTACGACGAGGCGCTCAAGACCGCCGACAATGCCGTCACCTTCCGCTACACGCTCAAGGCGGTAGCACGGAAGTTTGGCCTGCACTGCACCTTTATGCCCAAGCCGTTTTACGGCATCAATGGGTCCGGGATGCACACCCACATGAGCCTGGCCGAGATCGCTACCGGGCGCAACGTCTTCGCCGATCCGAACGACGAGTACGGTCTCTCCGATATCGCCAAGCGCTTTGCCGCGGGCGTGCTGGCCCACGCGCGCGGCATGAGCGCCATCCTGGCCCCCCTGGTGAACTCGTACAAGCGCCTGGTGCCCGGCTATGAGGCGCCGGTCTACGTCAGTTGGGCGCGCGTCAACCGATCGGCGTTGATCCGCGTGCCCAAGATCTCCAAGGGCAAGCCGCAGAGCGCGCGCATCGAGCTGCGCTGCCCTGACCCGAGCTGCAATCCGTACCTCGCGTTCGCCGCCATGCTGCGTGCCGGCCTGGACGGCGTGCGCCGAAACATCCCGGTGCCCGCGCCCGTTGAGGAGAATCTGTACGAGTTCGACGCGGCCATGCTGGCCCGCCACAACGTGCAGACGCTGCCCGGCTCACTGCGCGAGGCGCTGGACGAGCTGGAGCGCGACGATCTCGTGCGGGACACGCTAGGACCACACGTCTATGAGCGATTCCACGAGGCGAAGCGGCTGGAATGGGACGAATACCGCATGCGCGTGAGCAACTGGGAGATCGAGCGCTACCTCGAGATCTTCTAGCTACTCTGCCGGCGTTTCTCTTAGCCGCGGCAGCCGATGGCAATCGCATGCCCAAATCGTTTCCGCCCGATCACGATTGGGCACACATCTTGCTAAGAAAGACTCCTTGATCCGACACCTGTCGTAGACTGCGGCGTATCGATGCAGACGAACACCGAAGCTCCAATCCTGGTCGTCGATGACGACCAGACCATCCTCAAGACCGTTGCCGATATCCTGGGTCTCGAGGGCTATCCCGTCACCACCGCCAGCAACGGCGTGGAGGCGCTCCAAGTAGTGGAGCGCACGCGGCCGTCACTGGTGCTGCTGGACATGCGCATGCCGCTCCTGGACGGCTGGGGCTTTGCTCGCCAGCTGCGCGCTAGGGGCCTCAGCACGCCCATCCTGGTCATGACCGCCGCGCAGGACGCCGGCGTGTGGGCTAGGGAGATCGGTGCCGATGGCTATCTGGCCAAGCCCTTTGACCTGACCGACCTGCTCGACGCCGTGGCTAGCCTGCGCGACCGACGCGAGTCGGGCGGTCCTGGCGGCGACGCAGAGCGACGGCCACCCCTGGTATACTCCCACTAGGACGAACGTTCGTCCTGCACTGCCGCGCCTTCGGAGGATGTACTCCGCGGCCACGGTAGTGCGGAAGTCTTCCTGCCGGCGGCCAAGGCGGCCGGCATACCCGAAGGAAGGGAGTATGCCTTTGGCGCAGCGCGCCTACGAAGCAATGGTGATCCTGAACCCCAATGTGGGGGAGGAGCAGCTCGCGGCTGCCCAGCAGCGGATCACAGACCAGATCGACGCTCGCGGTGGACAGGTCCAGAAAGTGGATACCTGGGGCCGCCGGCGGATGTACTACCCCATCAAGCACCTGCGTGATGGGTACTACCTCATCTACACCTTCAATGCCGAGCCGCGTAGCGTGGCGGAGCTAGAGGCGGGATGGCGTATCACCGAAGACGTCCTGCGCCACTTTGTGGTGCGGCAAGACGCCTGACAGCCTGACGTCACGTAGCTTAGTGCGGAGTAAGGGAACGAGAAGGAGGAGTCACTCAGGGGAAGCGCGATAACAGCGCGGCAGCGCATCGACAAGTTAAAAGAGAGACATGTGTCCGCCATCTACGTTGTGAGATGGAAAGTACTCTAAGGGAGATTACTATGGCGGCTTCGTTAAACAAAGTTATGTTGATTGGCAATGTCGGGAGAGATCCCGAGATGCGCTTTACCCCGAGTGGCACCGCAGTCACCACGTTCTCGGTCGCGACCAACCGGCGAATCCGTTCGCCGGATGGGCAGTGGACCGACGAGACCGAGTGGCACAACGTCGTTACCTTCGAGAAGCTGGCCGAGCAGTGCAACGAGTACCTCAACAAGGGCCGCAAGGTCTACATCGAGGGCCGTCTGCAGACGCGTAGCTGGGACGATAAAGACAGCGGCCAGAAGAAGTACCGCACCGAGATCGTGGCAAACACCATGCAGATGCTGGATCAGCGCCCGCGTGATGAAGGCGGGTTTGGTGATGCGGACATGCGTGACAACAACCGTGACATGGCGCCGGCCGGTGCCGCCACGCCCGCACGCGGCGGGCGTGGCGACCGCGCCGAACGTGGCGACGGATTCGCCGTGCGTGGCTCCTCCAATGGCGCCGCGCGCGGTGGTGACAACGAGATCGACCTGGACGACACTCCGTTCTAGGCAGTTCGCACCCACCTCGGCGCACGTAGGGCAGGGGCTCGTCCCCTGCCATGCGGCGTCTCGGGCGTGAGGGTGCATACCACTAGGAGACATACTTGGCTGAGGCACCTACTATCGACACCCCGGCGGCCGGTGACGGCGCGCCCGCTGCACCGTCCGCACCCGCAGCGCCTGCTGCACCTGTTACTTCCGGTCCCCCTCCGGCGAGCAGCTCCGGCTTCAGCTCGAGCTCCGCGCCCCGCTTCGGCCGCCGTGAAGGCGGCAGCCGCGAGGGTGGTGGTGGTGGCCGTGGCGGACGGGACTTCCGCACGCGGCGTAAGGTCTGCATCTTCTGCGTCGAGAAGATCAAGGAGATCGACTACAAGGACACGGCGCGCCTGCGCCGGTTCATCTCCGACCGCGGCAAGATCGACCCGCGCCGGAAGACCGGCACGTGCGCAAAGCACCAGCGTCGCCTGTCCGTGGCGCTGAAGCGGGCGCGCTACATGTCGCTGCTGCCCTACACCGGCGAGCACATCCGTTCCATCGAAGCTGGTGGCCGCGGCAGCCACACCGAGCGCACCGACGTGGGCCGTCCGGACCAGTCGCGTGTCGAGACGGTCGCCGCCGCGCCCGATGCCGCGACCCCGCCGCAGGCCGACGTTGTGCCAGCCGAGGCAGGCCAGGGCGCGCCTCCAGGCGCTGCCCAGGCAGCACCGCAGGAGCAGCCCGCGCCCGCCGAGCAGCCCGCCGGAGCGAGCGAGTAGTCCAACCGGTCGCAGGCGGTTTGCTGCTGGCCGGCGGACGCCAGGCATTTGTGTCTGGATACGCCGTCGGTCGGCGCCGGAACAATCGAGGCGCGATCCGGGAGGGGTACAAATGTGCCCCTCCTTTCGTGCGTCTCTTGCGTTCGGCTGTCGAACGCCTGATGCCGTCCCTGGCGGTCAGATGTCGTAGTCTCTAATGAACCATGTCGTACGTGTGCACCTTCCTTCATAGAGGAGCCGCCTGTGGCCGTCGAGCCGCGCGCTAGCGCCCCCACTGCCTCCACGAATCCCCGCATCCCTGCCGCGCCCACGGCGCCCGGCGCCGGATCGGGCGCAGAACCATCCACGCCGGGCGGGACCTCGCGGCGCGACCGGCGATCCGGCCAGCAATCCGCACGCGCGGCGCGACAGTCCAGCGTGGTGCGCGATCAGCGGCGCGATGGCCGCCCGGTGGCGTTTGGCTGGGGTGACCACCTGACGCGCGCCGAGAAAGAGCGCGTCAAGGCCCGCCTCGCCCTGCTGGCCCTCTCCGGCGTGCTGGCGCTGGCCCTACTCCTGGTCGGCGGCACGCTGGCCTGGGACAAGGTCTACCTCGCTCAGCGGCCCATCGTGCGGCTGGACGGGCAGGCGGTCACCCTCAAGGCGTATGCCGATCTGCTCTCCTACCGCCGCACCGTGTTGGAGGCCGAATACCTCCAGGCGCAGGAGTTGGCCAGTTCGCCGGCGCCGGCCGGCAGCGATCCGTCGCAGAACTTCCTGGCCCAGTTCGGCCAGCAGCGCATGCAGCAGGTTCAGGGGCAGCTCGGCGGCTTGACTTTCGAGCTGCCCGACCAGATCGTGGACGAGCAGCTCATCCGCGCCGAAGCCGGACGGCGCGGCATCACCGCCACGCCCGAAGAAATAGAGACCGAGCTGAAGCAGATCGTCGGGTACCAGGATCCCAATCCAACTCCCGCGCCGACGCCGGCTACCACTCCGGGTGCAACGCCCGCCGCCGGCAGCACCGACGCGCAGCCCACGGCGGAAGCGACGGCGGCCGCGACCGTGGCGCCGACAAGCACGCCGCGGGGGAGCCGGCGCAGCGACACGTTCCAGCAGCGGTACCGCGATTACCAGCGCTTCACCGGTGGGAGCGACCGGCTGATCCGCAGCCAGGTGGAGCTGACCGTGCTGCGCCGCAAGCTCAACGAGGAGATGGGCAAGACCGTCTCCACTACCACCGAGCAGGTCCATGCCCGCCACATCCTGGTAACCGACGAGGGCGTCGCCCGGTCGATCTTGGAGCGCCTGCGCGGGGGCGAGACGTTCGAGGCGCTGGCCGCGGAGGTCTCCAATGACACCAGCAACAAGGACAACGGGGGAGACCTTGGCTGGTTCGGCCGCGGCATGATGGTCAAGGAGTTCGAGGACGCCGTCTTCGCCTTGCCAGTTGGGCAGCTGAGTGAGCCCGTGAAGACCTCCTTCGGCTTCCACATCATCCGCGTGGACGAGAAGGACCCCAACCGCCCGCTGGAAGGCTCGGCGCTGGAGACCGCTAAGTCGGGCGCGCTCGCCAAGTGGCTGGAAGACGAAGAGAAGAAACACACCGTCGAGAAGCTGCTCACGCCCGACATGATCGAATGGGCCGAGAAGAACGGCAGGCAGCCCGCGGCGGCCCGGCGGCAGTAGACGTCTACCCCGTCGCCGGCTGGTAGGCGGGCGGCTCGTCGAGTGCTTCGGGGATGGCCAGGGCGCTCAACACGCGCGGCACCAGGTGCTGCAGCGCCTCCAGCATCGTCTGGGGCTTGAGGTAGAAGGCAGGCATCGGCGGTACGACGCGCACGCCCAGACGGGCCAGCTTGAGCAGGTTCTCAAGGTGGATCGCGGAAAGCGGCGTCTCGCGCGGCACCAACACGAGCGGCCGGTACTCCTTGAGCGTCACGTCGGCGGCGCGTTCGAGCAAGTTGCCGGCCGCGCCGGTCGCGATCCCGGAGACGGTGCCCATGCTGGCGGGCATCACCACCATGCCCTGCGTCACCAGCCCGCCGCTGGCGATGGGCGCCCCCACGTCGTTGACGCTGTATTGCGTGACGGTCCCCCGCTCCTGCCATCCGCGCACCGAGATGGCCAGGTCTTCGTCCAGCTCCTCATGCCACACGCGCCGTCCCGGTCCGGTAGACACCAGCAGGATGGGATAGCCGTAGTCCACCAGCCGCTCGATGCACAGCCTGGCCAGCAGCTGCCCGCTGGCGCCGGTGATCCCCACGACAACCGGGCGCTTGCGAGGCTCTTGGTCGTGGGGGACCCGGACCAGGGGCGGCCCGAAAGCCGGGGTTGACGTGCTCATTGGCCTAGCCACCAGCGCAGCGCCAGGTCACCGGCAGTAGCCAGGAAGAGCACGATCGCGATGTAGCCGTTCACGTTGAAGAAGGCTACGTCCAGGCGTGAGAGGTCGTCCGCCTTGACCAGTGAGTGCTCGTAGACGATGAGGGCCAGCGCGACGGCGACGCCGAGCCAGTAGACTGGTCCAAGGGCGGCAGCCAGCCCCAGCGCCACGAACGCGCCGATGGTCAGCGCGTGCAGCGCGCGCGACCAGCGCAGCGCGGCGGCGATGCCGAAGCGCGCCGGGATGGAATGCAGACCACTCGTCCGGTCGAATTCCACATCCTGGCAGGCGTACAGCACGTCGAACCCGGCGATCCAGGTCATGACTGCGCCACCCAGGATGAGCGAGATAGGATCGACGGTGGCGGTGATGGCGGTCCAGGCGCCGATAGGAGCCAAACCGATAGAGAAGCCGAGCGCCAGGTGACACAGCCAGGTGAAGCGCTTGGTGTACGAATAGCCGGTGAGCGCCACGACCGCGCCCGGCATGAGCACGAGGCAAAGCGGGTTGAGCTGCCACGCTGCTACCGCGAGCACCAGCCCAGCTACCAGTGCGTAGGCGGTCATCTCTCCCGCGGTGAGCAGGCGGCGTGGCAGGGCGCGCGTGGCGGTGCGTGGGTTGCGCGCGTCGATCTCACGATCGATCAGGCGGTTGAGCGCCATGGCCAGCGTGCGCGCCCCGGCCATGGCCACCGTGATCCAGATGAACTGCGCCAGCGTCGGCGCGCCCCCTGCGGCCAGCAGCATGCCCGTATAGGCGAACGGCAGGGCGAAGATGGTGTGCTCGAACTTGATGGCTTCCAGGAAGGTGCGCAGCTTCCCCAGCCCTGATGGGCGCGTGCCCGCCGCCGCGTGTGTTGCTACGCCCATACTGAGAATGTCCGGTTGGTGAATCGTACGGTGTGCAACCAGGGGTGCTAGAGGGTTGCTCACCGTTACCCTATGTCGCCGGGCGCGCGGCTGCTGCGGGGCGCTCGCGCCGGGCGGCAGCGTAGGCGCACAGCGACCACCAGAGGGCAGCCAGAGCCGCCATGGCGCCGACGGCGGCGGCGATCCCGGCGAGCAGATAGATGCCATTGGCGAGCTCGAGCGCGGCGCGCTCCAGCAGCACCTCCGGCGGGGTCTTGCGGCCGAGGTGCGCCTCCACTGGTCCTGCCTGCAGCGCGCGTTCGGCGATCTGCTCCCAAAGGCGCTCCACCAACTCCGGGCGCTCGACGAGTGCGCGCGCGCCCGCCAGCGCGCCGCCGGCCACACCTAGGCCGACGAGGAGCACGAAGCGCACGCGCCATCGCAGCGCGCGCGCCGTCTGCCGTGGGACAGAGGGGCGGCGCAGCAGGAGCAGCGTGAGCAGGCCGAAGTTGGCGACGTTCAGCCAAGCGTTAGCGGTCTGGATCGTCAGCGGCGCCACTGGCTCCTGAGAGGAGAGCCACGGCACTGGAGGCAGCCGAGTCCCCAGGTGTGTCGCCAGTTGAGCCGCCACGTAGTCGCCGGTCAGGAAGTCGTGCAGCGCCATGTTGAAGAAGACGCAGACGCTGGCGATGGCGAACGGGAGGATGAACCACGCGTCCAGTGCGGCGGCGGCCGCGAGGAACGGGATGGCGGCGAACATGTGGTTCTCGTGCACCTGGGTGATGGTCATGAAGTACGCGGCCGACGTGTAGGCGGCGCACGCCATCACCAGGCGCAGCGACAGCGGGCCGGTCAGGCGCACCAGGGGCAGCATGGACAGCGCGATGAAGCCGATCCTCCCAACGGTGGCGTGGGTGACCAGTGGCGGCGCGACCCACTCGCCGATGCCGCCCACGGGTGAGGTATCGAATACCGCCAGGGCGACGCCGGGCAGCTTGAGCCACCAGAGGTTGTGCGCGTTGGCGGAGACCGAGGGCATGACCTGGGTGACGTTGGTGAAGACGGTCATCATCTCGTCCACGCGCCCGGCGCGCACCCACGGCTGCACTATGGCCATCACCGTGGCCACGCCGCCAGCAACAGCAGCGGCAGTGCCCAGCAGTCCCGTACGGCGCAGCAGCAGCCAGGCCAGGATGGGCAGGAAGACCCAGGACTGCGGCTTGGTCAGCCCGGCAGCCGCGATGAGCACGCCCGCGCCGAGCCCGGTCAGTGGCGCGGCGAGCTGTGGCGCCCAGCGCCAGCGTCCCGCACTGCGCAGCGGCCACCAGCCCGGCAGCCAGAACAGGACTGCGATCGCCAGCGCCAACAGGGCGACATTTAGAGTGTCTCCCTGGCCCCAGTACGCGGCGTCGAACAGCGGGCCGGGGTTCCAGGCGTACAGCGTGGCGGCGAACCACCCGCGCCAGAACCCTCCCGCTGCGGCGACGCTGCCGAAGAGCGCCAGCGCCAGCACCCCGTGGCCCGCCACCGGCACCAGCTTGACGCAGACGCGCAGCCACTCGTCGGCGGTCATCTGCTCCGGTAGACCCGGCAGCCAGAGCGGCGGGGCAACGTGCTCCGCCAGCCACGTCGCAGCCTGGTAGGCGTACGTCATGCCCGGCGGGTAGATCATGTACGTTTCGGGGTAGGTACCAGCGTACGCCAGCTCCACACCGCGCTCCTGGATGCCGCGCACCCAGGTCAGGATGTGCGTCATATCGGCCAGCGGGTGGTCCGGCCAGGTCGCCATCTGCACCGCGAACGCGACCGCGCCGCCGACCGACAGCGTCACCAGAGTGAGCTGCATCAGGCGGATGAGGACGGCGTGGCTGAGTCGCCGCGAGCTCAGGGCGACACGCTGCTGGGTACTGACGGTGCGAAGGCGGCTGCGGGTGAAACGCGGGCGAGCACCTGGAGCATCGACCTGTGCGGCAGGCGCCGGCGCAACAGCCGCAGTGGTGTCGCCGGTCAACGGGGACGATGCCACCTCAGGCGCTCACTCAAGCCGGCTTGCGGCCGATGACGACGTTGTGTGCGCAGAAGAGGTTGAGGCCGGGCGTGCGCTCCACCACGGCTTCCATGGCCTGGACGAGGCCGAGCAGGGCGGGTGGGGTGAAGTCAGGAACCAGGCCGGAGCGCTGCGCCGTTATGTCGCGCACGCCGGCAGCGCGCAGGTCGGCGATGACCTCTTCCTGCGGGACCAGGCGCTCCTCGCCGGTGTCCTGGGGGATGCGTTTCATGAGCAGCGGCCAGTACGGGTTCTTGGGGTTATGGTCCCACACCACCACCGTGCCGCCCGGCCGCGTGACGCGGCACATCTCGCCGATGGTCTGCGCGATGCGGCCGGGATCGGTGATGTGGTGCAGCGTGGCGACGGTGATGGTGAGGTCGAAGGCGCCGTCCATGAAAGGCAGGCGCTCGCCAAATCCGGCGACGGGGGCGCCGCGCCCGGCGGCGCCGAGCTGTGCCAGCATGCCGGTGGAGGCGTCCACACCGTAGACGTCGAAGCCGGCCTCGCGGATCGCGGCTGCAAGCGTGCCGGTGCCGCAGCCGACGTCGAGGACGGCGGCGCCGGGTGTGGCGAGCGACTGCACGAGGCTCACGCGCCTGTGGAGGTAGTGGCCGGCGACGTGGGCGGGGATGCTCGTGTCGTAGTGCGGCGCGATGCCGTCGTAGAGCTCTTTTTGGGAGACGGTCCAGTCGGCCGGACGCTCTTCCGGGAAGAGCAGCGGCACGCCGTCTTCGATCGGGAAGCGCCGGTCGCAGGCGGTGCAGCGCAGCGCGGGCGCGCCGGTGGTGCTATCAGTGCTGGCTTCAAGGGGAGCGCGGCAACGCGGGCAGGCCAGCTTGGCGAGCACGCGCTCGGGGAGCACTGCGGCGGGAGTTGCCACGGCTGGTGGGGGAGTCATGGACCGGCGATTCTAACGGGGCGAGGGCTCGGCTGGCTGGACCTCACGCTGCGCTTCGCGCTGTCCCTCTCCCACCCAGCCCCTAACGCCCTGCGCTCTTGCTGCGCAAGTGCTCGGTTGTTGGAGAGGGACACAAGGAATGAAACACCCAGACCGCCGCTGGCTCATAGTCCAGGCAGAGTCGTGGAGGCGACGCGGCCGTGCTCCATGACGATGTGGTGGCTGAAGAGGGCGGGATCGAACGACTGGGAGTGGGAGATCAGGAAGATCTGCTGGAAGAACGTACCGACCTGGCCGCGGGTGAGCAGGTTGACTAGCGCCTCGGTCCGGTCGCGGTCGAAGCTGGAGAGTGGTTCGTCCAGGAAGAGGAAGCCGGGGGAGGTGCCCAGCTCGCGGGGCAGGGCGGCGAGGGCAAAGCCGAGACGCAGTGCGAGCGAGAACTGGTCCTGGGTGCCGCCGGAGAACAGGTTCTTCTCAACGTAGCCGCGCTTGCGCTCGTCCCACACCTGCAGGCGGTAATCGGAGGTGAGCTCGGCGTAGCGGTAGCGCTCGGCGGTGAGCATGGGCAGCAGCAGGCACATGTTCTGGATGGTGTCTGGCAGCACCTTGTCAATCATGCGGCGGCGGGTGGTGGCGACGATCTCCTGGCCGCGGCGGCGTGCCGCGACGTCTTCCTCGATACGTGCCAGCGTGGCGGCGGCGTCCGCCAGCGGCAGCGGCGCCTCGTCTCCCAGCGTGGTGCGGGCGTCGCGCGCGCCCTGTTCCAGGCCGCCACGGCTGTGAGCCAGGTCGCTCAGCTGCTGCTCGACTTCGCCTGCCGAGGGAAGCGCCCCGGCAGATTCGGGCAGGGCTGCTTCGACGTGCGCCGGCAGGTCATGGGGCGGGGAGTCGTCCGGGAGCGCGTGGCCCAGCTCGGAGGCCAGCCGGCGAATGTCAGCAGCAAACGCCGTCGCGTCGGCCTCGGACCGCGTCAGCTCGCTCTCAGCGGCGCCGGCGGCCTTTTGGAGCACTTGCTCCTCAGCGCGCAGGTCGTCCTTGCGCATGGAGGCGAGCTGCGCCTGGATGGCGGAAACGCGGGTCTCGGCGTGGGCGATGCCGAGCGCAGGGTCGTCCTTGCCCGACGCATCCGGGGCGCCCGCAAGTGCGTCGCGCAGCCGGGTCTGCCAGCCGTCTAGCGTCTCGGCCAACTGCTGGGCACGGGTGGCGAGCTGGTCGCGCTCAGCCACCTGCTGTTCCACCGTGGCGACCATTCCGGAGAGCGCGTCAGTGCGGCGCTGGAGCGCGTCACGCAGGGAGGGGGCGCCCTCCTTGCCGTCAGTCACAGAAGCCGGGTCTGGAAGTGGCGGCAGCGCCTGGAGCGCCGCATCGCCGGAAATGCCAATTGGTGCAACTGGTGAGGCCTCGGCGGCTTCCTGGAGGAACGCGCGCAGCGAGAGGAACAGCTGCTGAGCCTGAATCGTGGTGGTGGCGTGCTCCTCCTGGATACGCACGCGGTCGGCTTGGAGTGATTCATCCGAATCGCGAGATAGGCTGAGCTGGCACTCGTCAAGCTCGCGGCGCCGTTCCTTGCCGTTGTTGGTGAGAATGGCAAGCTGACCTTGCAGCCCCTCGCGCCGTCCGGCGCTCACCGAGAGCTCGGCCTGGCGCGCGGCTTCGTGCTGCAGCGCAGCGGCGATCGCCTCCGGCAGCGCGTCAAGGGTGAATAGCGCGGGCTCGACCCGCAGCGCGCGGGCCTCTTCCAGGCAGCGCGCTTCGAGCGTGGCGATGTCTTGGCGACCGCGTGCTGCCTTGTCGCCGTTGGCGAGCAGGGAGATGCGCTGGGCTGCCGCGGCAAGGTCGCGCGGCCGGGCTTCGCCTAGGGCGGCCAAGTCATCTTCGAGTGTGAGGCGCTCGCGCTGGGCCTCCAGCTCGCCGCCGGCGGAGAGCATGGGGACGCCGCTGCCGGTGAGGCGCTCGGCCTCCTTAAGGGAGACGGGCCGGACCTCCACCAGCTCGGCGCCGCCCGGCCAGAGGCGCAGCTGCAGCGCCAAGCCACCGGTGAGCGGGTGGTCGATCAGCAGGCGCAGGCGCAGGCCGGTGCCACTTTCCGGCGGCGTACTGCGCCTGGTGGGTCCATCCAGCCTAGATCCGGCTAGGGCGATGTGCTCGACGCCGGCGACGCCGAGGGAGAGGTCGTCCAGCAGGCGGCGGGCTTGCTGGGCCGACTCTTCGGTGCGGCGGACTTCGGTCCAGCGGGTGAGCAGGGCGGCGCCGCGCTCGGCGCGCTGCTCCAGGGTATCCAGCTGAGCGCGGCGCTCCTGCAGGGCGGCGATGCGGCGCTGGAGCTGGCCGAGCTGGTCCTGGCGCTGGCGGGTGGCTTCGAGCTCCGTGGTGAGCGAGGCGAGCTGGGCGAGCTGGAGCTGGAGGTCCTTGTGCTGCTTGCGCAGGCGGGCCAGATCTTCGTCCAAGCGGCCGCAGCGGGCGGTGAGGTCGGCACGTTCTTGGAGACGCTCCGCCACGCGCGCGGCGTCGCGGACAAGTGACTGGGCGCGCAGGTGCGTCTCCAGGAGCTGCTGGGCGGCGGCGCGGGCGGTGTGGGCGCGGTCCAGCGAGGCGTGCAGCGCCGGCAGGCGGGCGCCGGCGGCCTGTGAGGTGGCCAGCCGGTCCTGCACCTGCGCCAGGTCATCGGACGTGGTCCGGCAGCGCTGGGCCAGGTGGAGCACCTCCTGCCAGCGGGCAAGCTCGGCCTCGACGCTCTCGACGCTCGCGAGCGATTGGCGCAGCGCCGCCAGGCGCGCCGTGTGCGCGGCGACGGAGATGCGGGCCTGGGCGCCAGCGTCCGTGGAGAGGCGCAGCTGGTCGAGGGTGCGGCGCAGCTCCACCAGGCGGCGGGTGCGCTCCAACGCGGCCCGCTGCTCGGTGAGGCGGGCGAGCTCGGCGGTGACGCGCGCCAGCTCGACGCGGGCGCGGGCGCGACGCAGTTGCTCCTCATCTTCGGGCTTGACGCGCAGGCGGTTGTGCACGTCCGACAGCTTGCCCAGGTTGAGCAAGACGGTCAGCGCTTCCTCGCGCGAGGCGCGGTTGAGGGTCTCCAGGCGGCCAAGCTGCTTCTGCGCGACGAGGCAGGAGTTGAGCAGTGCCTCCGAGGTAAGGCCGCCGAGCTCCTGGTGCAGCCGGAGCGTGACGGCGCGGGCGCCCTTGATGATCTCGACGTCGTCGTCACTCCCTGGGGTGGTGCGGATGACTTCCAGCTCGGCGTCGGCGCGCAGCGACTTGGCGGTCTGGCGGACGCTGCGCGAGACGTTCAGCCGCGTCGCACCCACCTGGACGCCAAGCCGCACACCGGCTTCCTCGCCGCCGTAGTGCACGGCGTCGGCCTGGTCGCCGACGAGCGGAGCGCCGTAGAGTCCGAAGTGGATAGCGTCGAAGAGGGTGGATTTGCCGGCCTCGTTGCGCCCTTCGATGAGGAAGCTGCCTCGTTCGGGGAAGCTCAGATCGACGTCGGCCAGGCCCTTATAGCCGGCTGCGGTGACGCGAGTGAGGGTAATCACACGGGGGAGTCTCCGAGCTGGTAGTGGGTCAGGACGCGGTCCAGACCAAGCGTGAACAGGCGGCGCTCGTCTTCCGAGACGGCCGCGTCTCGCAGCAAACGTGCTGACTCGTGGAGCTCTTCCAGCTGAGAGAGGCGGATGCCGCGGGCGCTGCTTTCGCCGAGCTCGTTCTCCAGTTCCAGCAGCGTGGTGTCCATCTCGAAGAAGAAGCTGACGGCGGCGCCCGCTTCCTGGACCTTGACGAGGTCAAGCGCGCTGTAGACCTCGCGGGGGAGGCGGCCCTCCAGCTGGAGCGTGGTGAGGCAGTCGGGGTCGCGGCGCTGCTCTACGCGCTCGATCAGCACGTCGTTGGGGTCCTGGCCGGGCGGTCTGAGGCCGTAGGGCTGAGGCGTGAGCTCCAGGCCAGTCACCTTGATGCGGCAGCGCGGCTGCGCTGAGTGGGTGACCCACTCGTGGTGCAGGCGCCCGGGGCGGCCGCCCCGCGCGGGCTCCAGCAGGTCCACCACTAGGAAGCCAGGGTCGTGGCCGAACTCCTCGAAGTGCATGCGCTCGGTGGCGCCGGGGACCAGGACGTGGGTGCCGCCGAGCTCGAAGTGGGTGCGGGCGTGGACGTGGCCGATCAGGAGCACGTCGGCGTCGAGGCGGGCGATGGTGTCTCGCGCGATGACCGGCTCGAAGGCGCCGGGGAAGGTGTGGCCCTCGATGCTGCTGTGGGTCATCAGCACCTTCCAGTCAGGGCGGCCCTCTGGCGGATCGGAGAACGGCTTGCCGGCGAGTGGGTCCTGGCCGTAGCTGCTGGCGGCGTCCCAACAGACGCCGCCGATGGCGAGTCGGACGCCGTGGCGCTCGAAGACGTCGCTTTCGATCTGTTCGGAGGTGCTGAAGAAGCGCAAGCCGCCGAGCCGGGCGTAGAGGTCGGCGGCATGGAAGCCGCCGTGCTCGTGGCGCTGGCGCGGGCTATCGTGGTTGCCACCGACTGCCAGGGCCGTTACGCCGGCGTCGCGCAGGTCGGCGAGGCAGCCGGCGACGAAGGAGCGCTCGGCGTTGCGGGGATCGACAGTGTCGAAGAGGTCGCCACACTGGAGGAAGAAGTCGGCCTTGCGCGCGATCGCGCCATCGACCGCATTGCGGAAGGCGCGGCGCAGCCAGCGGCGGCGCGTCTCCAGGCGCTCGACGCCCATCTTGGCGTGGTAGCGGTTGAGGTGGTTATCGGCGGTGACGACCAGGCGAGGAGGCATAGAGACGTAGGAGAGTGCTGGTACTGGAATCTAGAGACGGCGCGAGGCGGCAGATGATGCGGCCGCGGGCCCAACGCCAGCGCGTCACTAAAGTATAGGACGGACGTTCGACCTCACCCCCGGCTCCTCTCCCATAGGAGAGAGGAGGCTCGTAAGCGGGACAGGTGGGCAGAGGCGAAGGCAGGGGTCAGCGGCTGCTGCCGTCGGAGGCCATGCTCTTGCGCATGCGCGCGGCCCAGCGACCGCCGATGCGGCCGATGGAGCCGGCGACGTCCTTGGTGTCTACCTGGGCGGCGGCGCGGGTGGCCTCGCGGACGACGGCGCTGCCGGCGCGCTGGACCTCCGGACTGGAGAGAATGGTCTGGGCGGCGCGCTGGACCTCCGGGTTGGCGAGCGCGGTGGGGATGCGGGGCATGCCCGGCAGCCGGCTAAGGGCGGCGAGGTCGGGAGCCTTGGCTTTGGTGGGGCGGCGCTTCTCTATGGCGTTGCCGAGCCAGACCAGACCGAGCCAGAGGCCAAGCAGGGCAGCGACCATAAGCGTGGCGGAGAGGAAGTCGTCCTGCTGGCCGTTGTAGACCTGGTAGCCGACGCGGGCAACAAAGAGCAGCGGGAAGACGACCAGCAGGACCTTGACGGTGCGGTTGGTGCGCTCGACCAGGAAGGTGCGCAGCGGCTTGATCCACCAGATGGCGACCGCGGCGATGACGATCAGGGTGAGCGAGTTCATCTGTCTCTATAGTATGCGTGGTCCGGACCTCACCCTGCGCTTCGCGCTGTCCCTCTCCACGGAGTGGAGAGGGATAAAGGCGGTACGTTGCGCCGGAAGCCAAGGGTGTAACACCTATGGAGCAGGTTTCGAGTCACCCGGCGATTTCGTGCGTTGATAGGGATTATGGGCGAGCGACTGGAGCAGCACGGGTACGTCCTTTACACGGCTGAGGAGTTCAGCTCCGGGTCGGTGCTGGGGCTGATGACGCCGCCGCCCAACATTGTGGTGGAGGGTGACTGCCTGGAGATGCTGGGCATGGTGCCGTCGGATTCGGTGGACCTGGTGTTCGCGGATCCGCCATACAACCTCCAGCTGCGGACGAAGGACCTGCGCCGGCCGAACGACACGGCGGTGGATGGGGTGGACGACGAGTGGGACCAGTTCACCAGCTTTGAGGCGTATGACCGCTTCACGGCGCGCTGGCTGGCGGAGTGCCGGCGGGTGTTGAAG
>CADCTC010000300.1 GCA_902805635.1 uncultured Chloroflexota bacterium
CACGAGCTTGACCTTCCGGTCCCGCGTGACGCTGTCCGGCGAGATGATCTCGACGACGAGGTCGGCGGCACCGCGCATGCGGACGGTCTCAAGCCGGTCGAGGTGCTCGTTGAGGAGCACGATGATGTCCGGCTCGCGGGCGGCGCCCTCGCGGCCCCGCAGCTCGAAGGTTTGGGAGAAGAGCCTGCCCATCCGCCGCAGGCTCAGGTAGTTCGTAAGGAGGGCGATCAGGAACGTGGTCATGCGCTGGTGACGATCCGACGTCGTCATGAAGACGATGACCTCGCCGTCGACCCACTCGCCACGGTTGCCCTCCGCGCTCTCGCACCAGGCGATGTACTCGTCGTAGGACATCGCCATCCGACGCTCGGGGATCTCGTCGTCGATCGCGATGTCGGGGGCGGATGCGGTGATCGGTGCCATCTGCTCCCCTCCAGGTCGAGATCTACTGTATCAACCCGATCACCGGCGCCGGGGCGGCCACCGGCCCCCGGATCGCACTGGTAGCCGACCCCACTCCCATGCCGGCAATCCGGAACATGATCGCCGCAGTGCACAGTGTCAGAATCACCACGAAGGCGAGCCCAACACGGGCCTTCCAGTGTTCGCCACTGCGCCGCTGCGCCGATGGACTGGGGTAGCGCCGTTCGGGCGCTGCGTAATACTCCTGCACGCTAATCGACCCGAGCATACCCCCCACCCTCTGTGGTGGGCAACTCCGTAGCAAGGAGGTACCCTGCAAACCGTGACTCCCCAACCCGCAGCGCTGACTCGTGTTGACTACAGCGGAAAGCACGCGCTCGTGATGGGCCTAGGCGTGCATGGCGGCGGCGAAGGCGTAGCGCGCTTCCTGGCCGAGCGTGGCGCGCACGTGACCGTTACCGACCTTCAGCCGGTCGAAAAGCTGAAAGCCGCGGTCGGGCGCCTGAGCCATCACGACATCCGCTGGGTGATCGGCGAGCATCGCGAAGAGGACTTCCGCACCGTCGACTTCGTGGTGCGCAACCCCGGCGTGCCCACCACCTCGCCGTACCTCAAGGTGGCGCGCGAGCACGGCGTGCCCGTGTACATGGAGATGACGCTCTTCTTCATGGAGTGCCCACCCGACCGCGTTGCGGGCATCACCGGGACCAAAGGCAAGACCACCACCACCACGTTGCTCGGCGAGATCCTCAAGGAGGATGGCCGGGACGTTGTGGTCGCCGGCAACTTGCGCGTCTCTGCCCTGGAACAGCTGGCGCGCATCACCCCGAAGACCCATGTGGTGCTGGAGCTGTCCAGCTTCCAGCTAGAGGGGCTGGACGCCATCGTGGCCAGCCCGCGCGCCGCGCTCATCACCAATCTGATGGTGGACCACCTCAACCGCTACCCCTCTCTGGATGCCTACTTTGAGGCGAAGCGCAATATCTTCCGTTACCAGGGCGCGGACGGCGTCCTGGCGCTCAACCGTGACGACGAGCCGTCGCGCCGCATGGCGCAGGTCGCTCCGGGATACCTGGTCTGGTACGGCGGCGAAGACGACGTGCCCGGCGCAGCCGAGGCGCGCCTGCGCGGGCGGCATAACCGTGTCAACATGGCCGGCGCCGCGGCCCTTGCTTCTGCGCTAGGCATCGAGCGCGAAGTGATCGCCCGCGCGGTGGCCGGCTTTCGCGGAGTCCCCTACCGCCAGGAACTCATCCGGGAGATCGACGGCGTGCAGTTCGTCGATGACACCGCCGCCACCACGCCCGACGCCGCCGTCGCCGCCCTGGAGACGATGGAACGGCCGGTGGTGCTCATCGCCGGTGGCGCCGACAAGGAGCTCGATTTCGCCCCACTCGGACAGGCGCTCAACCGCCCCGACAGCCGGGTCAAGGCGATCGTCCTGCTAGAGGGCAGCGCCACCGACAAAGTCGCCGCTCTGTGCCCCACTAAGATCGCCGGCCGGCACTCGTCATTCGACGATGCCATCGCTCAGGCCTGGGAGCTCGCCGCTCCGGGTGACGTAGTCTTGCTCTCTCCCGGCTGCGCCTCGTTCGGCATGTTCGCCAACGAGTTCGAGCGTGGAGACCAGTTCAACCAGATCGTCCGCTCACTCTGAGCGCGACGCGCAACGACAGTGCCCTTTAGGGTGCTTTGTACGGGTAGCCAGAGGATTTATCCTCCGGTGAACGCAGCGTAACGGTCGCCTCCGGCTGCGTGCCGCCTACTTCTTGGTGTAGACAACCACCATGGAGCCGGACTCGGCCTGTCGGGAGATGACGTTCACCTGCTGTTCGGTCACCTGGCCAGAACGAAGCGGACCGAACGATTGGTGGGGCAGCACGTCGTAGTACACCGTAGCGCCCCTGAGCGGGATACCGTTGACGTTGCTCCGCTTCGCGAACACGCCTGGGCGTACCTGCACCAGTGCGTCATCCGGCTGCATGGTGCGCGCGTACGCCACCACGGTATCGATCTCCGCAGGTGTCAGCTGCAGTGTCGCCGCTGCCGGGCCGGTGGAGCTCACCACGGCAACTGAGGGGACCGGCGCCGTCACGGCTGTGGTGCGTGAAAGAACTCCACTCTGGGACAGCACTAGCGCGAACGCGCTCACCACGAACACCCCCGCCGCAACCACAAGCAGCAATGGGTAGGAGGAGCGCTGCCCGCTACGCTGGCCATAGGCCAAGCGCGCGGAACGATGCGACAGCGGCGGTGCGTACGTGGTTGCCATCGGCCCTCCTCACCCCTCTGGGGCGACTCTCCCTATGGCAGAAACCGTGCCGCGCATTTACATAGTGCGTCTACATAACAGAATTAAGCGCTTGCTGCTGAAGCTCGAATAGCCGCCGAATCCCTGCTTCCGCGAGGTCGATCAGCCGGTCCATCGATTGACGCCCAAACGGCTCGCCCTCGGCGGTGCCCTGGACCTCGATGAACCGCCCTTCCGCCGTCATCACGACGTTGAAATCGACCTCTGCGCGCGAGTCTTCCGCGTAGTTCAGGTCGAGCACCGGCGCGCCATTGAAGATCCCGACGCTCGTCGCTGCCACCGCGGTCCGCAGCGGATCAGCTTTCAGTTTGCCGGTGCCGGTCAGTTTGCGCACCGCCAGCGCCACCGCTACGTACGCGCCGGTGATCGCCGCCGTCCGCGTTCCGCCATCGGCCTGGATGACGTCACAGTCGATGAACAGTGTGCGCGGCCCCAGCTTGTCGAGGTCCAGTGCGGCACGCAGCGACCGGCCGATCAAACGCTGGATTTCGTGCGTTCGGCCACCCACGCGCCCCCGTGTCGACTCACGCGGTGAGCGCGTGTGCGTCGAGCGTGGCAACATCGCGTACTCGGCCGTGATCCAGCCTTTCTCCGTCCTCATGAGGTGGGATGGCTGCGTCTCCTCTACGCTGACGGCGCACAACACTCGCGTCTTGCCTGCCTCCACCAGCACGGATCCCTCGGCGTGGTCCAGGTAGTGCGGCGTCAGGCGCACCTCACGCAATTGATCGGGGGCGCGTCCATCCGGTCGTGGCATGGATGGAGTATGCCTACTGCGTCGCGGTGGTCGGGCGGGGTTGCGGGGCCATCACCGGACCACCGTTGAGGCTGATCGAGCGCAGCCACGGCACTACCATCGGCGGCGCAGAGTAGCCCTGCACGTACGGCTTCACCAGTACGTACCGTTTGGAGTGCCACAACGGCACCCACGGCGCATCTCTCAATACTTGGGCCTCCGCTTCCTGGTACAGCCGCATCCTCGCCGCGTGGTCGCGCTCGGCGCGCGCACGCTCCAGCAGCCGGTCCGCGTCCGGGCTGGCGTACTGCGTGTGGTTCTCTGCGCTCCGGCTGTGAAACAAGATGTCTAGGAAGTTCTGCGGGTCGGCATAGTCCGCGACCCAGCCTAGAGAGAACATCTGGAAGCGGTCCCGGTTCTTCGAGAGCGTGTCCATGAACGTCGCGTTGTCCATCTGCCGGATGCGCACGTCCACGCCCAGGTTCTGTTTATACGTCGCGACGATCGCGCTGATCTCCGCCGGCGGCGCGGTGCGCGTGCCCGATACTGTGAGCACGATCTCCGGGAAGTTCTTTACGTCCCGATAGCTCGACTCCGCGATCAGCTGGCGCGCTCGCGAGACGTCGAAGTCCAACCCCTTCACCTTGTCATTGCGGCCAGGCATCCCCGGCGGCAGGATGCCGTCCGCCTTCACAGCAGTCTTACGCAGCGTGACGTTCACGATCTTGTCACGATCCAGCGCATGGTTGAATGCTTGCCGCACCTTCGGATCGTCGAACGGTTTGGCCGCGACGTTGAGCCCTAAGTATTTCACGTCCAGATCAGTACGCACGCGCAACTCACGGCTCAGCGGGTCGCTCTTATCGGTTACGCGATCCACGTCAGCTAGGTCCACGATCGCCACGTCGATCTGCCCCGTCTCGTACGCCTCCAGCGGCAGTACCGGCATGAAGTGGGCTTCGGTCAGCGCCGGCTTGGTCCCGTAGTAGGTGTCGTTACGTGCCAACACCAGGCTCTCCCCTGGCTTTGCCTCGCGCACGCGGAATGGTCCGGTCCCATTCGGCCGCGCCCACCAGCGAGCGCCTCCGCTCTCCACGTTGGTCCGATCGACGACGTAGGAGACTGGGTATGTCAGCTTAGCCAGGAAGTCCACCCGCGACTCCAGCAGTGTGATCTCTACCGTCTGGTCGTCGCGCGTGCGGACCCCTCGCACCTCCGGCGCCTTCCCGTCCATGCGCTCCGTGAACCCTGCGATGTCTCCCA
>CADCTC010000301.1 GCA_902805635.1 uncultured Chloroflexota bacterium
CAGCGCGCCCAGGATGCCGGAGCTTGTTAAAGCGGCGTTAACGCCGCGGCGGGTAAATTTCACGGCCACATCATATGGCCAAGCGGGAATCCCTGCAACACGCGGGCGCGCGGGCTGGCCGGCGTGGGCGGGGCGGGGCGGCGGCTACGACGCCAGGGCGTCGTAGCCGCCGTTGGTGACGAGCTCACGCGCCTTTGCCAGGTAGCGGGCGCGGCGGGCGGACCAGGCCATGCCCTTGCGCTTCATGCGCCTCGCGAGCAGGTGGGCGTTGGTGCCTTCTTGGGTGCCCAGCGCCCAGACGCCCGGACGCCCGGCGGGACCCGCTCGGGAGCCACCTGGAGGCGCCATTCGACGGCGGCATCGAGCGAGGCGACCTGGTCGGTGACCGCCGCGCGTGCCCGCCTGACCCGCGTGGGGGACCCCGTGGTCCACGTGCCGTGCGGGGACCGCGCGCCCGATCGCCACGGCCAGCCTTCGTACATGCCGGCGCACTTACATTTCAACAAGGAAGCGGCGGTGGTGGACCCCGGCTCCGGCGTCGTCTACCTCACCAAGGACAACGCGCAGGGGCTGCTTTACCGCTTCGTGCCCAACGCGCAGTGGCCCCGCGGCTTCGGCAGCTACCTCCAGGGGGGGCGCCTGGAGGCGATGCGCATCGAGCAGCTGGAGCGCACCTGGGCGGGCGTGCCGGGCCGGCGGCCGTTCCGGGTCGGGTGGGTGCCCATCGACGATCCCGACGCCATCGAGATTCCCACGCGGGTGCAGGGGGCCCTGAAGGGCGCCCACGTCTTCTCCCGCGGCGAGGGCATGTGGTGGTCCGGCTTCGGGTTTGTATTCACGTGCACGAGCGGCGGCGAGTCGGAGGGCGGGCAGGTCTGGCGGTTCGTCCCATCCAGCGAGATGATCGAGCTGCTGTATGAGGTGAGCGACCGCAACGAGCTGGAGGGCCCCGACAACATCACGGTGCATCCGGCGTCCGGGGACCTGTTCGTGTGCGAGGACGGCGCCGGCACGGACTTCATCCGCGTCGTGACGCCCGAAGGACGCGCGTTCCCGTTCGCGCGCGTCTCGATGCGGACGGATGACCCGCGGCACGCGGGCTTCCCCGGCATCACCGACACAGTTGGGGAGGTCATGGGCTCTGGTGCGGACGGCAGGATCGACAACGAAGACGCGGGGGCCTGCTTCTCCGCGGACGGGCGCACCCTCTTCTTCAACATCCAAGCGCCCAGCATGACTATCGCAGTGACGGGTCCGTTCCGTCAGGGCCTTGCGGCCGCCGGTCTGGCGCTGGGCGGGCGGGCGCTGAGCCTCACGCAGCCACCGGCAGCGTGGCTGCCGGCAATGAGCGACGCGCTCATCGCGCGGGGGGCCGAGCTGGGCTACGCCCCTACGGAGATCGCGGCGCTGCGCCACTTCGGCTTCGACCTCTAGGCCTGCTCCGCACCATCCGGTGGTGGGGAGCCGCGCCCGACCGACCCTGGCGCGGCCGGTCGGGCGCGGACTGGCTGCTGCCCGGCGGGGCAGACGGCCCGGAGCTGTGCCGGCGCACGCGCACGGACGGCGGGCGGGACACGTTCGTGCTGGTGGTGACGGCGCGCTCCCGGTCATCGGACTTGAGGGAGGTGCTTGCCGCAGGTGCGGACGACTGCCTGGCCAAGCCGCTGCAGCTGGACGTGCGCCTGGCGGTGGCGGCCCGCCGGACGGAGGAGATTGTCGGGCCGCCTCCCGCGACGCGGCGGCGGGCGGGAGGCGGCCCGGCTTGAAGGAGTGCTGCTGGCGGCGCGCACGGCGGTGCACGAGGTGAACAATGCGCTGGCGCTGCCGGTGGGCTAGGGGGACCTGCTGGCGCTGCACCCGACGATCCGCGTGGACGCGCACCTGGCCGAGACGGTGGCAGCCATTGTGCAAGACACCTTGCGCGCTGCCGAGGCCGAGTCTCGGCTCCAGCGGGTCGTGCGCCCGGAGGAAGCCGTCCTTCCCGACACTACCGTGTGGGCATTACCGACATCGGGCGCGGCACCGCGCGGGCGCGGCTACGCCGCCCACCGGCGTGGCTCACGCGCAAGTCGTCCGTCGCCTCCCACGTGAAGCCAACCGCCGGGGAATCCAGGAGCGAAGCGACGGCTTCCGGGTGCTCCCGGTGATCGCCCCACTCGCGGCAGTGGTTCTCTAGCGCGATCACGACGCCTTCCTGCCCAGCCGCACCCTGCCCATCATCGCCGCGGGCTCCGCTCAGCCAGCCCGTGCGGGCTGGTCGTCGCCGCGAGGCAAGACGACGCTGGCGCCGAAGCGATCGTTGCCGTATGGGTCGTCGACCCGCGCCATCCACGTCCACAGCAGGTCGCACATGCGGCGGTACGTGTGCGCGTGCGCCGGGTCACGCGCCAGGTTGCGCAGCTCGTGCGGGTCCTCCTGCAGGTTGTACAGCTCGTCGAAGTCATAGGCATTCCAGACCAGCTTGTACTGGCCGTCGGCGACCGCGCGCAGGGTGAAGTTGAAAAAGTTGCCGTGCTCCTCCAGGAACAGCTCGCGCCGCTCCGGCGCCTGGTCCGCGCCCGGCTCACCGCGCAGCAACGGCAGCAGCGACCCGCCGTGGCAGGGATCGAGCGGCGCCGCGCCGGCAGCCTCCAGGAAGGTGGGACCCAGGTCCAGTGTGCGCGCATAGGCATCAATCACAGTACCGGCCGGAATTCCCGCCGGCCAGCGCAGCAGCAGCGGCACGTGGTGCGACTCCTCGTAGCCGTACGCGTCCTTGAACCACAGCCCATGTGCGCCGAGCATCTCGGCGTGGTCGGTGGTGAACGCCACCAGCGTGTGCTCCGCCTGGCCGCTCTCTTCCAGGAAGTCCAGGATCAGCCCCACGTAATGATCGATCATGGCGCAGTAGCCGCGGTAATGCGCGATGGCGCGCCGTGCGTGCTCCTCGGTGACCTGCCCGAACCACGACTGGCGCGTGCGCCGCACGTAGGCCGGCTTGTCGTCGCACGGGTCGTGGAAGCTGGCTGGCAGCTCTACCTCCGCGGGGTCGAACATGCTCGCGTACGGCTCGGGCACCGCGTACGGTTCGTGAGGTCCGCCGAAGTTGGTCCACAGGCACCACGGCCGATCGTCCTCAGCGCCTGTTCCTGCCGCGCTTGCCAGTGTGCCCGACGAAACCGGGGAGGATGCAGCTCCGCCACCCCGTACGGCGCTTCCACCTTCCGCCACCACCTCCCGCAACACGTCGATGGTATGCGCCGCCTGCATCGCCGTTGGGGAGGCATCCGGCGGTCCCGGCGTGCGACCGTACAGCGGCCAACTGCGCCCGCCCACGTCCTGGAACGACCAGATGTCCGCGTCTTCGCGCCGCACCGGTGGCAGTCCCAGCCGGCGGCGGTACGCCTCGCCGTCGAACGTGCGATCGGCCACGTCGAAGCCGTAGTGCACCGGGCCACGCTCCACCCCGGCGTGCCACTTGCCCGCGTAGCACATCCGGTACCCGGCGTCCGCCAGGCGCCGGCCCCAGCTATCGCAGCCCGGCCGTACGTCCGGCGAGACCGCGAACGGCATAGCGCAGTTGTTCAGCATGCCGTGCCGGTGCGGGTACAGCCCGGTGAAGAGCGAGGCGCGCGCCGGCGAGCACGGCACCGTGACGGTGTACCCGCGCCGGAACCACGCCCCCTGGCGCGCCAGCTCCTCCAGCCGCGGCGACCATCCGCCCGCCGCGGGACCGGCCGCCGCGTATTGGTGCTGATCAGTGACGATCAGCAGGATGTTCGGGCGTGGCGGACGAGGCGTCGCCTGCCCCGCCGTCATCTGCCCGGAACTTGGGACGCGGACTGCTTCAGGTCAGTAGTCAGTCCCTCAAAGGTGGCCCGCACCGGCGCCTGCTCGGTGAGGATCTTCGCCAGCGCCGCGTCGATGTACTTGATGGCCTGCGGCGCCGTTGCGATCTCGTCCGTCGCCTTGATGTGCCTGGCCTGGTCGAACACGACGCGCGCGTTGGGGTTCTTGGCCAGGTAGTCCTTCATGGCCGGCTGCTCGATCGCGTCGGTGCGCACGACCATGTAGCCGGTCTGCTGGGAGAAGTAGATGGTGTTCTCGACGTTGGTCATGAACTTGACGAACTCCCAGCTCGCTTCCTTCTTCTCGCGCGCCGATGCCTGGATGATGTTCAGCCCGGACCCGCCGGAGTGCACCGCCTGCTCCTTGTGCTTGGGCACAAACGCGGCGCCCACGCGGAAGGAGGCGTCCTTCTCCATGGCGGTCAGTCCTGACGTCGACTGGATGTACAGGGGGATGACGCCGGTCACAAAGTCGGTGCGCGCGTTGCCGCTGGACTTGTATGCCTGCGCGATGCGCGTCTTGTAGACCATGTCCTGGAGGTACTGGGCTGCCGCCACGGCGGCGGGCTCGGTGACGGTGACGTTGAACTTCTCATCTGAGTAGCGGCCGCCGAACGCCCACAGCATGCTCTGGAACGACCACCACAGCGCCAGCGCGGAGAAGGTGAACTTGTCCCCGCCGTTGGAGGGCGCCTGCGTCACGCCCGCGCGCAGCAGCTTCTGCGCGGTGTCGTTCAGCTCCTGCCAGGTGGCCGGCGCCGTCTCCGGAAGGCCCGCCGCCTTGAGCTGGTCCTTGTTCACCAGCAGGATCTCGGTGCTGCGCGAGAACGGGACCTGGTACTGCTTGCCGCTGACCTGGCCGTCCTTCATCAGGCCCGGCAGGTACTTGTCGGCCACCGCCTTGTCGGCCTTGAGGAACTCGTCCACCGGCGCCAGCAGCCCCATCCGCGCGAACGGCCGCCCGTACGAGTCCACCGTGAACAGCATCACGTCGGGCGGCGTGCCTCCCGCCGCGGCGGCCTGGAACTTCTCGGCGCCCTGGTCGTAGCCGCCCGCATCTACCAGGTTCACCTTCACGTCCTGGCGGCTGGCGTTGAAGTCGTTGGTCAGCTTCACCTGCGCGTCATGCGCGAGCCCGCTGATGGACTTCCAGTACTCGATCTCCACCTGTTTGGCGAACCGCTTGCCCTGGGCGGTGGTCTCCGCCCCGCTTGCACCACCGGCTCCCTGCCCGGCGCCGCAGGCCGCTCCGAGCACGCCCACGACTCCCAGGCCCGCGCCACCCAGTCCGCGGCGCGTGAACGGCTTTGGCGCCGCGTGCCGCGCTTGTCCGCTTGCTGTCACTATCGGCCCGTTCACGTTGCTCTGTCCTTAAATAGCTTGATCCCTACGAATGCCGGCGTGCCTCACTCACCGCTGCTTCGGCACGTCCTTTCCAATTCTGGACCACCGGGGCCAGCGCGCTCAGTTGCCCAGCGTGAGCCTCAGGCCGTCATACGCCGGCGCCACGCCGTACGGCTCCAGGAACGCGGCGGTCTCCTCGTGCAGCGGCGAGCCATTGGGCGAGAAGTGCGTGGCCAGGTGGACGCACCCCGCCACCGTGAGGCCGCGCTCGCGCAGCATGCGGTGGTGCTCGCCGCAACGCGCCAGGTTCATGTGGCCCGACTCCGGCTTCGTGTCGCGCGTACCGGATGTGCCCTCGATCACCGCCGCGCCGAGGCGCACGCCCTCCCCGCGGAGGCGCTCCAGCACCTCCCACGTCTCCGGGAAGAAGGCGCCGGTGTCCGTGGCGTACAGCAGCGCTTGCTGGCCCTGCTGCACCACGTAGAACAGCGGCTGCTGCCCCTCGGTGTGGCGGGCGCGCAGCGCGGTGACGCGGTAGGGCCCCATCTCCCACGTCTGCCCCGGCGCCACCACGCGCAGCTCGACGCGCATCTCCTCCAGCGACCAGGGATACCCACGGACCAGCTCGAGCGTGGCGGCCGAGCCGTGCACGTGCAACGTGGGGATCTCCGGCTGCGCCCACCGCGGGCGGTGCTGATCGAAGTTCTCGCGGTGCAGGTGGTCGCTATCGGCGTGGGTGAGCAAGACGTACTGCGCGCGGTGCAGGGAGAGGCGCTCGTCGCGCGCCGCCGCCATCACGTCCGGGCCGAAGTCCAGCAGCAGGTCGTCGTTGACCAGCAGCGCGGAGCGGCGCCGGATGCTGCGCCCGCCGCGCTCGCGCGCGGCCTCGCAGTTCTCGCAGCGGCAGAAGACGGCGGGGTAGCCCTGGGACGCGCCCGTGCCCAGGAAGAGCAGTCGCATGCCCGCCGTCTGGGTCTGTTCGGCGGTCATTGCTTGGACGCGCTCCTGACCATCTCGTTGATGGAGGGAGCCAGCTCGGTCACCATCTGGCGCGCCTGCTTGCGGCCCTCGTACACCTCCGTGATGCCCTCGGTGAGCTTCTTCTCGATCTCCGAGTAGCCGGGCGGGTTGAGCAGCGGCGAGGCGAACTTCTGCGCGTCGATCACCACTTGCTTGTTCAGCTGCGGGTACTCCACCATGAAGCGCTGCTCCAGGCCCGGGTAGATGGGTGCGCTGAAGCCGCGGCGCAGCTCCGGGTCCATTCCCTCGGGGCTTGCCAGGTACTTCATGAACGCCCACGACGCGTCCGGGGCCTTAGAGTCCTTGTTCGTCACCCACAGGCTCAGCGAGTTGAGCGTGCCCGGCCTGGTGGACTTGGGCCCGATGGGGACCGGATACAAATCGAGATCGAACAGGTTGTTGACTGACGTCAGGGTGCCGCCCAAGGAGGCGGCCGTGATGCTCATGGACATGGCCACCTTGCCGTTCTGGAAGGTGAAGTCCCGGTTCTCCACGGTGGTGGTGGCCACCTGGTGCACGTTGCGCAGGTCGGCGATCCACTGCAGCCCCTCGTAGTACTCGGGCTTGGTGATGGTGGTCTCCGTCAGCTGCTCGTTGAACGCGGGCGCGTTGTTGGAGAGCAGCATGGCGTTGAGCCGGTTCCCGATGGACGGCAGCAGCGTGCCGATGGAGTCCGGCCGTTTGGTGAGCGACTTCAGGCGCTGCAGCATGGCGTCCCACGTCCAGCCGCTCTGTGCCCACTGCGCGGGTGGCAGCGCCACGCCCAGGCGCTGCCAGAGCGGCTTGTTGACGTAGAGCACCATGTACGTGCTGGCGAACGGGATGCCGTACATCTTCCCCCGGAACTTGGTAGACGGCAGGATGGTGGGATAGATGTTCTGGAGGCCCCAGGTCTTGGGCTCGCGGGCGATCAGCGGCGCCACCTCCCGGAGCGATCCGGCCTTGGCCAGGTCCTCCCACTCGGGCGACTGCGAGCGGAACACGTCCGGCCCGGTGCCCGAGGACAGCTGCGCGAACAGCTTGGTGTAGTACTCGGCGCCCGAGGGCGTGTTCTGCACGTCTACCTTCACCTGCGGCGCAACGGCGGCGAAGCCCTTCTGCTGCTCCTGGATCCGCTCCAGCTCGGCCCCTGCGGTGGCCCAGCTCGTCCAGATGATCGTCGCCGGCTTCACCGACGCCGCCGGCGGCGCGTCCGCTGCGCCGCCACACGCCGCGAGAAGCGAAGCGCCTGCTCCGATGACCGCGCGCGACACCACGCGGCGCCGCGTGATCGATCGATGTGTTCTGCTCATGCTGATTCCTTACGGTTCTTTCCGGGGTGGAGTGCTACGGGCCCTGGATCTTGCCGCCGGCCGCCTCGATCGCCGCCTTTACCTCGGCCTGCGCCTGATCCAGAGCCTGGCGCACGGGCACCTTGTTCTCGTCGAGCGCGGCGGGGCCGTCACGGGGGGGCGACTGGCTAGAACGGCGGGCTGCGGTCCACGATCGCCTGGAGCTGCCCCTGCAGCGGCGGGATCGAGGCGCGCACGGTGGCCTTGCCGGCGTGGATGTCGGCCAGCACCGGCTCTAAGATTCGGTACATCTCGTTGGCGTCTCCCAGCGGGTGGTACTTGATCTTGTCCACCGTGCGGGCGAACTTCACGCCGTCGGCCACCACGTCCGGGCGGGCGTTGGGGTTGCTCTTGAAGATCTCCCGCGCCCAGGTGGTCGCGTCCGCGGAGATGGCGGGGATCCGGCCCTCAGCGCTGCCCCAGCGGTTGTTCTCGATCAGGTGCTTGGTCAGTTCCCACCCGTGGTCCGGGTTGGCGCCCAGCTTGATCAGCATTACCAGGTTGCTCTGCAAGTCTGGGGAGGCGTACTTCATCTTCGGGCTGGGGGCAAAGCCCCAGTCCATGCCCGCCTCGGTGAACTTCTTGGCCGGCGCGGCCGGGCCGGAGCCGACCGTGTGCATCGCCACCTTGCCGGCCATGAATGCCTGTTCGGCGTTCGTGATGCCCACGTTCACCCCCGGCGAGGTGAGCACGGTGCCGTCCTTGACGATGGTGTCGGCCCAGCGCTCGAGCGTGGTCAGCAGCTCGTTGCTGGTGGCGTCGATCTTCTTCCAGTCGTCGGAGATCCACTTGGCGTCGCTGTGCACCAGCGGCGACGTGATGGGCGCGCCGTAGCCGTTGATGCCCACCTGGGTGGTGACGCCACCGCTCTTCACGGTGAGGCGGCGCAGCACGTCGCGGAACTCGTCCCAGGTCCAGGCCTTGTTCCAGTCGGTGGGCGGCTCGGGTACGCCGGCCTGCTTGAAGAGCGAGCGGTTGTAGAAGGTGGCGCTGATGTTGCCGCCCCAGGCGTAGTAGAGCGAGTACAGCTTGCCGTCGGCGCTCTTGCCGACGAGGTCGATCTCCTTGGCGCTGAACCTGTCGACCGGGTACTTGTCGCGCCTGACGTAGTCCTCCAGCAGCCTGGGCGCGCCCGTGTTGGCGATCAGTCCCCGCACCGTCTGGTACCAGCCCAGCACGTCGATCTTGTCGCCACCCGCGAGGTGCGGCGCCAGCGCCTCCAGGTTGCTCTTGTTCTGGACCACCTCCACCTTCCAGGTTGGGTGCAGCGCGTTCCAGTCCTTCAGCATGGCCGCCAGGTCGGCCTCGGCCATCGTGGAGCGCTTGTAGAGCTGGATGGTGACCGGCGCATCAGAGAGCGCCGGCTTCTGCGTCGCGGCTCCGGGCGCGCCGCAGGCGGCGCCGAACGCGACACCGGCCAAGCCGCTGGCGGCTTTTACCTGCGACCGGCGAGAAAATCGAGCGACGGGCCCTGCCATGGTACGTGTTTCCTTTCTGCTGGTTGGCGCCGCGGTTGTCCTCGGGCGCCTACCGTGTCTTAGTGTCGCTGTCGTGACCAGTGACGGCGTAACGCGCTACGACCCGGTGATCTTCCCGTGTGTCCCATTGTGTGGTGTTACTGGTGTCACTGCGGATTCGCCTTGATGAACTCGTTGGCGCGCGTGGTGATGTCGCGCGCCACGGTGGGCGCCGGCTGCTCGCCCTTCCACAGAGGAGCGATGCCATCGTTGATGATCTTGGACAGCTCGGGCTCGTTCACCGAGAGCAGGCGCGAGCGTCCGTACTTCTTGAACGCCTCCGCGATCGTGTCCTGGTGGGTCATCGAGGTGATCTTCTTGAGATTCTCGATGTAGCGCTTCTGTCCTTCCGGCTCCACCACGAACAGGAGGTTGTCCGCCTCCACCGGCGAGCCCTCCCTGGTCATGCCGAACTTGATCCACTCCCAGGACACGTCCAGCTCCTTGTTCGCCTTGGACATCGCCAGGCCGGAGCCGGAGGAGTCGATCACGTAGTCCTTCTTCTTGGGGTACGGCACCACCGCCCAGCTGAACGTGGAGATGTCCGCGAGCAGGCTGAACTCCGAGATGTAGAAGTCGGCCATTGCCACCTTGCCCGCCTTGAAGGCATCGCGGGTGTCGCGGTAGCCGAGCTCATTCTGGGCACTGGTGACGAACACCTGCTGCTTGAGGCGCAGGTCCGCCAGCCAGGAAAGGGCGTCGATCGCCTCCGGACGGTCATAGTTCACCTTGGTCGGCGCCACGAAGCTGTCGAACTCCTCCACGCCGTTGGCGTTCATCCACAGCCGGTGGATGCCCGCGCTGGAGCCGATCTGGGTCGCCTTGCCGTCCGCAGTCCGCTTGGTGAGCTGGCGGACGGCGGTCAGGAATGCGTCCCACGTCCACCTGTCCTGCTTCCACAGGTCGTACGGGTCCGGTAGCCCGGCCTGCCTGAAGAGGTCCAGGTTGTAGTGGATGAAGTTGCCGGACATGTTGGGCGAGGTCCCGTAGATCTCGCCCTTGGTGTCCGAGAGCTGCTTCTGCTTCAGCTCCGGCAGGTCCTCTTTCCGCACCTGCCGGTCTCTTTTGTAGTAGCTCGAGAGCGGCGCCGCCGCGCCCATGCGGGCGTAGGACTGCGTCTTCTGCAGCTCCAGCGCCCACGTCTCCGGCGGGTTGCCCGCCGCCACCATCGCCTGCAGCTTGGGGTGGAAGTCGCTCGGTTGCTGGAGCAGCTCGATCTGCACCTTGGGGAAGCGCTGGTTGAACCCCTTGGCCGAGTTCTGGAAGGTGTCCACCCGCGGCGCCCAGAACATGAAGGTGAGCTTGGTCTCCTTCTTGGTCAGGTCCGCCGCGGGCGGCGAGGCCGTCCCCCCGTCAGCGCCGCAGGCCACAGCCAGCAGCCCCCCGCCGGCTGCCCCCGTCCCGCCGATGAAGCCCCGCCGCGTGATCCCCATTGTTGTCAGTCCCCTCTCTTGTCTGCGTCGCCCGGCGCTGCTGTGTGTGCCGCTTGTGCCGACTCCGGTGCTTCTTGACGGCGTGTCCAGGCGATGGCCTCCGCCAGCGCCCGCACGAGTGAGAGCTGCGCGCCCCGCGCGCCCGTCTGGCTGGGGTGCACCGCTTTCGGCAGTACGGGCCCTCCGGTGAGCAGCACCACGTCCGCCTCCCGGGCCAGCGGCGCCCAGGCGCTGTTGGTGAGCGCCACCACTGGCATGCCCCGCTCTCGGGCGTGCTGCGCCACCGCCACCAGCTGCGGGTTTTCTCCTCGGTAGGAGACCACGAGCAGCGCCGCCGACGGGTCCGCCACGTCCACCTGGGCCAGCTGCTCCGTAACGTGCTCCTCCGCCGCCGCGCGGATGCCGTATTTCTTGAAGGTGCCCGCCGCCAAGCGCGCCACCACCGCCGAGAGCTCGGAGCCGAAGCAGAAGACCTGCGGTGCGCTGCCCAGGACCGCCACCGCCCGCCGGAACCCCTCCCCCACCAGCGCGGCGGTGCGCTCCAGCACCTCGCGGTCCAGGGCAAAGGCGCGCGCCGCGATCTCCAGCAGTGGGTCCGGGCCCTCCGCCGCCGGCAGCTCGGTCTGGACGCGGACCCGCTCGAGCGCGCGCTCCGCGATCAGGGTGCGGCGGAAGGCGCCGAATCCTTCATAGCCCAGCCGCTGCACCGCGTTCACCACGGTGGCCTGGCTCACGCCCAGTGCCAGCGCCACCGCGCCAGCCGTCGCGACTGAAGAGGCGGGGTCCAGCTCCCGCAGGTGGTCCACCACCCGCTGCTCGGAAGGACGCAGTGCGGCGTAGCGGTCACCTGCCAGCTGCGCGAACGGCACCGTCTCTGAGATCTCCAGCGGCGCGCTGAAGGTTGCCGTCACGGGATTGCCGAGGTAGCCCGCGCATGGAGCGCAGAGGACGAGGAGTGATGTACCATCAGCAGTCAGTGACCGGCCATCACTATAGCCCCAGTGCCATGCCGCGTCAAGCGGGCGCGTTGCGCCGTAACTAAAGTCATCGTGAGAGGGATCGTTGCGCCATAACCCATAGCACTTTCCGAGGAGAGGACCATGGGGGTGCAACGAGCAAGTAACTACGAGTACGTGGCGCGCGTGCAGGGGCGCTACTTGCGTGCGACGAAGGCGGAGAAGCACCGGCTGCTGGGGGAGGTCATCGAGGTGACCGGCTACGGGCGGCGGCACGCGCTGCGGCTGCTGCGGCACGGGCGGTTTCCCGACCCGGCGCTAGCGAAGCTGGTGGCGGCGCAGGGCTCGGTGGGGGCGGGGCCGTGCTCCCCGCGTCCCCGGCCGGTGGCGGGCAGCAGCCGGGGCCAGCGGGGACACGGGGGGCACGGTCACCGGGTCGGCCGCGGGTCTACTCGTCGGTGGTGGTGGGCGCGCTGCGCGTGGCGGCGGAGGCCAGCACCTGGCTGTGCGGGAAGCCACTGGCGCCCTTCCTGGGCGAGCTGGTGCCGGCGCTCGAGGCGGAGGGCGTGCTGCGCCTGTCTCCCAGAGACCGGGCCAGGCTATTGGCGATGAGCGCGCGCACCATCGACCGCCGGCTGCGGCTGTTCCGCTTGCAGCGCGACCCGCGGAACTGGCACGGGCTGGGCACCACGAAGCCGGGTATGCTGCTCAAGAGCCAGGTGCCCATCCAGACCTACACGCGGTGGGAGGACCAGCGCCCCGGTTTCCTGGAGATTGACCTGGTGGCGCACTGCGGCACCACCACCGGGGGCTTCTACCTGAACACGCTGGTGGGGACGGACGTGGCGACGGGGCACGCTCGACCGCAAGCGCATCGCCGCGCTGGTGCGGGTCGCACCACATGCCCGCGACAGCGGCACCCGCCAGGGAACACGCACCACCTGGGGCGGCCGTGCCCCTGTCCGCGCTGTCCTCTACATGGGCACCTTGGCCGCGGTCCGCCACAACCGCGTCTTGCGCGAGCGGTACCGCTCCCTCGTCTCCGTGGGCAAGCCTAAGAAGGTGGCCCTGGTGGCCTGCATACGCAAGCTCCTGCTCATGCTCAACCCGATGCGCCGAGACACCGCCCCTCGGTCGTCCCAGCCCCTCCACAATCTCGCCCCTCTCACTACTGGACACTGCAGCACAGTTGCTCTTCAGTCAGGTGCGGACGCGGAGCAGGCGCGACCGATCACGTTCCAGGCAGCCTGGGCGCGCGACGATCCCCGAGTCGGCCCCAGCCCCGCCCCTCAAGCTTGCACAGTAGGACAATCCTTTACCTCCATCTTGACCGCGTTTACACCTGGCGCTGTCACGCTCAATGGTGTCGGGACTCTCCCACATCCCGCACAGAAAGAGAAGAAGACCATGACCACCCTTGCTGCGTTCACCGTCTCAGACCTCGCTCTGCGGCTCGCCGTCACGCTCGAACTGCTCGAGCGTGACGCCCTAGCCGCCGGACGCCGCGTGCTCGGCGCCGATCGCCACCGCTTCGAAAGTGGGCAGGGCATGGTCGAATACGGCCTCATCCTGGCGCTCGTCGCCATCGGCGTCATCGCGGTGCTCGTGCTTATGGGCACACAGGTGCGTGGTGTCTTCACCGATGTCACCAGCGGGATCACCGGCGCCCGTGCAACACCCGCGGGGTCGTAAGCCCACGGCTCACTGTCTCTCCGCACCGCCCGCACCCGCACCTGCGTTCCCACGTCCTCGCTGACTTGGCGACGGGGCAGGCAGGTAGGGGCAAGAGTATTCGCCGACCAGCAGCACAGGAGAACGTCATGGCCGTTGCCGCCGCGACCCGCAAAGGCGGGCTCACCCGCTATTTCATGGGCCCCCGCATCGGCACGGGCATGATCGCCATTGGCATCGTCCTCGCGGCCGCGGCCGCGGTGATCGTGCTCGCGCTCGGCCGTCGTGCTGTTCCCACTTCACCCCCCACGGCCGCCACGCAGTCCGTCCAGGTTGCCTACGTCGTCGTCGCTGCCCGTGACATCGCGGAGTCGACACCGCTCACACCGGAGTCCGTGGTGGTCAAGGCATTCCCCGCCGCCTACGCGCCAGCCGGCGCCGCTTCCACTGTTGAAGAGGTGGTCGGCAAGTTCGTCACCACGCGCCTCGTGCGTGAGCAGATTATATTGACTACACAGCTCAGCGCCACCCGGCGCGTCGGGAGCCTTGCTACCGGGGTGCCGCCCGGCAAGCTCGCGGTGTGGATGGCGCTGCCGGAGCTTCCCGCCCAGACGGGTGGTCTGCGCGCCGGCGATCGGATCGATCTCCTGTTCAGTGTGGCCGTGCCCGCGGCACGCGTACCGAGTGCGTCGAACGACCCGGGGGCGCAGCCGGCCAATGCGCTTGGCGCTGCTCCCCCCGCCGCGGCCCCCGCCGCGGAAGCCGGGCGCGCGCTCGCCACCCAGTTGACCCTCCAGAATATCGAGGTCTTTGCCGTCGGTCCGGCCGGCGCGGCGAGCACCGCCGCGCCGGCACCGGCGGCACCGGCGGCCGGAGGCGTCGCCGCACCGGTGCAGGCTGCTCCGGCAGCGGCCCCGGCAGCGGCTCCGGACGCCAAGACCGCCATTCTCCTGCTCGATCCGCAGGATGCGCTCGTCGCCAAGTTCATCAAGGACAACGGTGGCGTAGTCGACCTCGCCCTGCGCTCCCGCGAATGGGCCGACGTTGCGACCACCGAGGCGGTCACGATCGACTCCCTGGTCCTGCGCTTTGGGTTCCGCGAAGGCACCACTGGCCGATGACTACCGAGAGCGGCGCGCGTATCAGCACCCTCGTCCTGACCGATTTGGAGGACACCGCCAGGCTCCTCAAGACCATCCTCAGCGGCGAGCCGGATCTCGTGGTCCAGCGCGGACTCGCCGCGCTGGGTGGCGCGCTGGACGCCGCCACCCACCACCAGCCAGATGTCATTGTCCTTGCCGACACGACCGAAGCGCTCGCCACCTTGGTCATCGCCCTCGATGCTGCGGTGCCGAGGGCGGCGCTCGTCGTCGTCCTCGCCGAGGGCGATCTGCGGGGCATCCAGGAGTGCAGCCTGGCCGGCGCCGCGATCACGCTGTTCAAGCCGTTCGAGCAGGCGCAGCTGATCGCCGCCGTTCGCCAGGCGCACGCGCGCGCGCTGCGCCACCCCCCGGCGGCAGTCGCGGCTCCCTCTGCCCGGCTGCAGCGGCCACGCATCGTTGCCGTGCACGGCGTCAAGGGCGGCGTAGGCGCGTCCACGCTCGCCGTCAATCTCGGGGCCGCGCTGCACGGGCTGACTCGGCGCCGCGTCGCGGTCATCGATGCCGACCTGCTCAGCGGCGACGCGGGCGTCCTGCTGGACCTTCCGCCGCAGCAGAGCATCCTGGACATCCTCCCCGCGCTGCGCGAGCTCGACGCCGAGACGGTCGACAACTACTTCCAGCAGCACGCCACCGGCGTGCACGCGTTGCTGGCGCCGGAACAGATCCAGCGCGCCGACGCCGTCCTCCCCGAGGATGTCGCTCGCACCCTCACCGCGCTACGTCCTTACTTCGACTACCAGATCGTCGATACGCCGTCCCGCGTGACGCCGGTGACGCTCGCCGTGATGGACCAGGCGGACCTGGTGCTGGTCGTGCTGACGCCAGAGCTCGTGGCGCTGCGCAACGCGGCGCGGCTGCTGCGCCTAACCGCCCAGCTCGGCTACCCGGCGGAGAAGCTGATGTTGGTGGTAAACCGCGCCGATACCAGCCGCATGATCACGACCGCCGTCGTAGAAGAGCAGCTGCGCCGCGCGGTGTCCGCCGCCATTCCCAGCGACGGGCGGGCGCTCGTGGAGGCGATGAATGCGGGCGAGCTCCTGGTGGAGATCTACTCCAAGAGTCCTGTCGCCGCGGCGATCGGCTCCCTGGCCGGCGAAGTTGCCCGTCACTTTGGCTGGGATTCCGGCGTGGGCGCTCCCACACCCACCGTCCCAGACGAACTAGAAGCCCCCCTCGCGGCGCCATCTCCACGCTACGCGGCGCGGCTGTTTGGCCGCATGTTCGGGCGCCGCGCCGCAGGACAAGCGTCATGACCGTCACTGAGTCGACAACCGGCAGCTACTCCCTCAGCGATCGACTGGCCCGATTGGGCCAACTCACGCCGGCCGGTCCCCTCCAATCCCCTCCGGCCGCATTGATCCGGGAGCCCAGTCGCGACAACGCGGCGCCCGGCGCCGCAATCGATCCTGAGGAGTCTCAGGTTTCGCAGCCCTCCGGCTCGCGTGAGGGGTTCCAGTACGTACCGGCTGTCGAAGTCGGCGGCGATGTGGGGGCGGGGTCGGAGGCACGGGACGTGGACCCCGCCGCCCTCGAGTCGCGCGCTCGCCTCAACACGCTCAAGGCGCGTGTCCAGCGCCTGCTGGTCGAGGCCGTCGGCGCCGACGGCGAGGCGGTGCGCGGCGAGCAAAACGCCGCCCACGTCCGCGAGACGATCGACCGCACGGTCGATCAGGCGGTCGCCGAGAGCGGCGTGTCCCAGCCGCGTGCCGAGCGCGTGCGTCTGGCGGAGCTGGTCGCCGCCGAGCTGCTCGGCTTCGGCCCGATCCAGCCGCTGCTGGACGACGAGACGGTCTCAGAGGTGATGGTCAACGGCCCCCAGCGCGTCTGGGTCGAGCGCAAGGGGCTGCTCGAGAAGACCGACGTGCGCTTCGACGACGACGAGCACGTGCGGCGCGTCATCGAGCGCATCGTTGCTCCCCTCGGCCGGCGCTGCGACGAATCCTCACCCATGGTCGACGCCCGCCTTCCCGACGGCTCGCGCGTCAACGCGATCATCCCGCCGCTGGCACTCAACGGCCCGACCCTGACCATCCGCAAGTTTTCCAAGCAGCAGCTGACCGTGCAGAAGCTGATCGAGTACGGATCGCTCACGCCGGAGGTGGCCACCTTCCTCTCGGCGGTGGTGCGCGGACACACCAACATCTTGGTCTCCGGCGGCACCGGAAGCGGGAAGACGACGCTGCTCAACGTGCTCTCGTCATTCATCCCCAGCTCCGAGCGCATCGTCACCATCGAGGACGCCGCCGAGCTGCGCCTGAGCCAGGAGCACGTTGTCTCGCTAGAGGCCCGACCGCCAAACGCCGAGGGCGCTGGCGCGGTGCCCATCCGCCAGCTGCTCGTCAATGCCCTGCGCATGCGGCCCGACCGCATCGTCGTGGGCGAGTGCCGCGGCGGCGAGGCGCTGGACATGCTGCAGGCGATGAACACCGGCCACGACGGCTCCATGACTACTCTGCACGCCAACTCGCCGCGCGATGCTATCTCCCGTCTGGAGACGATGGTGTTGATGGCCGGCATGGACCTGCCACTGCGCGCCATCCGCGAGCAGATTGCCTCCGCGGTGCACCTGATCGTGCAGCAGGAGCGGATGCAGGGTGGCAGCCGCCAGGTCACTGAGGTGGCCGAAGTCCAGGGCATGGAGGGTGACATCGTCACGTTGGAACCCATCTTCCGCTTCGTCCAGACCGGTTTTGACGGGCGCCGCGTCTCCGGCCGGTTGGAGGCGCTCGGCCCCCGTCCCAAGCTGCTGCAGCGCCTCGAACGGACGGGACAGTCGATCCCCCTGGACGTGTTCGCTACGCGTGCCCCCTCGGTTTGAGGCGCGAAAAGACTGATCTAGCATGACTGCCTCGCTCATCACACCACTCGGCTACCTCGCCGCTGCGCTGCTCGCCGCCGCTGGCATGCTGCTCGTGGCTACCGGCGCCGCCGGCGCCGCCCGCTGGCGCTTCCTAGATCGGCGCATCCGCGAGTACGTCGCCATGGACCCACCCCCACTAGCGCCACCGGTGCAGCGCGCGGCGGCAGCCGCAAGCGCGCGCAAGGAGCCGCGCACCCGTCTGGGCTGCCAGGTTCACCAACGCCTCTCCGGCACCTCGCTCGCCGCGGGCATGCAGGCCCGGCTGACGCGCGCGGGCAGTGCGCGGCGGGCCTCAGAGGTGCTGGTGCTCCAGGCCGTGCTGGCGCTCTCCTTCGCCGGTGTGACCTGGCTGCTCGTCCGCGGCCTGGGACCCGCTCCCAGTGCCGTGCTCACGGTGCTGCTCGGCGCCGCCGGCGGGCATCTGCCGGTTTTTGTCCTCAACTCGAAGGCCGCTGCCCGCCAGGTTGCCTTCGAGCGCCAGCTGCCTCAGGCGATCGATGCTCTCGCATCCAGCCTGCAGGCCGGCTCGACTCTGCCCCAGGCGATGGCCGTCCTGGCGCGCGAAATGGCGCCCCCACTTGCCGTCGAGTTCCGCCGCGTGCTGCGTGAGACCGAGGTCGGCCTGGGCTTCCCGGACGCACTGGCCGGCCTGCTGGCGCGCGTGCCCAGCTCCGATCTGATGCTCTTCATCGGCGCGGTGTCGATCCAGCACCGGGTCGGCGGCGACCTCGCGCAAATCTTCCGGGGCATCAGCCACACCATCCGCGAGCGCATCCGCGTGCGCGGCGAGATGAACGTCCTCACGGCCCAGGCGCGCTATTCGTCGTACATCATCGCCGCGCTGCCCCTGCTGCTCTTTGGCTTCCTGTGGCTCACCAACTACGAATACCTCTCGGTCCTCTTTCAACCCGGCGCCCCGCGCATCATGCTCGCCGCCGCCGCCGGCGGCATCGTGCTCGGCTTTTTCAGCATGAACAAGCTCGCCGCTGTCGACGCCTAGCCAGCTGCCCCAGAAACCAGATGTAAACATGGATCCCACGCTCGCACTCGCCACGCTCTTCGCCGCCGCCGCTGCGCTGTGCATTACCTTCGGCGTGCGGTCTCACCTGTGCTTTGCGCGCGTCGAGCACCGCCTGCAGTCGTATGTGGGCTTCGCCCCCCCGGCGCGTCCCGGCCGGAGCCCGCGCCGCCCCCTGCGCGTGCGGCTTGTCCCGTTCCTCGGACGCGTCTCGGCCCTCGTCGACACCCTCCTGCCCCAGCGGCAGCTGGACCGCATTCGCCAGAATCTTGGGAGCGCCGGCATCGTGTCTGGTCGCGACCTTTCCACCTTCCTCGCCTCCAAGGCGCTGCTGGGGATTGTGCTGGGACTCGCGGGGCCGCTCGCCCTGACGGGCCGGGGAGCGCCATTCCTGCTCGTGCTGATCCTCGCGGTACTCGGCGGCGCGCTCGGCTTCTACCTGCCCGGACTGTGGCTCGGCCGCGCCATCAAGCGTCGACGCTCCGCCCTGTCCCGAGCGCTGCCCGACGCGCTCGATCTGCTCTCCATCAGCGTTGGCGCCGGTCTTGGCTTCGACAGCGCCATCATGGAGGTGACCCAACGCTTGGAGAACCCGCTCACCGTGGAGCTGGCGGGCGTGCTGCGCGACCAGCGTATGGGGCAGAGCCGGCGCGACGCGCTGCGCGCCCTCGGCGAGCGTACGGGAGTCCCCGAGATCCTCTCGTTTGTCGCCGCGGTCATCCAGGCCACCGAGTTGGGCACACCGCTGCGCGACACGTTGCGCGTCCAGGGCGAGCAGATCCGCGGCCTACGCCGCCAGCGCGCCGAGGAGCGCGCCCGCCAGTCAACCATCCTCATGCTCATCCCCATGGTCATGTTCATCTTCCCCTCCATCTTTGTCGTACTCCTGGGACCCGCCATTCCGTCCCTCCTGTCGCTGCGCGGCCAGTGAAGGGACGACTTGGCTGTGGCGCTCACCTTCGCCGTCCGCTGGACGTGGGGCAAGCCGTTGTCGAGGCAGCGCTCGTCTTGCCGATCTTGCTCCTATTCTTGCTCGGCACCATCGATCTCGGCCGCGCCTTCACCGTCTACGTGTCGGTCGCCAACGCCGCCCGCGAAGGCGCGCGCCACTGCGCACTGCACCCCGGCGACACTACCGGAACCCAGCTGCGTATGGCCGGCGAGCTTGGGAGCCTTGTGCTCGCCGACACCGCCTCCGCCACGTGTCCCACCGTCCCCAGCGGCGCCCCGGTCACCGTGCGGCTCGCCGCCACCTTTCAGCCCATCACGCCGCTGATCAGCTCGCTCACTGGCGGTCCGGTACGCATCGAGGCGCCCGCAACGATGGTGGTGTGGTGACCCGCATCCCGCGCGGCACGCGCGTCTCACCCTCCCTGGGCCAGAGCACGGTCGAGTTTGCCCTCGTGCTCCTCCCACTGATGCTCGTCGTCGTCGGAGTCTTTGATCTCGGACGCGCGGTGTTTGCGAGTCACCTACTTGCATCGGCCGCTCGTGACGGCGCGCGCGAGGGGATCGTCGGCACGCGGACCGCTGACGCCGTGTGCGCTCGCGCCAGAGCGGCGGTGCTGCTGCCCGATGTCCCGGCGGCTGCCGGGTGCGGTGTGGCCGGGCCGCTCACGGTCGCGGTGCCCCAGCGCGGCACCGCCGGTTCGCCCGCCGATCCGGTGCGGGTCACACTCAGCTACGTCTTCCGACCGGCCACCCCTCTCGTCGCGCAGGTTGTCGGCGCGGAGATCGTCCTGCGGGCGTCGTCGAGCATGGTCGTGGAGCACTAGCATGCCCGCGCCCGCCCCGGGCTGCCTGGCAGCCATCCCCGCCACCTCCGCGATGGGACGAGCACCTGGCCGCGCCCGGCGCGCGGCTCGCGCCGCCGAGCGCGGCCAGGTGCTCGTGATCGTCGCGCTGCTGATGACGGCGCTCACCGCCATGCTTGCCCTTGTGGTCGACGTCGGCTTCTTGCTCACCCAGCGCCGGTTTGACCAGAACGGCGCCGACGCGGCCTCGCTCGCCGCCGGGCGCGCGCTGGCCGATGCGGTCTCCCCCTTGGATGCCTCGGCGCGCCTCTACTTCACGCAGTCCGACGCCGAGCTGTATCAGTCGGTCCGTTACTACGCCGGCCTGGCTCCCAGCACCACCTCAGCAGCCCCCACCGGCGTCAATCGCGCCGGCGCCGTCCAGGGGCGCACCGCCCTCGCCGTGACGCTCGAATACTCGACCGGCGCCACGTGGTGCGTGTCCCCTTCGAGCGTCGCGCCACCACGGACGCCGAGCGTGCCAGCCTGCGTTCTGCCCGTGGTTGGCGGGGTGGCCTACCCGCCGCTGCCGGCGGCCGCGCAACCTTTCCGGGTGCGCGTCACCGTCAGCTCGACGACCAATGCCTTCGTTGCCGGGGCGATCGGCGGCAACGCCCTTAGCCCGCCGGCCCCACAACAGGACTCCATCCCGGCGTGCCTGCGCGCCGCCGGCGCCGCCGGCAACGTCACCTGCGCGCAGGCGGTCGCGGTTGTCCTCGGCTCCACGAGCGCGACAACGACCGCGGCGCGCATTCCCGTCTCAACGGGCGATTGCCAGATCTCCGCGCCGGCCGGGGGAGGCCTGTTCCAGTTCTGGGGCGCCGCCGCTAGCGGCTGCGGCGGCGACGTCGGTTCCTGGAACAACCTTTTGGACTTCACGACCGAGACGCGGTGGTGCAATACGCTCACGGGCACCACCGATCCCGACTATCGCTACGTCAACCTGCTTCCGGCCGGCGCGCAGGTGGCGGGCGGCGCGTGCGCCGGCGAGCAGCCCGACCCCACCTGGACCCGCAGCGGCTACACGCGCGATACCGTGTATCCCGGTCAGAACGACGTCAACCGGGACGTACCCTACTGGATCGCGGCCGGTTTCGGCGGCGCCATCCGCGCTGCCCCTACCGACGGCAACCGTTTCCCCACCTACCTCGACCTATCGTCGTCTCCCGCCGGCAACCTGGGGCAGAACATCGCCGCTGGCTTCTACTGCGGGTCGTCCGGCGTCACCGCCACGACCTGCGACACCGCCATCAATGCCGCCGGAACCTATTTCTTCGCCAAGAACCGGCCCGGCTACCACGACGTCTGCCCCGACACGTGGGGCCGGCGGTACGGCGCGGGCTGCCGCGACGCCGCCGTCGTCACCTGGACGCAGCCCGAGTGGGCGGTGGGGCTAAACCAGGGCGGCACCGGCTGGGCCACGAGTGGCAGCGGCGGGCCCGCGCGGGTCCGCGCGGCCCGGCTGCTGACGTTTCGCTTCTACTGCGACCACAGCGGCGCCGGCTTGTGCACGCAGCCGCCCAAGTCCATCGTGGGGACCGCCGCCAACTCGAGCGTCTGGGGACGGGCCGTGGGACACGTCGTCAGCGGTCCCTGCGCCACCTGCACCACCGGTCCGTCCCTGTACGGCAACAAGGTAACCCTGCAATGAAACCCATGCGTGCTCCCGCCGCCCGTCACACCCGGTACGCCGTCCTCCGCGGCCCGTCAGCCGGCCCGCTGCTCCTCGCCGCAGGCGCTGTCCTTGGCGCCTGCGCAACCGGGCGCGCGCCCTCGGATCCACCACCATCCGCCAAGGCACTCCCGGTGGCACTTGAGCTCTGGGGCGGCCCCTACCCTGCCCGGCGCCAGGACCAGGTGACGGCCTGGAACGAAGCGCATCCCGCAACCAGCGTGCGCTTCATCGCCGCGCCCGAGGTCGGACAGGGTGCCGCTGCCGTGCAGCGCCTGGCAGCCGCCGTCGCCGCCAAGTCCGGCCCGCACCTCCTGGATATCGACCGGTTCCAGGTTGCTTCCTACGCGAACTGGCGTCTTATTCGGCCACTCGGCGACCATCTCCGCAACGACCGCATTCCTGCCAGCCGCTTCCTCGCTGCGACGCTCGACGAAGCCACGGGTGTAGACGGTGGGCTGTACGGGCTGCCCAGCAGCGTGGACGTGCGCCTCTTGCTCTGGAACAAGCAGCGCTTTGCCGAGGCCGGCCTGGACCCCGAGCGGCCGCCGGTCACCTGGGACCAGCTGCGAGACACGGCAATCCGCCTCGTCGGGTCCCACGGCGGTGCAGCGACACCGCTCGACCGTCTGGGCTTCGACACGCAGGGAGGCCAGGCGTCACTGCACCTGTTCGCCTGGCAAAGTGGGGGCGCGTTCCAGACCGCCGACGGCCGGTCGGCCAGCCTCCCGGCCCCCGCCAACCGCCAAGCGCTCGAGTGGCTGGTGGACCTCGTGGCGGCGCAGGGCGGCTGGCCCGCCGTCGCCGCCTTGCGCCAGCGGTGGGCAAACGACCGTGCGGGCGCCGATGGCGCAGCGCATCCGTTCCTGACCGGCCAGCTCGGTATGCAGCACCAAATTGGTGACTGGGTGGGCGACGTGCTGGCGCGCCACCGTCCCGACCTGGCGTTCGGCGCCGCGGCCCCGCCCGTGCGCCGGGCGGGAGATGCCCCGCTAACCTGGTCGGGCGGCTACAGCTATGTCCTAGCGCGCCACACCGCCGCGCCCGATGCCGCGTGGGCGGTCATGCAGTGGATGCTAGGCGAGCCCGCCATCCGCCGCGCCTACGATGGCGAGCGCACTCGTGCCGATGCTGGCGGGGGCGCCCACCTGCCTGGTCTCACCGGCCAGCCCGCGCTGGACACCGCGCTCCTCCGTGCGTACAGCAGTGGCATCCCCGCCGTCGATAGCGCCGCGAAGGTGGCCCTGGAGCTGGTCCCCGCCGCCCGCATCCGCGAGCGCTCGCTCGCCTCCGCCGATCTCTGGGACGCCGTCATCGGTGCTCAGGAACATGCCATCAGCGGCCAGCAATCGCCCGCCCGGGCGCTGGAAGACCACAACACTCCCGCCCAGCGTGCCTTGGACCAGGCCTGGACCCTCGCCCCCCGCGGATAAGTCGACGACGGGAACGGCCGCGCTGCCGGCGCGTGTGGACGAGCGGAGATCCCCGTTGGCACCTGGTCCATCGAGCAGGAGGCAAGACGCCCAGCGGCGGGTCTGCCGGACGTGAGGGCTGGACGCCGCGCCCTAGAACGGGGTACGTTCGTACCGTCCACTGTTTCTCCACCGCGCCGCGACACGACCACGACTGGACGCCACGATGCTCAGGGTGCTGCACGCGAGCGATGCCCACCGGGTGCGAGCGCGTGACCGATGCCACTAGCATCAGGGGCCGTGGATGCCCTCTTCCATAACAGAACGGCGGGTGCTGTGGGCACCCGGCGTTCTGCATTCTGGGGTCAACCACAGGGCGCCCTACTCGGCAGGGAGTGGGCGTGGGCAGAAGAGGAGCACACGCATGCGGGAGAAGGCTACAGACCGGACGGGCGGCGCTGCCTCCGACACGGACGCGCGCGTGATGCTGTGCTCCTGGTGCGCCGAGCGCGGTGGGCTGCTGGCGGTGGTACGGCCAATCGGGGAGGAGGCGTGGGGGCAGGCGCAGGCGTGGGCGCCGGTGTCGCACGCCTGCGCGCGGGTGGCTACCCAGGCGCAGCTGGCGTCGCACGGCATCTGCCCCGACTGCCTCGCCTGGCAGTTGCGGGAAATCAACGCCACGGTCTCCCACGATGTTCGGTAGCGGCCTGCCTCGGGGGACCCGGCCGCTCGCTGCCGGACTCGGTCTGATCTGCGTGGCGGCTGTCGGTTTGGACGCGGCGCGCTATGGGCTGCCGTTGGCCATGGGCCTGTTCCTGTTCCAGACTCTCCCGGCCATAGTAGGCTCCCTTCTCCTGTCCGCCTGGATTATCTCCCAGTTCTTCCCGGAGCAGCTCCTGTCGTCCGGCTCACGCGAGCACCGGCGGGAGGCGCTCATCACCGTCGTGGCTGTGTGCGCTGGGAGCGCGATTGTTGTGGGCGGCCTGTTCGGCGGTCCCGCCTGACGAGCGGCGCGCCCAAGCAGTGGCGTCTGGCCCGATGGGTCCCGTGCCCGTTCAATCAACTTCCGTGCCCAGGATCCCATCCGGCGCGGGAGTTTGCGACGTGGTTCTGTTGCGCCTGAGTGGGCACATACACTGGCGAGCCTCCAATTCTGTGGAAGAGAGGCAGCTCACGGCGTGCGTGCGGTGCGGCAACACTGACACCCGGCGGGACGGGCGGACGCGGTTGGGTGGCCAGCGGTGGCGCTG
>CADCTC010000302.1 GCA_902805635.1 uncultured Chloroflexota bacterium
GCTTCGATAGCATCGTACCACAAGCTCGTATGATTGGTGTCAGTCCCAATGGCAACACTCCTGGAGCCGCCGGCCATCGTCTCTCTTGGTGTCACGGTTGCGGCCGCCGCCGGTGCGGCCTGGTACGCGGTGCGACGCTCCGGCGCAGCGCGCGGCTCGGCGGTACCTGTGCAGACAGAGGACGACGAGGAGTGGGGGGTGGATCCGCCGCCCGCTCCGGCCAAGCGACCATATATCTATCCCGCCGACCGCCCGGAAGAGGTGCTGGAGGCGGAAGTCGAACCTGAGATTGCGCCCGCCATCTCGTCAGCGCGTGCTCCCGAACCGCTGCCTGCCCAACCGCCGAACGCGGGTCCAAGCGATCCGCCGGTCGATACGCCGGCACGCGACAAGCTGGCTCACGCGACAGCCGCGGTCCAGAATGATCCCGTGTCGGAGGCGGCACGGGAGAGCAACGAGGACGAAGAGGAAGAGCTCTACCTTGCGGACCTCTTTGCGCGGCGGCGCCAGCGGCCGGGACGGAGCTAGACAATGCCCATCCGTCCCAAGGTCGAGCGCATCGGACCGGAGGAGTACCGCATCCTCTTCGACCGCCCGCTGGAAGCCGAAGTAGCGCTCATGTACTTCGGCTTCTACCCGGGCACCCGCCTGTTCTGGAAGAACGGCAAGGTCGTATCGGTAGTGGCGCCCTCGCGCACCTACGAACAGATCGTGCGCGACTTTAGCGACGAGGACGAGGACGCCAACACCATGGCCGGGGAAGAAGAGTAGGAATCACGCCGGCAGCGGTGAGACGCTGTCCGGTAGGCGGGACTGGATGTCCACCGGCCGGTTGCTCCTGGCGCTCTCGAGCCCGGCGAGCAGCACCTCGGTGACGTGGCGGGCGGTCTGCGCGCTGGAGACAGGCGGCTGGCCACCCTGGCGCACGCAGTCTAGCCAGTGCTGGTGCGCGTCGCCCTTGCCGAACGGCGCTACGTCGACCACATGAGGCACCGGCGGGATGTCCTCGCGCGTGTAGGAGCCTGGCTCCCAGCGGGTAAGCGGGTTGCGCTCGTGGCCGGGAGTAGTGAGCTTGCCGCGCGTGCCGTGGACGTGCAGGAACGCGGTCCGGGCGGGGTCGCACCAGCCGGTTTCTACAGTGCCCAACGCACCGCTCTCAAACTCCAACAGCAGCGTCGCGGTGTCCTCTAGCTCGGTCGGCTTGTCTACCGTCGCAGTACGTCCGAACACGCGCCGCACGGTACCACCAGTGACAACAACTTGGGAGCAGGCGTAGACGCCCATATCGAACAGTGCGCCGACGGATGCGCGCTTGGCGTCGAAGAACCACAGATCGTCGCTCTGCTCCTCGAACGCATCGCGCACTTCGGCGTAGTAGACCTCCGGGCCGCCGTGCGAGCTGCGCCCACTGACGCCGGACACCTTGCCGATCGTGCCTTGCTTGATGATCTCACGCGCCGCGTAGACGGACGGTGAGAAGTGCGGCAGCGCCAGGACAGTGCGGTCTGAGCGCTCGACGGCGGCGACGAAGCGGTTCGCATCGTCGAGCGAGTCGCACAGGGGCTTCTGCATCAGCAGGTGCTTGCCCGCCTGGAGCGCGTCGATTCCCGCGGCGACGTGCAGCGGGTGGGGCAGCGCGATGATGACGCCGTCGAGCTCCGGGTCCTTGAGCATCTCCTGGTGGTCGTGCGTCCAGCGCGTCACGCCCCAACGCTGAGCCAGCGTCTTGAGCCGGTGCTCCAACCGTCCGGAGAGCCAGGTGACCTGCACGTCCGGCAGCTCGCTTAGCTGGGGCAAGTGCAGCTTGTTGGCGATGCCGCCCGCTCCGATGATCCCGACGTTAAACATCCCATTGCTCCCTGAGCGCGGTTACTCCGTCGCCTTCTCCAGCGTTACCGCCTCGCCGGAGCGGACGGCCTTGAAGCGCGTCGCGTCGCCGGCCACCTTGCCAATCACGTTGACGGGCGAAGCGGGCCGGATCTCGTTCGGGCCGCGCGACATCGGGGTGGGACCGAAGAAGATGCAGAAGGCCCTGCCAGGTGGCCAGTAGCCAAGGTCTCCCATGGCTACGGTCGCCTGCGCCCGGTCCTCCGCTTGCTCCACCGGGATGCCGAAGTAGATCTCGTCACCCCATGTGCTCGCCTTGGCAGTGATAGGCAGCGCGTCCCAGACCGCCTGCGCCGTGCGCGAGTCGTTCAGAGTCGCTTCGGCCATCACGGAGCCGGCACTGATCCTGATGGTTTTGGCCATTGGTGTCCCCGCGGCCTACTTCAGCCCCTTCTGCTCCACCACTTCCTTATTGACGGGCGTCTTGGGAGCGCGCCCTTCTAGGACGTTGATGATGTTGTCCGCCGCCAGCTCGCTCATGTTGTTGCGCGTATTGATCGAAGCGCTGGCGATGTGCGGCACTATCAGGCAGTTCTCCAGCGTGAGCAGCTTATGGTCCGACGGCACCGGCTCGGGCTCGGTCACGTCCAGGCCGGCTGCCCAGATGGTGCCGTTCTTGAGCGCGTCGTACAGCGCATCGGGGTCCACGATGGGTCCGCGCGCCGAGTTGATCAAGATGGCGGTCTTCTTCATCATCGCCAGACGCTCGGCGTTCATCAGGTGGCGCGTCTCTTCGGTGAGTGGCGTGTGCACACTGACAAAGTCAGACTCCCGAATGACCTCCTCAATGCTGTTGCGGTATTCGTAGCCGTACTGCTGCTCCAGGTCCTGGCGGCGGTAGGCGTCGTAGTAGATGACCTTCATCTCGAAGCCGGCGCCGCGGCGCGCCATGGCGGCGCCGATGCGCCCCATGCCGAGCAGGCCCAGGGTAGCGTGGTGGACATCCTGGCCCATAAAGCCGAGCGGCTCCCAGGTGTGCCAGTGGCCGTCCTTGACGTACTTCTCGGCCTGCGGCAGCATGCGCGAGGTCGCCATGAGCAGCGCGAACGCGAGGTCCGCGGTAGTGTCGGTCAGCACGTCGGGCGTGTTGGTGCCGATCACGCCGCGCTTGGTGAGCTCGGGCACCACGAAGTTGTCGAAGCCCACGGCGAGGTTCGCCACCACCTTGAGCTGCGGCCCGGCCGCTTCGATGAACTCGGCATCGATCCGCTCGGTCAGCAGCGAGAGCACGGCGTCCGCGCCCTTGACGCGGCGCAGCAGCTCATCGCGCGGGATGACCTCGTCCTTCGACCACTGGTCGATCTCCCAGCCGGACTGCTTGCGCAGCTTGTCCGGCCCAATCGCCGGAATGTTGCGCGTAATGAATACCTTTGGCATATCCTTGTCCCTTTCCCCTCTACGAGCAGCTTATTTCGCGCCGGCCGGCGCCTGCACCTTGCCCCACGCCTCTTCGAACACGCGCCGGCAGTTGGCCAGCAGGATGTCCTGTTTCTCGCCCGGCAGCGGGCGCACTTCGAAGGTCACCACAGGTCGCCGCGTGGGCACCGCCTTGTCGAAATAACCGATCTTGAACAGCGTGCTGAGGAACTCGGCCAAGTCGGTCGAGTCGTTCTCACCGCCGGGTAAGCCGAAGCGCGGGTGCTTGTCGCCATACGACGGCAGGCTCGCGTCCTTCATCTGGCAGTTGCCGATGTGGGCGTGGATGATGTGGTCCTTGGCCAGCGTCAGCGACTCTTCGATCGTCTCGCCGAGCAGCGGGATGTGCGATAGATCAATAGTGAGACCGAAGTTGGGGTGCTTCGCCTTGACCTGGTCGGCCACCTTTACCGCGTCACGCGTCGGGCCGAGCAGCGACTTCTTCTCGATGGAGCGGTCGAACGTCTCCAGCGAGATGGTCAGCTGGTAGTCCTTGGCCTGCTGCTCGGTGTACTCGCAGATCTCGTTCAAGCTCTTGACCACCTGGCCCAGTGCTCGTTCGCGGTTCTCCTCGCCCTGGAACGACTCCAGGCCGTCGATCATCGCCAGCAGCTTGCAGCCGTGCTCGTAAGCCTGGTCCACGCTGCTCTTGATCTCGGCCACGGCCGCGCGGCGGGCATCTTCGTCCAGGGCAGCGGTGTTGAGCTTGTTCATCAAGATGCCGGGCTGCGCGCCAAAGCCCAGGTCCACGTGCGCCATGTCGGCCACGTCGCGCACCTGCCGGCGGACCTCCGGGTTCTTGATCTTGGTGATCTCGAGCACTTCGAAGAGCGGGTCAGCCGCGACGCGCTCGATGCTCTGCAGCACGTCGTCGTTGCCTTGCATCGCCTCCGGGAACATCATGAAGTGGACGAGGCCCACTTGCATGTACGCGCTCCAGGGTGTGTCCATAGTGTTGACTCCTTGTTGGCGGGCAGGAGTCTACCTACTCGACGGTACCGAAGTAGCGGTCGCCGAAGTCGCCTAGGCCGGGGAGGATGAACCTGCGGTCATTGAGGCCGCGATCGACTACCGCGGTGTAGATGCCGGTGTCCGGAAAACGCGCGTGCACCATGGCCACTCCCTCCGGCGCAGCGACGACGCACACCAGCCGCACTCGCTGCGCGCCGGCCGCGTGCACCAGCTCCAGCGTGGCACATGCGGAGCCGCCCGTGGCGAGCATGGGCTCCAGGATCATCACTTGGCTCTCTCCGAGGCGCGACGGCAGCTTGCGGTAGTAGCCGCGTGCCACGGCGGTCTCTTCGTCGCGCTCAAGACCAATGAATCCGACGCGGGCGTGCGGGAAGAGCGCCGCCACGGTCTCCAGCATGGCCAGGCCGGAGCGCAGCACCGGCACAAGCACCACCTGTTCGTCCAGCCGGCGGACCGTGGTCTGCTCCAGCGGTGTCTCCACGTCGTCCGACCGCAGCGCTAGGTCTCTGGTTGCCTCGAAGCACAGCAGCTGCGTCAGCAGCCGCGCGTAGCGCCGGAAGTCGGCCATGTCGGTCCGCCGATCGCGCAGGTATCCCAGGCAGTCGTCAATCAGCGGGTGCTCCACCACATGCAGCCTGCTCACTCTTGTTTCTCCTCCATGTCAACTCCATCCGCCACGTCCGCCAGGTGTGGAGGCAGCAGCACCGTCATGCCCGCGTGCCCGTGGCGTACTGGTACCCGTACCGGACCTCGTCCCCGGCGCGCACGCGGGCGACGTACAAGTCCACGCCCACGCCGAGATCTACGCGCTCGACGATCCCGGGCTGGTCGCTGGTGTTGCGCCCCAGATCCGGGAACAGCACGGCCGTGATCCCCGGTGGCACGCGATACGTGGCGCGCCGCTCCCAGTAGCGACTCGTGTCCGTCACGGCTCCGGCGACGGCGACATCGAAGAGCAGGTGGATCTTGTGCCGAGGCAGGTAATACCGGTACTGCCGCGACCGGTCATACGACACTATCAATGTGGACTCCGGCGGAAAGCGCGCCTCGATCTCCGCCAGCTGCCGCTCGAAGATGCGATCAATCTGCCGGATCTCCTGCCGGCGCCCCTCCCCGTTTGCAAGCAGAAACAGCGCCGTATTGCTCAACCCAATCGCCAGCACCACCAGCCATGCTGCGGGCACGACCCACGTTATCGTGACGATTCGTTGGTCCGCGCGTCGCCACGATGCGTCGGAACCAAGGTCCCCTCTCCCCAAGTGAGAGGGGATGGTGGTGAGGGCGCCTGCAGCCTCCCGCACGTCCTCCAGCATCCCCAGAACCGCCTGCGCCGCAAAGATGCAGAGGGCCGGCAGAAGCGAAAGCACATACCCCGGATTGCCGATGTGTACTGTGACGTAGAAGGCCAGAGGGGGCGCCAGCCACACCGCGACGAACCGCGCGCGCCAGTCCCGAACCAGGCGCTGCGGAGCGAAAAAACGCCCCACGAAGTACACCATCGGGAGAAGGGCAAGCCCGACGCCGTTGTAAAGGAATCCCACCAGCGCACGCGTGTTCTCCAGCAAGCCGAGCAGCAGCTTGCCGGCGCCGGAGGTGGTCTGGATGAAGTAGGCGTAGTAGCCACCCGTCGCCGCCTGGTACGCGGCCCACCCGCCGCTAAGCTGGACCATGGGCACGTACCAGGCCGCAATTGAAAGCGCCATAGCCACGCCACCCGGCGCGACCGCAAGCAGCCGGTGGCGGCGCGTCCCGGGCGCACGTAGGCACGCGTAGAGCCATAGCGGCGCCAAGAATGGAGCCAGCTCACTGCGGAACCCGGCAGCGAGACCGATGACAGCGCCGGTCAGCAAGGCCAGCGCGCGCGGCGCCCCCTGGCCGATGCACAGGCAGAGCCACGCGACGAGCGCCGTGAAACACGCGAGGAAGGAATACGGATAGGCAACGACCCCCTGCCCCCACGAGAGCGTGTTGGTCGCCAGCAGCACGGCCGCCAGCAGCGCCACGCGCCGGCCATACAGCCGGTGGGCAGCCAGCACGAGGAACGTCACCGCCAGTCCGCTGGCGATGACGCTCAGTGTGACGTACGCGGCGTTAGCCTCGCCTGTCAATCGCCGCGCCAGGCCGGCCGCCGCCACGTACATGGGGTAGCCTGGTGGTTGGGGCTGATGGAAGGCGACGTTGTACTGATCGAGCGCCAGAGCGAAGTTGGCGCTGTCCCACGCGAAGAGATAGCGGCTGCGGAACGGCACCCGAGCGAGGGAGGTCAGCGCCCCCAGGGCGAGCGCGAGCCAGACCGGCGCCCGGTCAGCCGGCGCCGGCCAGGCCATCCGGCAGCTCGAATGTGCCGTCCTCGCGCGTGGGGAAGGGAAGTGTGCGCGTCACCGCGTCAACGTTCAGCGGACCGTAAATGTGCGGGAAGCGCTCGCCGGTCTCGATAGTGTCGAACTGCACCGGCGCCTGGACACGTGAGGAGTCGATGCAGAGCAGGACGAGGTCGTTCTGACCGGGATAGTGCTTGTTGGCGACGTCAACCACCTGCTCCAGCGTAGAGCAGTGAATGAACCCTTCGGTGTCTAGCGTTTCGCCGCGGTAGACGCCCGCGAAGCGCGCCCGATCCCACTGCGCGCGTGGTGCGATGTGCAGCAGCAGGGTCAAATTAGCCGTTGCGCTTGAGCGTCTCGAGGATCTCGGGGATTACCTGGTCGGCGACGTCGACGGTTGGCTGGCAGGTGCCGGCGCCCCGGTGGCCGCCGCCGCCGTAGGTGTGCATCAGGTCGCCGACGTTGGTCTTGCAGGTGCGGTTGAAGATGCTGTGCCCCGCCTGAACGGTGAAGAACTTACCGGCCAGGCCGTCGGCGACGCGCAGCGACACGTTTTGCTCCGGGTACATGGTGTAGACCAGGAAACGGTTGCCGGCCGGTAGGCCGCGCATGCCGCGCACGTCCATGTAGATGACGTTGCCCTCCACCTTCACCACTTCCGTCAGGTGCTTCTTGAAGGCTTCATCTTCTTCCTTAAGACGCTTGACACGCCCGGCGACCTCCTCCTCTTGGAGCACCTCTTCCACGGGCAGCTCACGGCACAGGCGCATCAGCTTCTCGAAGTACTCGCGGAAGCCGCCGAGGCCGCTGCGCGGGTCCAGCGTGAGGCCCAGCAAGATCCAGCGCTGGGGGTTGACCACGTCGTCAATAGTCAGCTGCGCCGCGTCTAGGCGGTCGGTCTCGCTAAGCAGCTCCTCATACCGCAAGAACTTGCCGGCGCCGTAGTGGTTGGCGACGACACGTGCCGCGCTAGGCGCGACTTCATACGCGCCCTTGAAGCCCTCGGGTCGGTCAGCTTCTCCTTGCTGGCTCGAGTGGTGGTCGAACCACATGCCGACGCGCTTGTCATACGGCAGGTTGGCCAGGATGTCGTTGCTCGTGATGTCGGTCCGGCCATCCTGCACGTCCTTGGGATGGGCCAGCATCACCCCTTCAAGGTTTTCCACCTCCTGCAAGAGCAGCGCGCAGGTCAGGCCATCAAGATCGCCACGTGTTATGAGTCGCATCCGCCCGTCCTTCAAGTGAGTGAGTAAGACTTGCCGGGCAGGATAGCATTCCGGCTCGGCGGCGAGCGCGACTTTCGGCCGGCTAATGTGCCGTCACGCGGCGCGTGAGCCGTCGTCCAGCCACTCCACCTGCCAAGCTGTGGCGCGGATGGTGTGGCCGTCGCGGGCGAGGTGGAGATCGGCGCCGGTGACAGTGGCGCGGTGATTGCCCCGGTGCCCGCGCAGCAGGGTGCACGTGATGTGCGTGTGCTGCATCAGGTCCGTCTCGGCACCGCACACCTGTCCGGTATCTTGAGCGTCCTCATGCGGGTGTTGGTGTGAGTGCAACCAGGAGATCATTTGCTCTCTACGATGCACCGCCGCTTGCCGCTGGACAAGGGAAGCGGTCACTTGGTGAACGATTCCCGCGTGGGCCGGCAGAGGCGGTGCGGCCGCGGGCGTGCTGTCCCACCTGAGCCCGGATTGCTAGAGTAAATGCGTCTCCGGCCGGAGCGGCCGGAAGGCAGTGAGCGGCAATACCAAGGAACGAGGACGAGGTCGATGGTCGCGTGGCCCCCAGATTGGCAGCAGCGTCTGATCGACGCGCTCACCCGCGCCGGCGCCGACAGACCGTGCCCGCGCTGCGGCCATGACGACTTCCAGCTGATGGACGGCTACTTCAGCCTCGCGGTGCAGGCGCGCCTCGGCGACGGCCCGGTAGCGAGCATCCCGACGGTGGCGACGGTCTGTGACCGGTGCGGATTCCTCTCGCAGCACGTCGTAAACGTGTTGCTGGCAACGGACATCGACGACGCGCCGGGAGGTGGCCCTGCCGCAGGCTCTTCTGCCGGACCAGGCTCCAGCGCTGGAAGTGGCGAACTAGCTTCCTGACCGACCGGCCGGGGCCTGCGTTCTCCCATCAGCGTGGTTGGCCACGCGCCACACGAGCTTCCGGCCGCGCCGTGTCCACACAACAGCACATTTTCGGGGTATACATAACGTGCGCACGGCGGATCTCATTCAGCGCCGCGCGACCTATGGTCCTCGATACCAAGGCTCACGTCACTGTCCAGCGCGCGGTGATGGACGCGCGCAACAGCTCGGCCCGCGCCCGACGCGCATTTGACGCGCGCCGTGAGCTCGCCTCGCTGCGGAGTGAAGTCGTCTTGCTGCGCCGCCGGCACGCGAGCGATCGGAATGAGATCGCCCGGCTCAGCCGCGAGCTAGAGGCGCTTCAAGAGGCGCTCGGCACGGAGTGAGAGTCCGGGCCCAGTGTCGCTGCTTGCCAAATCTGACGCCGTTGGGCTGGTGATCGGAAGCGCCTGATGAAGGCATGCGCCCACAACACCGATCGCTGCAGTGCCCAGCCGAATATAGACAACGCAGCGGGCAGGACAAGATAGACGTAGCGGTGGGTGTACGGCTCGTCGGGCCCAACTCCGCGAGCAGCGATGAACGCGAAGGGCGGAATGTAGGCGCCCAACAGCGCCAGGTACGCCGGGAGGCGCGGACCGCGGGCGAGCAGCACCGCTAGACCGCCGGCCCACACGCCGAGGACGGCCGGGAGCGCCGCCGAACCGACGAGCGGCCGCAGCCATGCCACGACATGGCCGAACACCGTCTCGCCGTAGAGATACAGTGTCCCGGCGGCGAGCATGCCAGAGAGCTCCAGAGGCCCGTACTCACCGCGTAATAATGGATCCACTCTGGAGTGCATGTCCCCACCCATGGCGGAGCCCATCGGGGCCAGCGAGTCGCCACGCGTGAGCCGGTAGCCGGCGACGAGCGGCACCACGAGCAGGATCAGCGTTCCCCATGAAAGCAGCGCCCGCCGCCACGTTGCCCTCTGCGCGACCGTCCACACGACTAGCAGGAAGCCGACGGTGGGAGCAGAATCAAGGCGAGTGAGCGTGGCAAAAGCCGCGAGCATCCCGGCCACGATCGCGGTAGCCGGCGTGGCCGGGAGCCGCAGTACCACGAGCAGCGCAAGGGCGTAGACCTGGATCAGCGCGACTTCCTCGCGCAGCGCCTTCTGACTGAACTCGATGTGCCAGGGCTGCACCGCGACAAGGAAGGCCGCGATCAGACCCGGTGCAACACCAAGCGTGACCTTGCCGAACCAGTACGTGACATACACAGCAGCCACGGCAGCAAACACCGTCAGGTAGCGCACGTGGAGGTCCGACTCCCCAAGCACGTCGAGCACTAATCGCTCGACCACGGGAAAGAACGGCTCGCGCGCCGCTTCGTGCATGTTCAAGTAGATGAGGGCGATGGGGTTCATCCCCGACGCGGCGACGCGGGCGTGGAACTGCACGGCGGCGCCGAAGTAGCCACTGGCGTCCGGGCTCAGCGGCTCACCGAACCCGTGCCAGCGCAGCGCGAGCGCCAGGGCCAGCGTGCCGAGCAGCACAGCGCGCTCCAGCATCGCCGGCCCTGCGCCGCGCGAGCGCCACCAGACGGCGCCTACAAGAGCCATGGCGAGCACCACAAATGCGGGCGCCGCCAGCGTGACCGCGACCGACCGCATGGTCCATCCCAAAAGCCCGGCGGCGGCAGCGATCCCGAGTGTCCACCGGCCGGAGCGCCGAACCAGCACTGGCAGGGCTGCCGATGCAAGCGCTACCGCAGCCAGCCACCAGCCAAACGCGGGTATGTGCGGATGCGGCGCCACCAGAGAAGCGCTAGCCTGAGGCGCCAGCGACGCCAGAGAGCGAGCGGCCGCAGCACCCAGCTGACCGGAAGTCGCGCCGACCACGTCGATCCAGCCACAAAACAGTGGAAGTACCAGGAGTGCGGCGCGGAACGCATGCCGGACGCCATTCAACCGGCCCAGTGCCCACGCACGGAGCCGGGCGGGCCGCGCAGCGTGCGGCGCCGACAGGTCGGCCAGCAAGTGCACGACCAGCCCCGACACCGCCAGCAGGTCTAGCGGCAGGGTTGGCCCGGTGAACCACTGGAACAGTGCTCCCGCGCCGCGCTCCGCCCACGGCGCTACCGACGGCATCACACCTCGTGCAAGGTAGCCGTCAAGCGACAGCACGATTCCCAGCCCCACCACCACCTGGACCACTACCGCGGCCGCCAGCAGCGCCTTCGCCGGCCGTCGCGACCAACCCGGCCGCCTCAGCGTCAGCGCCGTGAGCGGCACGGTGGCGATGAGAAGGAGCGCACCCGCCGTCATCGCCGTTCAGAGATACTAAACGATCTCAGCTCATGTCCGTCCCTCCCGATGCGGAGCGCTGTGCCCTATAGTGCTGACTTCCATCGTCGCCACCCTACCGCCACCACATTCACTGAGGAGAGCATCGAGTGAAGATCACCAATGTCGAGTTCCTGCCCGTCACCGACGGCCGCACCGCGTTCTTCGTCATCGTCGATACCGACGAGGGCATCTACGGCGTAGGTGAGTGCGGCCTGCCCCGCTCGCACTCGAAGGTGACGGCCACTGCGGGGATGGTCGAGGACTTCGGCCGGCTGCTGGTCGGACAGGACCCCTTCCGCATCGAGGACCTCTGGCAGCGCATGAGCCGCGGCTTCTTCTTCCCGCATGACCGCGTAGCCGGCAGCGCGCTCGCAGCCATCGACATCGCACTGTGGGACATCCTCGGCAAGGCCACCAACCTCCCCGTCTACCAGCTGCTGGGCGGTCGCGTGCGCGACAAGGTCATCTGCTACCCGCACCTTGGCGGGCGTACCACAGCAGATCTGGTGGAGAGCTGCCTGGCGGCGCGCGAAGAGGGCTGGAAGTTCGCGCGCTTCAGCCCGCCCACCGGCAGAGGATCGTTTGAACCAGCCGACGCCGTACGCGGCTCGGTGGAACAGTTCGAGGCACTGCGCAAGGCGCTCGGCGACACCATGGAGCTGTGTACCGACGTACATACGCGCCTGGACCCGTCAGAGGCGATCCAGCTGTGCCGCGCCATCGAGCAGTACCGCCCCTTCTTTGTCGAAGACCCAATCCGCAGCGAGAACCCGCAGAGCCTCCGCTATCTACGCGAGCGCGGCCACGTCCCGCTCGCCGCCGGCGAACAGTTCGCGAGCAAGTGGGAGTTCCGCCAGTTCCTGGAGGAGGACCTGATCGACTTCGCGCGCGTGGACGTGTGCATCTGCGGCGGCATCACCGAGTCGAAGAAGGTGGCCAACTGGGCTGAGACGCACTACATCAAGTTGGCCTGCCACAACCCGCTGGGTCCCGTCTCGAGCGCCGCGTGCTTGCACCTCAGCCTGGCCGTCACCAACTTGGGCGTGATGGAGCAGCCGTCGCGCCCTGGCCGCTTTATGACCAACGCCGTCCCGGTGCAGGTGGAGTGGCAAGACGGCTACCTGCTGCCACCCACTAAGCCTGGACTCGGGATCGAGTTCGACCGCGAAGCCGCGCGCCGGCTGCGCTTCCAGGGCGACGACAGCAGCCATCCCACCCTCCAGCGCACCGACGGCAGCTTCACCAACTGGTAGCCGCCGGCCCGCACATCCGGCTCAGTGTTTCTCCGGGCGAAGTACAATTCCCTCAATCAGTAAGGAGAGCCCACCCCCGTGAGTGCCCAGGGTACGGACGGCGCCGCCGGCGCCTACGACACACGACAAGTTAGCCGCGTCCAGCTCGAAGGGCGTGACCGCGCCCCGGCGCGCGCCATGCTCAAGGCCATCGGTTTCACCGACGACGACCTGCGCCGGCCTATTGTCGGCGTGGCCCACAGCTGGATCGAGACGATGCCCTGCAACTGGAACCAGCGGAAGCTGGCGCAGCAGGTCAAGGAGGGCGTGCGGCGTGCCGGTGGCACCCCCATGGAGCTGAACACCGTCGCCATCAGCGATGGTGTGACTATGGGCACCGAGGGCATGAAGGCGTCGCTCATCAGCCGCGACCTGATCGCCGATTCAATCGAGCTCGTGGCGCGCGGGCACATGTTCGATGCCCTGGTCGTGATCGTCGGCTGCGACAAGACCATCCCGGCCGGAGCCATGGCACTGCTGCGCCTGAACATCCCCGGCGTGATCCTCTACAGCGGCTCCATCCAGCCCGGGCGCTACAAGGAGCGCAGCGGCCTCACCATTATCGAAGTCTTCGAGGCGGTGGGCGCGCACGCCGCGGGCAAGATGGACGACGAGACACTCAAGGGTATAGAAGACAACGCCTGCCCCGGCGCCGGGGCCTGCGCCGGGCAGTACACCGCCAACACCATGGCCATGGCGATGGAGTTCATGGGTCTGTCGCCCCTGGGCTTCAACAGCGTCCCCGCCATCGACCAACGCAAGGACCAGATTGGGGAGCGCACCGGCGAGCTAGTAATGGACGTGCTGCGGCGCGGCCTCCGCCCGCGTGACATCGCCGACCGCCGGTCGTTCGAAAACGCCATCGCCGGCGTAGTCGCATCCGGTGGGTCCACCAACGCGGTGCTGCACCTGCTCGCCATGGCGCACGAGGCGGGCGTACGCCTCTCTATCGACGACTTCGACACTATCAGCGCAGCCACCCCTCTTATCTGCGATCTCAAGCCAGGCGGGCGCTACGTCGCGGTCGATCTCGATCACGCCGGTGGCACCCCGCTGGTTGCGAAGCGCCTGATCGATGGCGGCAAGATCGACGGCGCCGCCCTGACTGTGACAGGGAAGACGCTCGGAGCGGAAGCTGCCTCAGCGCAGGAAACGCCGGGGCAGCCGGTCGTCACCAGCATGGAAGAGCCGATCAAGCCGACCGGTGGCCTGGTGATCCTCAACGGAAACATCGCACCGGAGGGCTCGGTCATCAAGGTCGCTGGCTATGACAAGCGCTATCACCAGGGGCCGGCACGTGTCTTCGAGCGCGAAGAGGACGCCATGCGTGCCGTCACTGGCGGGCAGATCAAGCCGAACGACGTGATCGTGATCCGCTATGAGGGCCCCCGAGGCGGGCCGGGCATGCGCGAGATGCTGAGCGTCACCGGCGCCGTGCAGGGGTCAGGGCTGGGCGACAGCGTAGTGTTGCTGACCGACGGCCGTTTCAGCGGCGGCACGCATGGGTTCATGATCGCCCACATCGCCCCCGAGGCGGCCTTGGGCGGTCCCATCGCCGCGGTGCGTGAGGGCGACATCATCACCATTGATATAGAGAAGCGCCTGATCGAGGCAGACGTCACCGACGCCGAGATCAAGCAGCGCATGACGTCGTGGAAAGAGCCGGCGCCGCACTACACCAACGGTGTCTTCGCCAAGTACATGGCACTGGTCAGCTCGGCATCACGCGGCGCCATCACCCAGCCGAACCTCCATTCAGTCCACGCTAGCGTCGCCGAGTAACGTTACCCTCATCACACTTTATTGGTGCCCCACGCCAGTGACGGTAGCAGAGCGCCACGGGTGCTGCGTGCTGCCGTCGCCGGGTGCGCTGAGTCGCGTGATGATGCGCGCCGCTTCCTCCTCGTCAATCAGCACGAACCGATCCGGCTCGGCTTCATACGCGTAGACGTCCGCGCGCGCGATGTCGAACCACCAAGCGTGCACGCCCAGCGTGCCGGCCCTGATCCGCTGGGCCACGGCCGGATAGCTCTTGACGTGCGCCACCTGGTGAAGCACGTTGAGCTGCGAGAGCGCGTCGTGGCGAGGGAGAGACGGGTCGAGGGTCCTACCAGCCTCGAGCTTCTCCAAAGCGGGCAATGCATGCCGCAGCCAGCGCGTCAAATTTGGTGCCCCCACGACGTCAGACAGACCGGGCAGACCGCTGGTGAACCCATCGATGACGGTGCGCATCGCACCGCAGCTCGAGTGGCCGCAGATGATGATGTCCTGCACTTCCAGGGTGCCGACCGCGTATTCAATCGCGGCGGCCTCCGCCTCGTCACCGGTGGAGATGCCGCCAGGGCCGCTCGGCGGCACCAGGTTACCGACGTTGCGCGTCACGAACAGGTCGCCAGGCTCGGTGGAGGCAAACAGGTTGGGCACCACCCGGCTATCTGAGCAGGCGATGAAGAGGCAGTCGGGCTTCTGCCCGAGTGCAAGTCGAGCAAAGGTCTCACGGTATTCGGGCCGCGCGCCCTTGCGGAACGCGACGATACCCTCGATCAGTTTTTTCACGGACCAAGACTATGCGATATGGCCCGCTCGCACTGTCGGCCACGTCACTCCCAAGCCGCTCCTCATCTGCGCTCCGCCGTGTTGACGCCGCGGGCCGCCAGGTCCCGCAGCACCGCGCCGCACACGTCAAGTACTCTTCGTACCATCTCGGCGTCGTGGTGGCGCACAGACCAGTCGGTCTGCCGGTGAATCATGTGGCACAGGTACACGCCAAACGTCTCGGCGTCCGCAAGCTCAAGCGCCCGTGCCCAGATGCGCTCTCGAGTGCTGGGCACGTCCGCGTAGTAGCCGTCGTAGAAGACCAGCGTCGCCAAATCGAACGCGCGGTCTCCGGGCAATGGCGCCCAGTCCACCACGCCCGTCAAACGCCCCTCGTCCACGAGGATGTTCGGGCCGCTGAAGTCAAAGTGCACAACGTCCTGCGCGGGTCGGGCCTCCAACAGCCCGGCATTCGAGCCGACGTACTCCTGCACGTTGCCAAGGAGTGCCGCCGTCTCCGGCGAGTGCTCTCGCATCGCGTCCAGGTGGCAGAACCCGTCACCGCCTTCCAGCGTGAGCCGCGGGAGCAGCACGCGCCACGGCTCATAGGCCGGCCGCCCATGCGCCGCCACACCCTGATCCAGGAGACTTCCCCCCGCGTCTACCTGTAGGTCGTTCAGTGCAAGCGCGTCCTCGAGCGCCTGTCCCGTGATCCCCCACGCGCTTTTTCCCGGCAATTGCTCCTGCACTGTGTATCGGCCTACCGGCTCGTCGAGCACGCCCCACGCCACGTAGCGCGGCACAGGATAGCCAACTGAGCGCAGCCGCTCCAGCAGCGGCGCCTCAAGCTCCGGCCGGCCCAGGCCGCGCTCTCCTTGTTTCCACTTCAGCACGTACCCCACACCGCCCGCATCGTGCAGGCGGAAAGCCCCCTGCGACCCCTTTTCGAACCGCTCGCCCAGCTTGAGCGACAGGTCGTGCACGGCGTTGATCCTCTCCACCACCCGGTGCAGCAGGTCGGTCATGATCCGCGCCACTCAACTCTCAGGATGTGTGCTCGATCCTTGGTCGCTCTCAACCAACGTGTGCCGGGACGCCGGGCGGAAGTCGACGGTTGCGTAGTGCAGCGTCTTGACGAAGGGGGAGCCGGCGGGCGGGGATGAACGCTCGGCCCACCAGGTGTGCCCGTTGGCCGACAGCCATTCCGAGTCGAGCGGGTGGGCCGGCTGCCAGCCGGGCATTTCTCGCTGCTCGCGGGCAACCCCTGCCGCCACGGCGCGCGCGAGCACCCCCTTCCAGGCGTTGCTATCGTCGGGACCTTCCCAGTCCACGATGATTGTGACGGTGCGGACGTCACCAAGCGCTGACCTGTCCACCGCCCACATTGTCCCACGCGTCGGGTCGGGCGTCTGCGGCACTTCTCAGGTCCGGCGAGGGACGGTGGTGGCCGGAAGCGGCCGGGAGCGGCCGGGAAGCTACTCTCGCCCGCCCCGGCGCCAGGGCGGCTGGCTGAAGCCGGGCTCCTCGGGCAGCGGGATGCAGCCATTCTCCAGCGTCGAACCCTCCGGCAGGTACCCGCTCTCCATGTAGATGGCGTTCGGCATCGCCGCGAGCAGGTGCAGGTGGGCGCCCCCACCGTGGGACGCGTAGGCGATGTCGAACGCATCGGCCATCGCGGCGATCTCAAGGCACTCGGTGGCGCCGCCGGCGCGGCGCAGGTCGGGTTGGACCACGTCCACCCCACCGCGCTCGAAGAGGTCCCGGAACTGGCGCTTCCCGAAGTCGTTCTCGCCTGTGGCGATGCGGATGTCCAGCGCGCGCGCCAGCTCCGCCAGGTGCGTATGGTTGTCCGCGCGCAGCGGCTCCTCGAACCAGAAGCAGTCCAGCTCCTGATAGACGCGCCCGCGGCGCAGCGCCTCGGGCAGGTCGAACACCTGGTTGGCGTCCACCATCAGGCGCATCTCAGTGCCGATGATGCTCTTGATCGCCTCAATACGCTGTACGTCCTCCTCAAGCGTCGGCGCGCCCACCTTCATCTTCACGCCCTTGAAGCCCTGCGCCGCAGCCTTCTCGGCGATCGGCTTCAGCTCCTCGACAGAGAAGTTCAGCCAACCCACCATGGCGTAGGCCGGCATCCGGTCGCGCACCGGCCCCAACAGTCGCCACACCGGCTGCTTAAGCGCGTGCCCCACCAGGTCCCACAGCGCGATGTCGATCGCCGAGATCCCCAGTAGCGAGAACCCCGTCGAGCCGTGGTAGTCGGTCAGGCGCCAGAGCGCATCTCGGATGCCACGGATGAGGAACGGGTCCTTCCCCACCACCTCCGGCGCCAGCTCGTCCTCAATCAGCTTCGCCAGCGCCCCCGGCGCGCCGCGCAGGCGCCCGAACCCCGTGGACGACGTACCGGCGACGATGTCTGCGAGCCCGTCCTTGGCCTCGATCCGCACCTTCACGGTACCGCCGCCGTCGAGCACTTGCAGCGCGTCGCGGTTCGGGCGCTCGCGCGGCGGCGCGACATCGTAGGTGACCTCTACCTTGGTGACTTTCATCTACCGACCCATGCTAACCAAGATCGCCCCACGACTGAAGCAGCGCGGTGACGTCGCGGTCGGCCTGCTCACACGCCAGCTTCGCGGTCTGCTTGCCGTTGAATGCCTCGTTGAGATGCTTGGAGATCGCGGAGCTCAGCTCGCCCCAACGCGGGTGCTCAGGGTTAGTGCGCGCGTAATCCAGCGCGTCCAGGAAGACCTTCATGTTGCGCGGTGGGAGATCGGGCCGCAAGAACTCGTTTGACTTGGTCCACGAGATCACAGCCGGCATCGAGACCGCCGTGATAGCTGGCTTCTGGAGCAAGAACTTGATCCACGCCCATGCCTGGTCGGGGTTCTTGGACTGCGACGAGATCGGTCGCACCACACGGTCCATGTTGGTCGCGCGCTGCCCCGCCAGCTTGGGCAAGTGCGCCACGTCGAAGTTGTCGAACGTCAGACGCTTGTCGGCGCGGTAGTCGGTGACGCGCGCCACCAAGTCGTCCATCATTGCCACCTGCCCCTCGGTAAACCAGACCGAGTACGGGCGCGACGGGTGCACGCCCAGCGTGTCCGCAGTGCCCACCACGCCGTGCTTGTGGCGGAGGTCCTGCAGCATTTGCACCGCGTCGATGGTGGCCTGCGAGTTGAGCACCGAGCGCCACTTGTCCTCGCCGCGCGGCACGACGTAGTCACCGCCGTTGCGCCACAACCAGTGTGCGGTATTGTTGATCGCGTAGCCGTAGCGCTCGCTCTTGCCCCCCACCGGCGGCGAGGTCAGCTTCTTCGCCGCGTCCAGGAACTCGGCGTAGCCCCAGTTCTGGTCGGGCGCCTTCACGCCCGCGTTTTTGAAAAGGCTGGGGTTGTAGTACGTCACGTGCGGCGACACCCGCCCCAGCACGCCCAACGTCTTGCCCTTGTACTTCCCGCTGTCGCGGTGCTTGGCCCACAGGTCGTTCCAGTCGAACCCCTTGCCCTGGTCGCGCTTGATGTAGTCGTCCACCGGACGCATCCAGCCGTCCTTGGCCGGCGGCCCAAAGTCGGGCGTGGAGATGTCGAATACGTCCGGCGCACTGCCCCCTACCGCCATCGTCCGCAGGTGGGTGAGGTAATCGTCGGGCTTGAAGACCAGCTCGACCTTTACGTTGGGGAACTGCTGCGTGAATAGCCGGGCCGCCTCGCGGTTCATCACGCCCAGGCCGCTCTCGGTGCCCCAGTGCGCGAAGCTGATCGTAGCCGGCGCCATGCCCCCCTGCGGCTGAGCGCCACTCCCCGCGTCCTGCGTCCCACCGCACCCCACCAGCGCAAGGCCCACCACGCCCCCCACGGCTCCAGCCGCGGTCCCCGCCATCCGCCGGCGCGTCCGCCTCAAAGCAGTCGTCATAACGTTCCCTCCTCTGAGGATGGTACTCCCGACGCGGGAGTCTTTCAACCGTATGGCGCTGCGGAACCAGATGCGCAAGACGCAAAAAAGCGCCGCCCCTTTCGGGACGGCGCCTGTGCCCGCGCGTAGACGCGGTGCGGTTAGAGGATCGATTAGACGGCGGGGGTCATCTTGTTCTGGACGGAGTTGAAGACGTTGTTGATCTTGCCGCCCAGTGCGGTCGCGCCCAGGATCAGCGCGACGGCCACGAGTGACGCCAGCAGCGCGTACTCGGTGGCGTCCGCGCCGTCTTCCTCAACTGCCAGCCGCTTGATCAGATCCATCATTGTCGTGTCCTTTGTTCTTGTTGGTGGTGTCTGGTGTGTCCCGCTTCCCTTTGGAAGCGGGTCCGCAGTCGCGGTCACACAAGCAAACGCCGGCCATGACAAGAAGGTGATGGGCTGCCCGAGAGAGAGCGAGTCGCTCCCTACACTGTGACTAGCGTCCCACCAAGACCATCTGCGATGCCGAGCAGGTCGCGCAGTGCTCAGTCTTCCGGCTCGCCCTCGAAATACGGCACATCGCGCCGGTCGGGCAGGTAGTAGCGGTGCAGCTTGCCGGGTGGCCAGGCGTACGTCAGCCGCTTGCCGGAAAGCGGGTAGTCCACCACCCCGACGCGTTCGTTACCCGGTGCGCCGAACCCGAGCATTCGCAGCGGCTCGCTCCCGGTGCACTTAAATGAGTGAGCCACCTGGTACCGCGGCGGAAATGCGACTACGTCCCCCGCCTTCACCGCGATTCGCCGCAGCTCGGTCTCATCCGGGCGCAGGACGTGGACCTCACCTTCTCCCGACAAGATGATGAAGCACTCCTCGTCGCCATCGTGGCGGTGTACCGCGGTAGAGCGGCGGCTGGGCTCAACTTCGGACAAGTCGAAGTCCAGCGTCTCCAGCCCGAGTAGGCGCGCGTAGGCGGCGTCGCGCCGCCCATATGCCTCGCCTTGCTGTCGGCCTGGCGCAAAGCGCACCTCGGACGGCCGCACCACGCACGCCTCGGGATCTTCCTCGAACACTAGGTCCTGCACAGCGCGCGACCCATCGCGCAGCACCGGCGTACCGTGCGACATCAGTATGCGCTCGAACGCCACGGCATTCAGCCGCCGCAGCGCATGCGCCGCCCGCGCGCTCTGCATCCCCGCTGCAATCCGCCGCCAGGCTGAGTGCGCCGGCCGGAGCGCCCACCGTGAGCCCCCCTACCAACCAGGCACGCCCCCGGCCGTGGAACAGTGCCGCACGTCTAGCATTCGCGGAGCACGACAAGTCTGCCGTTAGCTCACCAGGCAGCACTTCCCCATCGCTGTAGCCACGCGCATCCGCAAGCGCAAGGCTCGTGAATTGCTCAATCGCGATCGCCGGCACGTGTACGGAGCACCCTAGGTCCCGCCCAAGCACCACAGCCTCGCGCGCGGCCGCTTCGTCAAAGCCGGTGAGTACGATGGCGGCCACGCCGCCGAGCTCCGCCAGATGGTCCCGGTCACCAGGCTGGACCGGTACGGGATCCACCAGCGCGCCCGCCTCCCCGGACCCAACCCGCGCGAAGTAGCCGTTGCGGTCCAGCCGCTGTGCGTGAAGATACTCGCTCCACGTGTGGAGCAGTTGCGTAATCTGCTTCATGCGTGCAATTCGTCCGATCTCGACACGCGTGACCATTCCTGCGTGGCATAGGGTGGGCTACACGGTGGTCTCAGCTCGCGGCTGGAGCAGCAGTCCGTATTCCTCGCGGAGGCGCCAGCAGGGAGTGTCGCCCGCCGCCTCCAGGTCGTCGTAGGTCAGCGCGGCGCCGCCCGCAACCGCGCGGCGGAGGCGCACGCCGTTGGCCAGGCCCCACGGCAGCAGCCGCTGCTCGGCGGCGATGTCGGCATTCTCCGCCTGTCCCAGCACCTGGCGGGCGCCCATCACGTCCAGCTCCGTGCCGGCCGGTAGGTCGCGCTTGGCGACCGCGACCACCTCGACTGACGGCTCCGGCCGCGGCGTTCCCGTGCCGGTGCGGAACAGCACCGCCTGCGCCACCGAGTACGGCGTCTCCGCCCCCACCAGATGGAACGGTCGCCAGAGCAGCGCGCGGCTGCGGTCCTCGCTCATCGGCACGCCCTTTGAGTGCAGCGCCGTGAGCGTCGCCTCCTGTGTGCTGGTAACGACCACGAAGACGCCGTGCGCCAGGTGATGCTCGATCTGCTCAGTGCCGTCCGGCGACAGGCAGTTCACGAAATCGATCACCGGCGTGCGGCTGAACAACCCGCCGCGCTCGCGCGGGCCGAACAGCGTGGCCACCTGCTCCAGTCGCGCCGAAGGGTGGTGCAATCCCCGCACGTCTACCCCCCAACCGAGCACGTTCGCCGCCGACGCCATCTCGATCTGCGACTTGGTGCCGTCCTGAAAGGTCAGGTTGGTAAACGATGAATTCGGGTCGGATTCGACGCGCACGCGCCGCGGATGTCCCGGCGGAAAGAGCGTGCTGCCCTTGCCCCCGGCGACGACCTCAAGCCCGAGTGACGCCGCAAAGTCGGCCAGCTCACAGATCAAGCTCGGCTGGTCGCCGTCGGCAAGGGTGTAGACCACGCCCGCCTCGTCCGCGATGCGTCGCAGCGCCGCCCCCACCACGATGTCCGACTCGACGTTGACCATCACCACGTGCTGGCCGGCACGCAGGCACAGCGGCGCCAGCGTGGCGCCGGCGTCCGGACTGCCGGTGCTGTCCACCACTGCCTCCAGCGGCAGCTCGGCCAGCATCGCGCCGTCCGGGACGGCCACCGGGCGTCCGGCGCGCACCGCATCGGCGGCCTCGGACGCGTTACGCGCCACTACTACGTCCCCGGGCGCGTAGCCTGCGGCGACGTACGCTTCGACCGCCGCTTCGACGTCCAGGTCGGCGACCGCGGCCGGAACCATGCCAGGCGCCTGTGCCAGCTGCGCCACCACGCCGATGCCGAAGTGGCCGGCGCCGATTACGCCGGTCAGGACGGGACGGCCTTCGGCCTCACGCGCCCGCAGCGCGTCCAGGATCAGCTTGCTCATTTGTATGTAGGTCCCCTCTCGGCAGGCTAGAAGCTTGTCACGCGCGTGACAATGTCCTGCGCCTTGGCGGCGAACTCCGACACCGGCATTTTTCCGCCCTTGAAGTCGTTGTAGAGCGGCGTTACCTGCTTCGCCGCGTCGGTCCAGTTCTTCAGGAGGTAGAACCACCAGCCGTCCACCTTTGACCGCTGTCCCTGGAGGAGGAAGGCCTTGGCATCCGCCACGTTGACGCTCTGCTGAAACTCCTTGAGCGACCATTCCGACGCGGTCTTGATCAGCGGCGACACCACGTGGCCGTCCGACCAGACGTACTTCTGGTTGGTGTCCGGCCGCATCCAGTACTTGAAGACCTGCCAGGCCTGCTCCTTGTTCTTGCTCTCTGAGTCCATATAGAGCCCGTGCACGCTGATCCGGCCGGAGACGTTCTTGGGCTGTGCCGGGTTCGGCGTGTAGGGCAGCGCGGCCACGCCCCAACGGAAGTCCGGCCGGTTGGGGAAGTTGCTGATCCGGTCCATGCCGATCTTCCCGGTCAGGAAGGCCGACTGGCCGGGGGCGGAACGCAAGCTGCTCAGCTCCTGACTGGTCGGCACGATGCGGTGGCGTTGAAACACGTCCGCCCACCACTGGAGCCCGCTCCGGTAGCCGGGCGCATCAATGGTCACCTTCTTTGTCGCCAGGTCTTGCGGGCCATAGCCGAAGTAGGAGGGCCCGTTCATCCACTCGTTGGCCGCGCTGGGCGTGAAGCTGCCACCGAACCCGAACTGCGTCGTTCCCTTGTTCAGCTTCTGCGCCGTCTCCAGGAACTTCTCCATCGTCCAGGAGCGGTCATCCGGGTCCTGTGGCGGCGGCTTCAGCCCGGCGGCCTCGAACAGCTCCACGTTGTAGGCCAGTGCGTCGGCGGAGATGGAGACCGGCATCCCCCACACCTTGGCATTGGAGGGCGGTGGCCACGGCACGGGCGACTTCATGGAGTTGATCGCGTCCGGGAACCACTGCTTCTCGTCGATCTTGTCGCGCGTCAGGAACGGGGTGATGTCGCCAACCAACCCTTCCATCTGGCGCCAGAGGCTGGCGGCTTCCCACATATCGGCCGGCGTCCCGGCGACGTGCATCGTCGAGACCTTCTCGATCACGTCCATGCCGGGGTTGACGAACTCCACCTCCAGGCCCTTGGGCTTGAACTCCTTATTGAACTCCTCGTAGAGCGCGACCTGCCGGTCCAGGCGGGGTGAGCTGGTCTGGTAGCTCATCACCAGCACCTTTCCTGTGACCACCGCCGGCGTGGCCGGCGGCGTCGCAGTCTGATTCGCCCCACAGGCGGTGGCGACCGCGGCCGGCAACACCGCCGCGTTACCCAACACGCTCCGCCGCGATTTGCGAACCGCTCCCCTAACCGTGCTTGACATAGTTCTCTCCCCCGCCGCCGGCGCCAAAGAGGGTGGATTGGGCACGCGCCGGGGCGTACTGAGTATATGCCGGCCTTCGAGCCGCGAAGGTACGTCCGCAAACGCAGCCTCGGGTCCGGGTAGGACGGGCTTCCCCGCCTACGCATGCGACCGTTACTCTGGCGGCGTGACCTGACCTAGAAGATCCCGCTCCACGGCAAGTGCCCGGTCGAGCAGCATTGCGGCCATAGTGCGGTGTCCCCACACCAGCGCACTGAGAAACATGTCGGGTCGAACAAGCCTGCGTGCAGCAATTTCGTGCTGCGGGGCGTACGCCTCGGCGAGCGTTATACGCGCCCAGTAGAAAACGTGGAACTCAGACCCAGTTACCGGATCGTCCACGCGCTGCGCGCCGAGCGGTCGCAGGGCCTCCGCCGTGGCCGCGGCCTCCTCCATCAGCTCACGTGCCAGTGCTGCTTCGGGAGTCTCGCCGGATTCAATGCCCCCACCTGGCAGCCACCACTCGGCGCCATCCGGGGCACCCTGACCACCGCCCACTAGCAGAATGGTCCCGTCCGCGGTAAACGCGATCGCATGCACGCGCGATGGGACGACAGCGGCATCCCCAACCCACGCATGCCTGATCGTGCGCCCCCGGTACTTCCGGCAATGGACGTGCTCGTCCATGCTCATGAGCTGGCGGGGCAGTGCCGCTCGGCGTCAGCCACGATACAAGAGAGGTCGGAGCGGGGGACGAGACTCGAACTCGTTACAACCTGCTTGGATGGTAGCCAACTCGCAGCACTGTGCCATTCGGGCTAGCGTCTAACCTGAAATCTGTCCAGTTAGGTTGCGGCTCTTGGTGTTCTGCGAGAGCCTGCCCGTGCGCCCTCTCCCGAGCGGCGGCGGATCGTCTCGACCGGCAAGCGCAGGTGCCTGGACATCTGCGAGCGATTGTCTGGCTTAGAATCGCTCGCATGGGACTCTTGACCTTCAGCATCAACGTCACCCTGGACGGCTGCGTC
>CADCTC010000303.1:0-4252 GCA_902805635.1 uncultured Chloroflexota bacterium
GGCAGCCGTGCCGCCGAGGAGCTGTTCCTTGGCATGCAGTTGAGCGGCGTCACCAGTGACCTTCAGCAAGCGACACAGCTGGCGATCGCGTACTTCGGCATCTACGGCATGGGCGGGTCGTTCTACTCGTTCCTTGCGATGGGCAACATGATGAGCGGGCTGCCCGACCGGCGGCGCGTGGAAGAGCTGCTGGACGAGCAGTACATGCGGGTCAAGACGCTGCTCTCGGTACACGCGGAGACGGTGCACGCCATTGCGCAGGCGTTGATTACGCACGGTGAGCTGATCGGCGACGACATTCAGAAGATCATCGACGAGAAGGAGCGTGAGCGTCAGAGCCAGGACGTAACAGCACGCGAGGACACGCGCCGTCTGGCGTACGACGAGGCAGGCAAGGCAGTCGCCGAAGCCTTGCTGGCGCGTCGGCGTGAGGTGCGTAAGGTATCGATCACCGCAAACACCGAGGCGCACAGCTTCAATGAGCTGCGTCCGCTGCTGGAGCAGCAGACCTACTCACGCGAAGAGGTGCTGATCGAGATCCAGATTCGGCTTGCGAGCCGCGCTACGGAAGAGCTGTTCCTGGGCACCGTACTCGACAAGTCCGCATTCGACATCAAGCGGGCGCGCGAGCTAGCGCGGTACGTGGTGACGTACATGAACCCCGGGGACGCGCTCTTCGTTCCGGAGCCGGATTCGGAGCCAAGCCGCAACCGTCCGGTGGCGCTCCTGCCGGCGCAGGGCAGCGCGTCCATCGGCGGGGTGGGTGGCGGTGAAGGTGGCGACGGCGGTGAAGGTGGCGACGGCGGTGAGGCGCCGCCGATCCCAGTGGGCGCCATGGGCCAGGTGCCGGTGGTCATCGACGCGGGAGAGCAGCGCAGCCGGCCCCGGCTGGACGAGCGCTCACGCCGCGAGGTGGAGACATTGCTGCGCGAGCAGTACGAGTCGGTTAAGCGTCTCCTTAGTGACAATCAGGCGGAGGTCCACCAACTGGCGCGGGCGCTGGCCGAGAAGGGAGAGCTCAGTTCGGACGACGTGCGGCGCATCCTTAACGGCAAGCTGCCGCCACGATTCCGCGATCACCTGGCGCTCCCGGAGCGCGCTGAGGCGCGGACGGTGCAGCCCGTGCACTCCACCAACGGCTCGAACGGTCACGACACGCGGGCGGAAGTGGTGATTGCTCCGGGCGGGAACAGCACACCGCAGGGTGACACAGTGGGGACCGGTGGACCAAGTGGTGAGGTGAACATCTCGTAGCTGACCTCACCCTGCGCTTCGCGCTGTCGCTCTCCCATTGGAGAGCGACTGACGGACGACGCGATGCAGGAGGCGAAGAGCCCCGCGCGGTAATACCGTGCGGGGCTCTTTTCACATCTCTCGCTACCATCGGCAGCGATGAGTGAGAAGCTGATCCTGGCGATTGACCAGGGGACGACGGGCACCACGGTGCTGGTGGTTGACGGGGCGGGCGGCATTCGGGGTCGCGGGTACGCGGCGGTGCAGCAATACTACCCTCAGCCGGGCTGGGTGGAGCACGATGCGCTGCAGATCTGGCTGACTGTGCGGGACGCGGCGACCCAGGCGCTGCGCGCGGCGGGCAGCCCTTCGCTGGCCGGTCTTGGGATCACGAACCAGCGTGAGACGACGATCCTGTGGGACCGCCGCACGGGGCAGCCGGTGGGGCCGGCGATTGTGTGGCAGTGCCGTCGCACGGGCGCGCGGTGTGACGCGCTGCGCGCCGCGAGCATGGCGCCGTTCTTTCAGGAGCGGACGGGGCTTGTGCTGGACGCCTATTTTTCCGGCACGAAGGTCGAGTGGCTGCTGGAGCACATGCCAGGAGCACGAGAGCGTGCGGAGGCGGGAGAGCTGTGCTTCGGCACGGTGGACAGCTGGCTGGTGTGGCAGCTCACCGGGGGACGCGTGCACGCCACAGACGTGACGAACGCCAGCCGGACGCTGCTGCTAAACGTGCACAGCGGCGAGTGGGATGACGAACTGCTGCGCGCGCTGAACGTGCCGCGCGAGGTGCTGCCACAAGTGGTGCCATCCTCAGGAGCGTTGGGGGAGACGGCCGGGGATTTGGGCGTCATACCGGCCGGCGTGCCCATCGCGGGTGTAGCAGGGGATCAGCAGGCAGCGCTGTTCGGCCAGGCGTGCTTCGGACCGGGTAGCGCGAAGACGACATATGGGACGGGGTGCTTTCTACTCCTGAACACGGGTACTGAGGCGGTCGATTCCAGGAGGCAGTTGCTCACGACCATCGCGTGGCGGCTCGGGACATCGGAGCCGCTGACATACGCGTTGGAGGGCAGCGTCTTCGTAGGTGGGGCAGCGGTGCAGTGGCTGCGTGACGAGCTGGGGCTGATCTCTACGGCGGAGGAGACAGAGCAGCTCGCCCAGTCGGTACAGGACACCGCGGGGGTCTACCTGGTGCCGGCGTTCACGGGACTCGGCGCGCCGTACTGGGACCAGGGAGCGCGTGGGGCATTCCTGGGGCTGACGCGCGGCGCGACGCGGGCGCACCTGGCGCGGGCGGCGCTGGAGGGGATCGCGCACCAGGTCACCGACGTGGTGGAGGCAATGGAGGCCGACGCAGGCACGGCTCTGGTCGCCATGCGCGTGGACGGTGGGGCGGCGGCGAATGACTTCCTGATGCAGTTTCAGGCCGATATCCTGGACCGGCCGGTGCGACGGCCCCGCAATCTAGAGACTACAGCGTTCGGCGCCGCGGCACTGGCGGGGCTGGCGACGGGGGTGTGGTCTTCGCTCGGCGAGGTGGGTGCAACATTGGCCATTGAGCGTACCTTCGAGCCGCAGATGATGCCGGCGACACGGGAGCGTCTGCGGACAGGGTGGAAAGACGCCGTGACGCGTGTGCGGAGCGACTAGCTCTATAGGGGGCGCTTGGCGGGCAACCCGGAACGACGTGGATAGTCGCGGAGGGCGAGAGCGGTTTGCTCCACGACGACCAGGACACGATTGGGGAGCGCCTGGTGCTTGACGGGCCGCACTTCCACAAGGCGGCCGCCGAGCAGCTCCATGGCGCGAGCGGCGGCGGGCACCTCATCGGTAGCGCCGGCAGCGGTCTTCTGGGCGATCAGCCGCCCGCCGGGCCGGACGAACGGGAGACACAGCTCGCACAGGACCGCGAGAGGAGCGACGGCGCGAGCAACGGCCATGTCATACTCGGCCCGATGGGCAGCGTCATGGGCCAGCTCTTCTGCGCGAGCGGCGAGAGCGCGGACACCACTGAGGCGTAGCGCTTCAATTGTGCGCTGGAGCCAGGCGACTTTCTTGCCGGTGGCTTCGAGCAGCGTCACGTCCAGGTCGGGTCGCACGATCTTGAGCGGCAGGCCGGGGAATCCCGCGCCGGCGCCGATGTCGATTACTCGGAGCGGACCGTCGGGCAGCGCGCCGAGCACTGTGAGCGAATCGAGGAAGTGCTTGTCAGCCACGTCGATGGGGTCGGTGAGCGCCGTCAGGTTCGCCTCGCGCTTGCCCTCTCGCAGGAGGCGGGCATACATCTCGAAAGCGTCAAGCTGCCTGGGTGTGAGCGATAGGCCCAGGTCGGCGACAGTAGATGCCAGGCGGTCTCGCGCGGTGAAGTGGCCGTCCGAGCCGGTCACCGGCGGCGGGTGGATGCGGCTGCCTTGCGGCGGATGGGAGGGGCAGCGCCGCCGGCGCCGCGAGGCAGATAGGCCCGCTTGCGCTCCTCCCACTCGAACTCGGCTAGCTGATCGGGGTAGCGGCTGCGCACCCACGACCACAGGCGAGCGACGGCAGCAACCTGCGCGATGAGCACCAGCGCGAGCCAGATCCGCATCGAGATGAACGGGAGATTCACCCAGCGCAGCCAGAGCACCAGCGCGCCAGCGGCCTGCAAGATCAGGCCGTAGCTGACGACGCGGCGCGTGAGCCGGGCATGAATTGGGTGGCGGACGCTGAAGAGGCGCATCAGACTCCCCAGGATAAGCAGCGCCAGCGCAATGCCCAGGAACGCACCCAGCAACACGTTGCCCCACTGTTGAAAGACAGCCCCGGCGGGACCTGGGCGGTGAAAGAGGTACTCGATCACACTCACGGCAGCTACCCAGCGGCGCCAGCAGCCGCCACAGCAGGTATGGATTCCGCTGGAGGCAGCGCGGCCACAAAGTGCACCGTATCGTGCTTGACAGCGCCCATGACGTCGGTGGGCCAGTAGGAAACCCAGGCCTTACCGATGATGTACTCCTTCGGCAGCCAGTCCCAGACGTGC
>CADCTC010000303.1:4315-4649 GCA_902805635.1 uncultured Chloroflexota bacterium
TCGGTTATCGCCCAGCACGTAGTAGCTGCCGGCGGGGACCTTCTTCTTGGGGTAGGGGTAGTTCGGCCTGGCCAGGATGTACGGCTCGTCCAGCGCCTTGCCATCAATGTAGACAACGCCGCCGCGCACCTCCACCTCTTCACCTGGCAGCGCGACGACGCGCTTGATGAAGTCTCGCCGGGGGTCTTGAGGGAACCGCAGTACCACCACATCGCCGCGCTTCGGCTCGCCTACAATGTAGGACACCTTATTGACCAACAGGTACTGGTTGGTGCGCAGCGTGGGCTCCATACTGAAGCCCTCCACACGGAAGGTCTGCACGCCAAAGCGGACG
>CADCTC010000304.1 GCA_902805635.1 uncultured Chloroflexota bacterium
CCGGCGCTGCCTGGAGCCCTTCTTCAGCACCAAGGGCGAGAAGGGCACCGGCCTGGGTCTCTCTATGGTCCACGGCACGGTGCGCCGCCACGGCGGTGAGCTCGACATCGACAGCACGCCCGGACAGGGCACCACCATCCGCATCACCTTGCCCGCGTGGGGCACGCGCACGCCGGATGCACCCGCTGACCAGGCACCGGCAGCGGCCGCTCGGTCACTCTCGGTGCTGGTCGTGGACGACGAGCCAGCCGTCCGGCAAGTCACCGCCGCGTTCGTCACCCACGATGGCCACCGCGTCACCTGTGCCGCAGACGGGTACGAGGCGCTGCGGCTGCTGCGCGCCGGTCCGGTGGACCTTGTCATCACCGATCGCGCGATGCCCGGCATGAGCGGCGACCAGCTCGCGCTGGCCGTGAAAGAAGCGTCGCCCGCCACCGCGGTCGTGCTGCTCACCGGCTTCGGCGATCTCATGGACGCTACCGGCGAGCGCCCCCGAGCCATAGACATGGTGCTGGCCAAGCCGGTGACACTGGCCACGCTGCGCACAACGGTGGCGCGCGTCACCGCTGCCTCCCCGACCTGAGCTACACCACTCTCTACGCGCCGCGCACCACCAGCCGTACCTGGTCCAGCTGCAGCGTGATCGTATCGGTCGCTCCAACCCGGGCCCCGCCACGGAAGCGGAAGGCCACCGCGTTGGCCTGCGTGGGCGTGGAGATCACCCGCTCCAGCCCTGAGAAGGTGTGGGTCGTCAGCGCCACCGGTGGCGGGCTGCCGGGGCCAAAGCTCGCCAGCCGCTGGACCGTCGCCCAGTTGTCCACGCTGTACTCCAGCACCAGCTCGTCGTCCTTCCACCCGCTCTGGCCAAACCGCACCTCGATGGCCGCGCTCTGGATGGACGCCAGGGTCGTCCGCTGCAGCGCGCCGAAGGTCCAGTTGCTGGTGCCATTCTTTGCAAACGCCCCGGTCATCCGCGCCGTCTGGCCGTCGAACGAGACGCCCGTGGCGCCTACCGAGTTCACGATGGGGAACGTGCCCCACTGGCTCGTGCCGTACAGTTGCTGCTCCACCGGCGCCGCCGTAGCGGTAGTAGTGGTCGTCTGCGCCTGGGCAGCGCCCGGCACCAGCGCCATGGTCAGCGCCAGCGCGCTGAGACAGGCTCCTGCCAGCCCCAGCTTCCCTGTCCGCTTCCCCTGCGTCTTCTGCGTCTTCTGCGTCTTCTGCGTCTTCTGGGTCGTCTGGGTGAATTCCATTGTCGTTGCGCTTCTCACTGCTTGCTGGTACTCAGCATGAGCGCAGCGGGTGGAACGGTGGCAGGCGCCACGTCAACGTCTGGTCAATTCAGCCGCCGTGGCCGGCGCCGGGAGGATGCAAGGCCCCGCTCCTTTGCCGATGCGCTGCTTCGCTGGCATGAGCCGTGCAATTCGGTGCGGGGGACTTTGCAAAGCGCGGGGGATCAGACGTTTATGGCCAATGAGATAACCGCCGCCCTGTTGCGCGCCGCATTGGAGCGCAGCCACGAGGCGGTGGCGCTGCTGCGGGCGGACGGCAGCATCCACTATCGGAGTCCCGGCGCCGCGCGGCTGCTGGGCTACCCACCCGGTACATTCGAGGGGCGTGATCCATTCACCCCGGTGCACCCCGACGATATGGAGCAGGCACGGGCAGCTTTCGCGCGGCTGCTGGCGGCGCCGGGGGCGAGCAGCCTATGGGAGGTGCGCGTGCGCCACCAGGATGGCACCTGGCGCCATATAGAGGTGGAAGCCACCAACCTGCTCCACGACCCGGAGGTGGGGCTGGTTGTCGCCAACTACCGGGATGTGGGTGCTCGGGTGATCTTCGAGCAGGAGCACGCCGCGCGGCTGCGCTTGGAGGGGGCGATGCTGGTGGCGCGCACGGTGGCGCACCGGGTGAACAACGCCCTCGCGCCTGTCTCCGGCTTCTCCGAGCTGCTGACGCTGCACGAGGCGGTGCGCCGCGACCCTACGCTCGAGTCGTATGGACGCCTGATCCACCAGGGCGCCCAGGAGGTCGCCGACCTGGTCGCCAGGCTACTCCAGATCGTGCGTCTGGAGGAAGACGTGACCTCCCTCGGCCCCGACCACCCGATGCTCGACCTGGACAGGTGCACCGCGCCGGACGGGCCAGCCGCCCCCGTGCCGCCCGCCCCCGCGCCACCCGCTCAGGCGGCGTCCCTGACCCTTTCTCCGTCCCCACCGTCTGAGCGCTAGACGGTTCGCCTCGTCACTCGTGCCTGGGCTGGGGGCAGAGCACCGCCGAGCGCGGCGGAGACCTGTGCCTGCAGATCCCCGATCTCGAACGGCTTGCGCAGCACCGCCGCCGCCCCGGCGGCCAGCGCCTCGTGCATGAGCGATTCGTCGCCGCTGCCGGTCAGGACCACGCAGCGCACTGCGCGCAGGTCTGGGTCCGCCGCCAGGGCGCGCAGCACCGCCAGCCCGTTGGGCGGCGGCAGGTGCAGGTCAAGCAGCAGCAGCGCGGGCAAGTACGCCTCCACCGCCTCCAGCGCCTGGGCGCCGGTGGCAGCCTCCACCACCACCCAGTCCGGCTCCAGGATCACGCGCATCAGCTGCCGGATGCCAGGGTGGTCGTCGGCAACCACCACAACAGGTCGGTGGAGAGTCTCCATAGTCCCCCAATCTAGCCGATGCGTGCGCCGGCTAAGAGGGAAAACGTCACACCAGTGGCAGAAGATAGGTCACTGGCCGCCAGTGTAGGAGCGCCGCGGCGCTGGTGTTACTTGGCCAGTACATCCGCCAGTACATCCGCCAGCGCCTGCCGGAGTGATGCCAGGGTCATCGGCTTGCCCAGGATCGCGTCCACGGCCGGTGCGTCGGCCGCGTCCATCAAGCCACCAAACCCTGTGAGCAAGATCACGGGCAACCCTGGTGTGTGTTGCTTGATCGCGGCCGCCAGCCGGTCGCCGCTCATGCCGGGCATGGCGCGGTCGGTAATCACCACGTCGAAGGGTCTCGCTACGTCCTCACTCAGGAGCTCCAGTGCTTCGGCTCCATCGCTCGCCTGCTCCACCGTGTGTCCCTCGGCAAGCAGATACGCCACCGTCACCTGGCGCACCGGCGCTTCGTCGTCCACCACCAACACCCGCAGCGGCCGCGATTCGGCCGCCGCCGCTCGCTCGGCCGGCTCCTGCTCGTGAAGGGCATCCGGCGCGTAGAGTGGGAGCCAGACCGTGACCGTCGTTCCGGCGCCAGGCGTGCTCTCGATAGTCAGGTCACCCCCGTGCCGTTGAACGGTGCCGTACACCATGGAGAGACCCAGGCCGGTGCCCTCCTCACCTTTGGTGCTGTAGAAAGGCTCCAGGCACCGCGTGCGCGTCTCTTCAGACATGCCGGTACCCGTGTCTCGCACGGACACCATTACGGAGTCTCCCGCAGCTGGCACGATTCCAGCGCCGCCCTTGGGCTTGCTCCTGGCCCTACGCCGGCGACCAGCACGGACGCTAACCGTAAGTGTCCCACCCTCCGGCATGGCATCCACGGCGTTGAAGATGAGGTTGGTGAGCACTTCCCGCAGCTCAGACGCATGGCCGGCTACCGGGGGCAGCGGGGGCGCCTGCTGCAGATCGGTCTCCACGTGGATCGTCCTGCCGGCGGCCAGCGCCTGGTCGCGCCAGCGTGGCTGTGTCAGCGCCAGCACCTGCACCACCAGTGGCGCCAGCTCCACCGGCTGCAGCACCTCGCTCTCCTCGCGCCGGCGGTAGAACTCGCGCAGCCGGCTCACCACCGCGGCGGCATCCTGGGCGCCGGTGCGGATCAGCTCCAGGTACCGCCTGGTCTTGGCCGGGTCTTCCAGCGTGGCGGGGATGGACAGCAGCAGGTCAGAGAACCCCACTACCGGGGCCAGGGCATTGTTGAAGTCGTGGGCAATCCCGCTCGCCATCTCGCCCAGGGCGCGTAGCCGCTCCTGCTGCACCAGCTGCGTTTGCGCCTGCGTCAGCTCAGCCAGCGCGCTGGTGAGGTCGTCCGCCTGCCGGCGGACCTGGTCGTACAGATACGTGTTTTCTAGGGCCACGGCCAGCTGCGCCGCCACCCCCTCGATCACACGCAGGTCGTCGTCTGAGATGTCGGCGTGGTTGGAGCCAAGCGTGAGCACCCCAACCACATGGCCCTCTCGCGTGCGCAGTGGCACAGACACGCTGCGCGTGGTGTAGGTCCCGCCTGTGGCGCTGGCCAGGTAGGCGGCGTTCTCTGGACTGAGCGCGCCGCGCAGGTTCAGGGCGTCGAATGTGCCGCCGCTGCGGATGGTTTGGCCGTACTTGTACGCCGCGCCGGAGATTCCCTCTCCCGGCCGCAGGCGGATGCGGCCGTACGCCTCCCCCAGGCCAACCATCGCGCGCGGCGCCAGCAGGCCCGTCACCGGATCTTGAATCAAGACCGCCGCCGTATCGGTATCCGGCATGGCGCCCACCAGCGAGCGCAGCGCACCCTCGAACGGCGTATCCAGCTGCAGATGCTGGCCAATCTCCGTGGCAACTTGCAGCAGCAGCCGCAGGCGCCGCGTCAGCTGGACCAGCTCCTCTTCAACGCGTGCGCGATGGGCGATCTCGCGCTGTGCATTCTCGTAGAGCCGGGCGTTGTCCATCGCCACCGCTC
>CADCTC010000305.1 GCA_902805635.1 uncultured Chloroflexota bacterium
GGTGGACGACTGCGGCGCCGGCTGCGCTGCCGCGCCGGCTGCGGGGCTGCCCTCCGGCGCAGGGCCGGCGGCTGGCGCAGTCGCCAGCGCGATGGCCGGTGCGATGGCCGTGGCTTCGGGCGCCGTCGCCGCGGCGCGCGTCGCAGTGGCCGCCTCCTGGCCGCCGCACGCCGCGGTGAGGAGCAGCGCACCAGGCGCAGCCAATGCCAGGGCAGCGGTCACGCCCATAGCCCGGCGGGGGATCCGGGTGGCTACGGGAGCGCTTGTATTCGTCAAGATCTGCATCGGCTGCTCCTCATGCTGACTGGTCGTCGGGGACGCACCCGCTAGGCGGCGCGTGCCGGCGCTTCGGCGTCGGAGGACTCGATGGCGAGTGAGGTCGAGAGGTCGCGGTAGGCATGAGCCTGCGCCACGAGATCGGCCGCCTTCTGCTCGGCCACCGCGACGGCGTCGGCGCCCGCGACGAAGCGCCGGGGAGGCTCCTCCTGGGCGGCGATCGTCACCAGCGCCCGCGCCAGCTTCGCCGGGTCGCCGGACTGCTTGCCGTTCATCGTGGGCCACCACTCCAACTGCGCCGCGGTGCGCTCGGCGTAGTCCTCGATGGAGGGAGCGGCGTAGGTAGTCGACTCCGCGGTGAGCAGCTCGGTGCGGAAGAAGCCCGGATTGACTATGGTGGTGTGGATGCCGAAGGGCGCGACCTCAGGGTGAAGCGACTCCGTCCAGCCCTCCAGGCCGAACTTCGACGCCGCGTAGGCGGTGTTGAACTCGAAGCCCATCAGGCCGGCGCCCGAGGAGATCGAGATGACGTGGCCCGAGCGCTGCCGGCGCATGACGGGCAGCACCGCACGGGTGATGTTCATGGGGCCGATGAGGTTCACCGCCAGCTGCCGCTCGATCTGCTCGGGCGTCAGCTCCTCGAAGTAGCCCGCATAAAAGTTGCCCGCGTTGTTGACCAGGACGTCGATGCGCCCGAAGCGCTCCACCGCCGCCAGCACCGCCGCCTCGGCGTCTTCGCGGCTGGTGACGTCCAGCTTGACGGCAAGAAGGTCGTTTGCCGCGCCGATCTGGCCCGCCGCCCGCCTGACGGCGTCGGGATCGCGCCCGGTGGCGACCACCACGCTGCCGGCAGCCAGGGCAGCCCTGGCGAAATCCACGCCCATCCCCCGGCCCGCGCCGGTGATGAGCCACACCTTCTTTTCCTTCATCCAGCGTGTTTCCTTCCGCTCAAAGTGAAGCGGGAAGGACGCCATCTGTCCAAGACGGATTGCCTTGGCTGTGATAAGCCGGGGTTATGGCGGCGCCTGGCCGGAGCGCGCGCTAGAGCCGCGGGCGATTGTCCGGCCCCGGCTGCTGCCCCAGCTCGCGGGCGAGCTCGACGAACCGCCGCGCGGCCGGCGCCGGCGGCTGTCCGAAGGCGACGCTGAGGGGGACCGTGGGCTCGGGGTCGGTGAACCGGCGCCAGACCACTCCGGGATAGCGCATGGTCGCGGCGCGCTCCTGGGGCAACAGGGTGATCCCCACTCCTTCAGAGACCGCCACCACCATGCGCTCCTCGGAGGGTTCGGTGCGCACGATGTCGGGCACCTGCGGCCCGGTGGCCGCGCCGTATACCAGAGACAGGCCGCGGTCATAGACCCCGGGGCTATTCCGGCGGGGGAAGTACACGAGCGGCACGCCCATCAAGTATTCGGGGCGCAGACGCCGGCGCCGGCTCAGCGGGTGCGCGCTGGGGAGGGCGACCACGAGTGGCTCGGTGGCGATCTCCACGCACCCGAGCTCGTCCGCATCCTCGAAGGGCGTGTGCACGAAAGCAACGTCCAGCTCACCGGTGCGCAGCCGCTCGACGTTGTCCACCGTGCTGCCGGAGTCGGTGGTCAGGTCGATCCGAGGGAACTGCCGACGGTACTCGGCCACGATGCGCTCGGGCAGGCCGCCAGGCATCGTCCGCACGTAGCCCATGCGGAGCCTGCCCGTGGCGCCCTCCGCCAGCGCGCGCGCCACCTCGATGGCGCGGTCCGCCTGCTGGACCACTGCCTTGGCCTCGGCCAGGAAGGCCTCCCCCTCGGGCGTTAGTCGGACGCCCCTGCGGTCGCGCTCCAGCAGCGTCAGGCCCAGCTCGCTTTCCAGGCTACGGATCTGCTGGCTCAACGCCGGCTGCGAGATGAACAGGCGTTCGGCGGCGCGGCCGAAGTGGAGCTCGGCGGCGACGGCCACAAAGTACCGGAGGTGCCGCAGCTCCATAGACGAAGGATAAGCCCTGCTTATCTCGCCAAGAGGACCGTATCGATGAGGCCGGCCAGCGCCTGCAGCTACGGGGATACCGGTCCCCAGGTTCTATAGGCTATCGCGTCTTCGGGGGTCGGCAGGGTCCGCGAGCGGCAGGCCATCGGCCGTCCAGCGCAGCGGCGCCAGGCCCATCTGGCGCGGTGCGTCCGCCGAGCCGTAGCGCACGTGGAACATGAGATAGACCTGGCCGTCCGGTCCCTCGATCCACGAGCAGTGGCCCGGGCCGTAGAAGCCGTGCGCGGGATCGGGGCGCAGCACGACGATGCCCTCATCCGACGTGACGGCGGGCGCTTCTGTGAGGTCGATGGCCTGGGCCGGCATATGGCGGACGATGGCGCCGACGGCGTAGTAGCCGAAGAAGCAGCCGCCGCTGTAGAGCACCACCTCTTCTCCGCGTGGCGAGAGCAGCCCGCCGGCCGGCGCCTCGACAGTGTGCCAGCGCACGGTGTCACGCTCCCAGTCGACGCCGGGGATGGTCTTCCACGGCATCCTGCGGGCGGGGTCGTAGACCTGCCAGTCGTACTCGGCGCGCGCGATGGTCTGCGGCTCGCCGAGCGCCGCCGTGAGGTCATCGGAAACGGGGACCTCGACGATGCCTGTGCCGAGCGGCGCGTCCTCCACGAAGTCCGTCGCGAACGCGAGGCGGAGCACGCCATCACGTCCCCGGTAGACGTCCGGATCGATAGCAAAGTCCAGGTCTGGCGTCAGGACGTGCCCTGAATCTTCGAACGGCCCTTCGGGCGCGGCGCTGGCCGCGCGCCGGATGGCGTGCCCGATGTGCGCGTCCTCGCCCAATCCCCGACCGCGAGAGTACAGCATGACGTACGGGCGCTCCAGCCCAGCAACGAAGCGCACGCACGGCGCCCAGTGTGCGCGATGGGTGTCCGCCAGCAGCACGCCACCCAACGCCGTCCAGTGGATCAGGTCGTCCGACCCATAGGCGGGAAACGCCCGATCGGCGGTCCGGTCCTCGCCGGTGACGTACGTGTAATACCTATAGGACGCCCCCGCGCCGGGTGGCGGCGCGAAGACGAACGGGTCTCCCTGGTCGCGATCTTCCGGGTGAAGCGGCCGGTAGAGCGCCGACGCGGGCAGTGAAGGACCGGTGGTGGGCACACCCCATAGAGCCTGCAGAGGGTGTGCCGCTGCGCACAACGGCGCAGCAAGAGCCAGGTGTCAGCCGGGGATCGTACCGCCGAAGCCTGTGCCGGGACCTGTGCCGGCATCCGGCCGGAAACCCACCGGCACGTCTCATGCGGTTCTCCCGCGTGCTGGTTTCAGTGCCGCCGTTCGCCCTGATCCCTTCGGCAGGCTCAGGGGGGACCCTGTCGAAGGGCGTGGTTCGACAAGCTCACCACGAACGGGGGTCGTGAAACCACCCCTACGACTGACCGAACACGGAGGACGACGGTGCCTAGAAGCGCAACAGAGCTCGACGTGGCGAAGCTGAGCCAGGATATCTATAGAGACGGCATCACCAGTCTGCCGAACATACTGCCGGTGAGCTGGGCGGACGCGCTGGACGAGGACATGGGCCAGCAGTTCTTGCGGGCCCTGAGGATTGACAAGGGTGAGGGGGTCGCCTTCCGGGGGTGGAGCCGCTACTACCTCGAGCTGTACCCGGAGCGCTTGCGCGGGTTCGTGGAGCTGGTGACCAATCATGCCATCGTGGAGCTGAGCCGCGAGATGCTGGGCGACCGGTACGAGATCGTGGAGCTTGGCGCGGACATCCCGCTGCCGGGAGCGCCAGAGCAGCCCCCGCACCGCGACTTCCCGCTGCCGGAACCGACCCGCCTGCACCGCCGGCTGACCTCACTTGCGTTCAATGCGTCCAGTGTGGACGTGGCGCCGGAGATGGGTCCCTTCAACGTTGCCCCCGGCACGCACTTCGACGATGGGACGGAGTTCAAGGCGGGGATGTTCCCGGTCGGCGAGCAGCGGGAGGAGTACATCAAGCGCATGGTGCCGCGTCTCGCCACGCGGGGGAGCGTGTCGGCGCGCAGTGGATTGACCCTGCACAGGGGTACGCAGAACAACGGCCGCCTGCGCCCGGTAGCGATCCTGGGCGTCGTGTCTCAGGAAGACCGTGCCCACTCCGCGACTACCGTGGAGCTCCTGCCGAACTATGTAGCGCCGACACTGAAAATGTCGCGAGCGTACTACGAGAGCCTGCCGGATGATCTGAAAGGGCACCTGCGGTGTGAGATCGTGGCCGAGACGACGGCAGACTTGCCCCCACTGAAGACGCTCCACGGGATCGAGGGCCTCATGATGGGGAAGGCGCCTATGTAGTCATTCGTGTCACGGCGCCACTCGGGATGGCAGACATCGCTGGAGTGGGCCCTTCGCGGTCGGGCAGGCGACAGCGCTTCACTAATGCGGCGCTGGGTGCGGCCTCACAGCGCGCCGCCGGACACCTCGAACCGGCAGTGCGGCGTAGCGCCTTTCTCACACGACTCCCGCACCGTTGCGTAAGGCAGCACGCTGGCTAGGAACGCTTCCAGCATGCGGCACGCCTCGGGGTGGTCTGGCACAACGGCCTTGAAGGGGCAGCTCAGTCCCGCCACGGTCGCCAGGTGTTGGTTCCCCGGCGACTCGGCGTCGCCGCTCGGGCCGCTGGGGCCACCAAGGGTGAGTGTAGCCACGGCGCCCAGCTCCTCGAGCACCTCCAGCGCCACGCCGGCGCGCCCGGCCGTGGCGTCCGGAGGGAGCGCCGCAAAGCGGTGGGCGTGCCTGGCTGCCAGGCCGTGCCCCATGCGGCGGAACAGCGCCTCCACTTCTCCGGGACCGCGCTCCGCGCGCACGTCGGCCAGGATGGCGTTGCTCAGCGCGTCGTAGGACTTGGGGAAGAGCGCGTCGCCGCTCTGAGTGAGCGAATACCCGTGCGACGGCTTGCGTGGCCCACGTCGGACCGAGCGCTGCTCCACCAGCCCATCGCGCTCGAGCTCGGTGAGGTGGAAGCGCACGCCGTTGGGCGTCACGTCCAGTGGATCGGCGATCTCGTCGGCCGTCATCGTGCCGCGGCGCAACAGCCGCAAGATGCGCCCCTTCGTCCCGCGCAGGAACGGCAGCTCCATGCCAAGAGCGTACGCTACGTCTGCCATTTACGGCAATAACTCCAATGGTTACTTGACTTATAGCACCGGGAGGGCGTATGGTGGGTGTGAGGGGTGCGGCGAGAAGGAACCGGCGCCGTCCCCAAGCGCTACGGCGCAGCCCGCGCCTCCGCCGCCCATGCGGCCTAGTGCGGGGGGTGCAGCCGGCACGGTCGGAGCAGTCTTACGACGGCACCGGCCGTGCGGGCACGCGGTATACCTGGAACTAATCTTCATCAGAAGGAGGACACGTAGCGCCGATGACGACGAGCGAGACACCGATGAGGGCGGGTGGCGGTGAAGACAGCCTGCCGGGGAGCCCGGTGGCGTACTGGCTGGACAGCACGCCGGCCACCGACTACCCGCCGCTCCGCAAGGAGCTGGACGTGGACGTGTGCGTGGTGGGCGGCGGCATCGCCGGTATCACCACGGCCTACCTGCTCGGTCAGTCCGGCGCGCGCGTGGCGGTGGTGGAGGCGCAGCGCATCGTGCAGAGTGTCACGGGGCACACCACCGCCAAGATCACGTCGCTGCACCAGCTGATCTACGCCCAGCTGATCGAGAACGCGGGGCGCGAGCACGCCCAGGGTTACGCCGGCGCCCAGCAGGCGGCGATCGGGCAGATCGCCGCGCTGGTGGAGCAGCTAGGCATCGACTGCGACTTCCGGCGCACCGAGTCCTACACCTACACCGAGTCCGAGCAGGACCTGGACACCATTCACGCCGAGGTGGACGCCGCGCGCTCACTGGGGCTGCCGGCGTCTTTCACCGACCGCACGCCGCTGCCCTACCCTATCAAGGGCGCCGTCACCTTCGCGGACCAGGCCGAGTTCCACCCGCGCAAGTACCTGCTGGCGCTGGCGGAGGCGATCGTACGCGCGGGCGGCCTGATCTTCGAGGAGACGCGCGCCACCGGCTTCGAGGACGCCGGTGACAGCCGCCCGTGCCGCGTGGAGACGACGGGTGGCGCCATCACGGCGCGGGACGTGGTGCTGGCGACGCACGTGCCGGTGCACGACCCTGCGCTGTTCTTTGCGCAGCTGTTCCCCAAACGCTCCTATGTGCTGGGCTGCCGCCTGCGCGGCGCCGCGCCGCGGGGCATGTTCATCGGCACGGGCCCCGGCCACCACTCGGTGCGCTCGACACCTTTACGCGGACCAGATGGCGAGGAGCTGGTGCTCATCGGCGGCGAAGGCCACAAGACTGGGCAGGGCGGCGACACGCGCGAGCGCTTCCGTGCACTGGAACGCTGGGCGCGAAAGAGGTTCGACGTCGCCTCCATCGACTACCGCTGGGCGACGCAGGACCCCAGCACACCGGACAACGTGCCGTTCATCGGGAAGCTTGCGCCCGGCAGCCGCCATATGTGGGTGGCGACCGGCTTCGGCGGGTGGGGCATGACCAACTCCACGGTCGCCGCCATGCTGCTGACGGACCTCATCGCGGGCCGCGAGAACCCGTGGGCGCCGGTGTTCGACCCGCAGCGGTTCAACACCGAGTCGGTTGGGCCGGTGGTGAAGGAGAACCTGAACGCCGCCAAGCACCTGATCGGCGACCGCTTCCGCGTCGAGCGCGAGGACAGCGCGGAGGACGTGGAGCTAGCGCCCGGCGAGGGCATGGTGGTGCGGATCGGGGCACAGCCGGTGGCCCTCTCCCGCGATAGCGCGGGGACGCTGCGCGCCGTCTCGGCGATCTGCCGCCACGTGGGCTGCTACGTCGCGTGGAACACCGCGGAGCGCACCTGGGACTGCCCCTGCCACGGCTCGCGCTACACGGCCGACGGCACCGTCATCGAAGGACCGGCAAACGAGAGCCTCCCGCCGGTAGACCTGGCGCCCGAAAAGGAGTGAGCGGCCGCTTCAGCAGGGCGAATCTCCCCCTGTCCCTCCCTCGGAGGGACAGGGGGAGGGGTTCGCTCCGCACGAAACGACTAACGTGAAAGCCGACCTGAAGCGGTTCTGGGTGGCAGACCATGCGGCACAGGTATCCTGCGCTGCGTCATGAGTAGTCCCGAGGCGACCGCGGTTGACCCGTCCCGGCTGGCGATGCCGGTGGGCGAGGCAATGTTCACGCAGCGCTCCATCCGCCGCTTCCGGCGCGAGCCGATCCCGATGGAGGACATCCGGCTGATCTTGGAAGCCGCCGCCAAGGCGCCGAGCGGCGGGAACCGCCAGCCGGCGCGCTTCCTGGTGCTGACCGATCCGGCGGTGATCGAGCGCTTCGGCGCGCTGTACCGCGAGGCATGGTGGGCCAAGCGCCGCGACGAGGGCCGCCCCTGGACCCGACGCGAAGACATCCCGCAGGAGGAGCGCAACTCGCGCGCGGCTGCGCTGCTGGCCGAGCAGATCGCGCACGCGCCGTGCGTCATGCTCGCGCTCAGTCTGCCCAGGGGCGGCGCCAGCTCGGTAGTCCCCGCGGTCCAAAACTTGATGGTGGCCGCGCGGGCGCTGGGCATCGGCTCGGTGCCGACGACCCTGCATCTGTCGGTGATGGAGCGCGTGTACTCCCTCCTGGGCATCCCGGCCGAGATCGAGTTCCACCTCTGCATCCCACTGGGCTACCCGCGCGGCCGTTTCGGCCCGACGCAGCGCCTGCCCACCGCGGACACCAGCTACATGAACCAGTGGGGCGGCCCGGTGCCGTGGCGGTGAGCCCGGACGACTGCGGGTAAGCGGCTGTGCGCCGGGCGTGCGGCGGTAGCTAGGCGGCGGCGGCGCGCTCGGGAGCGATGAGGTCCCTGGCGGGGATCCAGCCATCCGGCAGACCGCGCCGCCACGTCGCCGTGTCGCTAGCGCCGGGATGCCAGTCGCGGCGCATCTCCACACTGGGAGGCAGTGCTCGTCGGACCCCAGCCGCCGGTAGACGGGGCGACCCACCGCGGAGGAGCCCAGCACGCCGATGCGGTAGCCCAGCGCCCGCGCATCCCGCAGCGCGGCCAGCGTAATCGCGCCGCCGATCCCTCGCCGCCGCGCCTCCGGCACGGTGAGCACGCAGTACACCCCCGCCACACCCGCGCCCAGGAATAGCGTCGTTCGCCTCCTATCGCTTCGGCCGCTTCCCCGCGCGACAGATCCGCCAGCGCCGGGTACGGCGGATTCGACGGCACCCAGTAAGCCACCGCTGCTGCTCCTCTCGTGCCCAGTCTACATCGGTGGCGCTTGACACCGGTCACCTGTTGGGCGTAGTATTTGAACATGTTCATATTGAACGTGTTCAATAGTGGCATGATCGCGGATGGTTGGGGAGGTCGGGACGGATCGCCGCCGGGGCAAGACGATGACGTGCCGCGGCCGCATGAGGTGCCCGGGGTCGCCACGGAGGCGAAGAGTGGCAGGGGGGAGCGGACGCGCGCGCTCATCCTCGAGACCGCGCTCGACCTCTTCCGCGAGCGCGGCTACGAGGAGACGACTATGCGTGCCATCGCCCAGCAGGCGGGGGTGTCGCTCGGCAACGCGTACTACTACTTTCGGTCAAAAGAGCACCTCATCCAGGCGTTCTACGCCCACAGCCACCAGGAGCACCTCGCCGCGTCGCTGCCCATTCTGGAGCGCGAGACCAACCTCGCCGAACGGCTCAGGGGTGTGCTCAACGCCAAGATCCAGACGTCCGAGCCCTACCACCGCTTCTCCGGCATCCTGTTCAAGACCGCGGCCGATCCCCACAGCCCGCTCAACCCCTTTGGGCCGGAGTCCAACCCCAGCCGCCGAGAGAGCACGGCACTCTACGCCCAGGCGCTGTTCGGCTCAAAGACCAGGGTCCCCAAAGACCTCGCCGGGGAACTGCCCAACCTGTTGTGGCTGTACCAGATGGGCATCGTCCTCTTCTGGATTCACGACGACTCGCCGGCCCGCCGCCGCACATACCTGCTGGTGGACCACACGGTCGACCTCGTCGCCCGCACGATTGGCCTGGCGAGCAATCCGCTCCTGTCACCGCTGCGCCGCCGCGTGCTGCGGCTGCTGACGGATCTGCGCCAGGTGCCCGCGGCAACGGGAGACGGCGACCCCGGCGCGGCCGGCACAACGGTGGCCCGGACGTAGGCCGGGACAGTCGCCCCCACGGCAGCCCCAGTAGCCACGGCAGCCCCAGTAGCCCCAGTAGCCCCAGTAGCCCCGGTGGCCCCGGTGGCCCCGGTGGCCCCGGTGGCCCCGGTGGCCCCGGTGGCCCCGGTGGCCCCGGTGGCCCCGGTGGCGGCCAACACCAGACCTGCGCACTGAACACGCAGACACGCCGCGGCGGAAACGCCGAGAAGGGAACCACTCACATGAAGATCGTTATCACAGGAGCCACGGGCCTCGTCGGGCGCCCACTCAGCGCGGCCCTCCGGCAGGCCGGCCACGAGGTCGTCGCCCTGACGCGCCACCCCGGCCGGGAGGCCGCCCCGACGGTCGCGGGGGTACGGGCCGTCGGGTGGGACGGCCGCACGGTTGGCCCGTGGACCGCCGAGCTGCGCGGCGCCGGCGGCGTCGTCAACCTAGCCGGCGCCAGTATCGGCAGTCGTCGCTGGACCGCGGCGCGCAAGCGAGAGCTGATGGCGAGTCGCGTGGACAGCACCGCCGCCCTCGTTGCGGCCATCGGCGAGGCCGCGCCGGCAGAGCGGCCACCCGTCCTGGTCAACGCCTCGGGCATCGACTACTACGGCCACCACGATGGCGAGGCGCAACTGGACGAGCGCGCCGCTCCCGGCGATGGGTTTTTGGCGGGGCTGTGCGTGGAGTGGGAGGCCGCCGCCCGCTCTGCCGAGGCGCTGGGCACACGCGTTGTGCTGATGCGCACTGCCGTCGTCTTGGCCGAGCGCGCGCTCGCCCTGCGCCTGCTCGCCCTCCCGTTCCGCCTCTTCGCCGGTGGGCCCCTGGGCAGCGGCCGGCAGTGGTTCACCTGGATCCACATCGACGACCTCGTCGGCCTATACCGGCTGGCCCTCGAGCGCGAGGACATCGCCGGGGCGGTGAACGCGGTCGCTCCGGACGTGCGCCGCCAGCACGAGGTGGCCCGCGAGGTGGGCAGAGTGCTGCGGCGCCCGTCGTGGCTGCCAGCGCCCGAGCCCGCGCTCCGTCTGGTGCTGGGAGCGCAGGCAGACCTGCTCCTGCACGGGCGCCGCGCCGTGCCCGCCCGCGCCCTCGATGCCGGCTTCGACTTCCACTACCCGCAAATTGGTCCGGCGCTGGCGCAGGCGCTGGGCGGCGAGGCAGCGCCGGCAACAACACCGTCGGCGGCGCGGACGGACGCGCCCGATGCTCCCGGAGCGTCCACCCCATCCGCCGCATCCACGGCATGTACAGCATCCGCGGCTCCCGGCGGACGCGCCGCATGACGTGGTGATGACCGGCACGCTGGAGCGGGTGTGGCAGCGGCCGGCGTGGCTGCTTCCGTTCTTCTGGGCGCTCGAGTGGAGCCACGTGCTGTTCGCCGCCACGGGCGAGGACGTGCCGGCCACGCTGCGGGTGTCCGCGGTGCGCGATGCGGACGGCGTGGTGCGCCACGTCTGGCGGCGCACCATGGCCTTCTCGCGGCCGCGCCGCTTTGACGCCGTGCTGGAGTACGACGTGACCCGGCGGCGCGTCGTCGAGCGGGTGGGCATCGCCGGGTTCCTAGAGGTGGTGTGGAACATCCAGCTCGCTTCGCCGCGCGCCATAGCCATCCGAACGGAAGGCATGGCGCTGCGCGTGGGGCGGTGGACGCTGCCGCTGCCCCGCTTGCTGTGCGTGGAAGTGCGCGCCACCGAAGAAGCCGATCCAGACAGGGACGACACAGTGCGGCTCGATCTCTGGATGACGCACCCACTCCTCGGTCCGGTGTTTGGCTACCGCGGCACCTTCGCCACGCGGCGTGTGGCGCACAGGCCAGCGGAGAGCAACTGTGGTGGGCTCATGGTCCGAACCGCGCTGCAAGGTGCCTCATGAAGATGCGCGCCGGGGCCGCACCCAGAGATGCCCATTCGCTGCGGCGGTACCGCCCGTGGTTCTACGCGGCCGCGGCCTACAACCTCGTCTGGGGCAGCCTGGTTGTGCTCTTTCCGGCGCTGCTGTTTCGCGTACTCGGCGTGGAGGCGCCCAGCGTCCTGCCGCTGTGGCAGGTCGTCGGCATGTTCGTCCTTGTCTACGCGCCGGCCTACTGGTGGGCCGGCCGCCTGCCGGAGCGCCACGTCCACCTCGTGCTCATCGGGCTCCTTGGCAAGCTGCTGGGCCCGCTAGGGTTCGCGTGGGCGGCGGCCTCCGGACAGCTCCCGCTTGCCTTCGGCTGGACCATCGTCACCAACGATCTAATCTGGTGGCCAGCCTTTGGCATGTATGTGCGCGACGCGGCGCGGGACGCCGGCGGCTGGGCAGTGCTGCTCCGCGGCGGAGATGCGGGTGCGTGACTTGGGCTCTAGTTGGCGCTGACACGTGCGGACGCACGTACGGTCACGCGCAGCTTCGCTGTCGTGACAGGCTTCGCCAAGACAGCGTCCACCACCAGGATGCGTAGGGGCACCTAGCCTTCGTGTGCCAGCCGTGTGTCAGCCGTGTGTCAGCGGCCGGCGGACGCCCCAGCATCCCCGCTGCGCTCCACGTCGAGCAGCGGCTGGTCCGGGCCAAGGGCGGACGGCGTAACCTCCAGCCGGATGATGCACTGGAGGCGCTGCACTTTTGCGCTTATGTCGGTGCCCGCGTCCGCGATGCGCCGGACGTACGCCATCGCCATGGCGTCCCCGGCAACGGCGGGGCGGATGGACAGCAGGTCCGTGTACCCGACGACTGGCGCGAGGGCGTTGTTGATCTCGTGGGCCACCGTGCGCGCCACCAGGAGGGCGCCTTCCAACCGCTGGCGCTCCAGGGCCGCGCGGGTCGCGTGCGCGCGCGCGACGGCGTACCGCAGCACGCGCGAGAGTAGGGCGGGGGTCAGGTCGCCCTTGCCGATGTAGTCCTGGGCCCCGCGGCGCTGTGCCTCCTCCGCGACCTCCCGCTCCGCAAGGCCGGTGAGCACCACCACCGGGACCCCCGGCGCGGCGGCCACCACGCGGTCCAGGGTGGCCATGCCCGCGCTGTCCCCCAGCATCAGGTCAAGCAGCACCACGTCGGGACAGGCATCGCCAAGCAAACACAGCGCCTCAGTCAGGCTGGCGGCGTGCCGGACGCGCACCTGGCCACTGACCGCGTCCGTCAGAGTCTCGTGCATCAGGCGCACGTCGGCGGGGTTGTCCTCCACGAGCAAAAGATCCAGCGCGGCGGGTGTATGCGATTCGATGCTCATGATCCCGGCTAGGTCAATGGTCCCGTTGGGAAGGGTGCCACCAGCGTATACGCGTCCCGGCTCTTAGTGGCGTTGTCGTTCGCCAAACCGGGAGAGAGCAAGACGGCGCGCGTCACTTGGTGAGGTCGCGGCGCGGCTCGAGCAGGTAGCCCAGGCCGCGGCGGGAGAGGACGAACCGCGGGTGCTTGGGATCGGGCTCGATCTTGTTCCGCAGCAAGCCAACGTACGTCTTGACGTAGCCGCTCTCGCCCTCGTAGTTGTAGCCCCACACCCGTTCGAGGATCTGGTCGTTCGTGAGCACCTGCCCCGGATGCCGCGCGAACGTCTCCAACAGCCGGTACTCTGTCGCAGATAGGCGCACCTCCTCACCCAGCACCACCGCCACCCGGCGGCCGGTGTCCACTACCAGGTCTCCGCCGTGGAAGGAGAAGCGTTCCGGCGCCCCGTCGTCGGCGCCGGCGTCCCTCGCCCGCCGGCGCAGGACCGCGCGGAGGCGCGCCCGGAGCGGCACCGGGCGGAACGGCTTGGTGATGTAATCGTCGGCGCCTGTGTCCAGCCCACGCGCCACGTCCTGGTCTCCGTCGTGCGCGGTGAGCATGATGATCGGGGTGTCAGACACCTCGCGGATGCGCCGGCAGGCCTCAAACCCGTCCATCACCGGCATCGTCACGTCCATCAGGATCGCATCCGGCCGGTGCTGGTACACCATCTTGAGCGCCTGCTGACCGTTCTCCGCCAGTAGCACCTCGTACTCTTCCGAGAGAGTCGCCGCGCAGAGCTCCCGCATGCCCGGATCGTCGTCCACTACGAGCACCGTCAGCTTTTCGGCGGATGCGCTCACGCGGCGAGTCTACCGCACCCGCTGACGGCTGCGCCGTCAGAAGGGCCTCACCAGGCGCGCCAGGCGCACCAGTTTCACCGTACAGTGGACCGACCTTATACCGGAGTTTGACCTACCGCCGGCACAGTGGTGTTAGCACCAGTCGTTAGGAGCGCACATGACACTCGGTACACCCCACACCGCCCTGCACGCCACCTGCCAGGCACCGGCCACCGGCGCGCCTGCGACTGCCCAGCGCAGCGGGCAAGCCACCTCGCAGGTCGCCATGTGCCGACAGTGCATGACTCGGATCAGGCTCGCCGCGTATCAGGAGCCGGAAGACGCGCGCTGCGAGTGCGGCGCGCGCCTGTACCCATTCGCGCAGCCAGCGGAGCTCACCGCCCCCCCGCGCGGCGTGCTGCCGCGCCTAATCCGCTTCTGGATCGCCGGGCGGGAGGACGCCTATTGGGGCGAGCGGCGCTTCTTCCGCCCAGCGTGTGCCGAGCGCGCGGGCGTCAGCCCCCGCGCCGTCCGCTTCGCGTACGAATCCGGCCGCCGCGCCGGAGAGCGGCTGCGCGCGGCCGCGCGCTCCCATTATGCGCTCGTGCAGCGCATGCGCGGCGTCGTGCATGCGCAAGCAGTGGGCGCTGTCTTCGCCCAGGCCGCCTGAGACAGCAAGACCGGCCATACGCGGCCCAGGGGCTCAGGACGCGCGGGAGAGGATCACCACCGGGATGGGTCGCTTCGTCTTGGTTTCGTACTCGGCAAACTGCGGGTAGTCCTGCTTCTGCTTGGCCCAGATGCGCTGCCGGTCTTCTTCCCCCGCGATGGTGGCGGTAGCGTCCACCGTCTCACTCCCCACTTCGATGCGCACCGTGGGGTTGGCCTTGATGTTGTGGTACCAGTCCGGGTTGGTCGGCGCGCCGCCCTTGGAGGCGAACACCGCCATGCGCCCATTGCCCAGGTCCTGGTACATCAGCGGCGCAATCCGCTCCTGGCCCGACTTGGCCCCCGTCGTGTGCAGCAGCAGCAGCGTCGCCCCTTCGAACATCCCGCCCACCTTACCGCCGTTGGCACGGAAGTCCGCGATCACCTGTCTGTTCCAGTCGTTGAAATCGCTCACTAGGTACTCCTCTTCATTAGCTATAAGAATGTAAGCGATGCCGTCAACGCGGCGCTAGTCGGAACATGGCTGTCGTGTACGCTGCCGCACGCAGGGAGCTGGCGTTCTCCCTGGACCGGTCTGGACCGGTCCAGACCGGTGGGGTGCAGCGCCAATTGCAACGCCACTCAGCGGTGGCGCACCACGTTCTGCGGCACGATCACCGGATCGAAGCTGAACACGTTTGGCGTACCGGCGTCAATCGTGGCGCGCACCCAATGCACGTCGGGTGTGCCGAATGTCTCTACGCGCGTGAAGTTCTCCACGCGCCGGTTGGCGGCCGAATACATCGGCTTGTTGATCTGGTAATTGTGCGAATCCCCGTGCACCAGTACTACCTGGCCGTCGAACTCCAGCGTCTCTTCGCGCAGCACGCCCAGGAAGTCCTCGAACCCCGTGCGCTGCGCCGGCGGCAGCTCGAACCCTGGATTTGCCTGGATCACCGCCATCACGCCGCGGTTGCCACTACGTTTCGCCTGCGCAAACGCCAGCCGCAGCCAGGTCAGATTGGCGTAGTTCCTTTCTAAATACTCCTGGTCCTGCTCTGGCGTGCGTCCGCGGTTGTTGTTGCTGCCCTGTACATTCAGCCCTACAAATGTGACATTGCCCCACTGCCAGCGCACATTCTCGCGGAACTTCGAGTACCCAGGGTCGTTGCTCATGCGCTCCAGCCAGATGGTGCGCCGGCCCAGCGAGCGGGCGCGGGGCCCATCGCCCGGGAAGAAACTGGCGCGCAGCTTCGCCAGGCGCTCCAGCGGGTCATACGCGCCATTGTTCTCGCGATGACAGTCGGTCCACTCGTTGTCGCCGGGAAGGTACACCAGCGGGTGCGCGGAACGGTTGAAGACGGCCAGGCGGTCGCTGAACGTCGCGTCGTCGCATAACGTGCTGCCGCTCTTGAAGTCACCGTCGTGGATTACGAACGCCAGGGGCGCGGCGTCCAGGCTCGCCATCAGCGCCGGATACTTGGCGAACTCCTCGTCGGAGTAGAGCAGGTCGCCCATCAGCCCGATCTGGTACCTGAACGCCGGCTGTCGCACCGCCTGCTGCGCCGGCGCGGCCAATGCCACGGCGGGGAGGGCGGCGCCGGCCAGCGCGCCGGCCAGTGTCGAGCCAACAGTACGTCTACGCATTGCCTTCCTCCGTGCCTTGAGTGTCCTCTGAGGTGTCGCCGCTGTCGCCGCTGGCGCCGCTGATGGCTGTGCCATCGCCAGCACTCCCGGTGACAGGCAGCGCCAGGCCGGCGCCCACCATCGAGCGCGTCGCGCGATGTCACGCGCAGCGGCTGCGCCAGCCGCACCAGGATCATCTCGTTGTCGTCGGGTGTGTTCGGGCGGTTTGGCCGGCGGCCCACCGAGAACGGGTAGTTGTTGTCGTTGATCACGAGCAACGTATTCGGGTCATGCACCAGTACGCTTTCGATCGTCACGAACGGGAAGCAAAACGTGCCGCCCAACCCAATAGCACCGGCGGCCACGGGCCCGGACAGGGCGGAGATGCCGGCCGGATCAGGTATGGCCATCAGGTCTACCAGCAGGTGCTTGGGCGCCACCCGCCGGTCGCGGCGCCATCGGCGTCACCTCGGGCAGCGGCCGGCGCTCCGGCTTACGCGGTGCGCCAGGCCAGTGCACGACGCCGCAGCCCGAACGTGACGGCGCCGTAGAGGAGCCGTGCCAGCAGGTTCGTCCCCACGATCAGCAGCGCCATCGCCGCCGCCGCGGCGCCGTTGCCCGCGTCGTCCATCGTCATCACCGACACCGCCGCCAGGCGCAGCGATGGCCCGTACAGGAAGACCACGGCGGAGACGGTCACCATCGCATTGACGAAGAAGTACATGCCGATCTCAAGCAGTGCCGGCAGGCATACCGGCAGCGTCACCCGCCAGAACGTGCGGTAGAACGGCACGCCGAGCGAGGCCGATACGCTCTCGAACTCGCCGTCGAGCTGCTTGAGCGCCGTCGTCGCGGTGATGAACCCCACGGTGTAGAAGTGCACCACGTTAGCCAGCACCAGGATTCCCAAAGTCCCATACAACCCATGAAGTGGGTTGGGGAGGTCAACGTCCGGCAGGCCCGGCAAGGGCAGCCGCCACACCGGCCGATTGAAGAAGAAGATGTACGCGATCCCAATCACCAGCCCCGGCAATGCCGCCGGGATGGTAGAGAGCAGCACCAGCGCCGCGCGCGGCAATGCCAGCCCGCGCGTCTTCTCCACCAGGTAGGCGCTGCTGAAGCACGCCACCGTGCCCACCACGGCGGAGAGCAGCGCCACGCGCACGCTGTTCCAGTACGCGCCGTACCCGCCGCCCCCTGTACCCTGGAAGGTGAAGTGCTTCAGCGTCGGCGTCAGCGTATACGGCCACGCGGTGGCCAGCGCCGCCGCCACCGTCACGGCAATCAGCGCCAGGATGAAGACGCAGATCAGCGCGCAGTAGGTGAAGAACAGTCTGTCCATCAGCGCATCACGCCGCGGGTGCAGCGGCACAGAGCGCGCGGTTACCTGCGCTACGTGCCGCCGGCGCACCAGCGCATCCGCCAGGAACGCCAGCGCCGTCGGGAGCAGCAGCAGCACGCTCACCGTCGCGCCCATCACGAAGTTCTGCTGCCCGATCACCTGCTTGTACACGTCCGTCGCCAGGACGTTGAAGCGTCCACCCACCACCTTGGGCACGCCGAAGTCGGTGAACGCCATGGTGAAGCACACGATGAACGCGCTGACGAGGCCATAGCGCACGCCGGGCAGCGTCACCGTCCAGAACGTGCGCAGGCGCGATGCACCTAGCGAGCGCGCCGCCTCGTACAGCCGTGCGTCGGTCATGGCCAGCGCCACGCAACAGACCAGGACGGCCTGCGGGAAGCAGTACAGCACCTCCCCCAGCACCACGCCTGTCGGTCCGTAGAGGTGGATGTTCACCGCCGGGTTGATCCCCCATCGCTCGGAAAAGAACCCAAAGAATCCGGTGGTGATCACGTCCTTGTTGCCGAACAGGTACACCAGCGCGATGCCATGCAGCAGCGACGGCATGTACAGCGGCAGCATCGCCACGGTGAGCAGCACCGCCCGCCCGGCCACCTGCCGCCGCACCATGGCATAGGCGTACACGAACCCAAGCGTCACCGAAAGCGCCGCCGCCCCGAGCGCCACCAACAGGCTATTGCCAAACGACGTCGCCAGGCCAGGCGACCGAAAGTACGTGACATAGTTCGCCAGGCCCACGAAGGCGCCGCTCTTGTCGGTCAGGCTGCGCGACAGCAGCTCTCCGAGCGGCAGCACGAGCGCCACCAGGAGCCACGCGCCCGCCAGCCCGATCAGGCCACGACGCAGCCACTCCTCCGTCCCGGCGTGCTGCCCGACAGTCCTCCGGCCAGCCCGCAGCCTGGGCAGCCGGCCACGGACCGCTCCCGCCGCCGTCCCGCCGTTCCAGGCGCCACGCGCGCTGGACACCGCGGGCACGGCCGGCGCGACCGGCACGGCCCCCACGGCCGGCGCGACTGGCACGGCCCCCACGGCCGGCGCAGCGATGCCTCCGGCGAAACGCTCCATCAGCGTCGAAACAGCCGCAGGCGTTCGGCAGGCAGCTGCGCCGTCACGGTCTGCCCTTCCACCAGCGCGAGGCGGCGCGCCGTTTCGGCATCCAGGTCCGCCGTCAGCGCTTCCACCGCATCCGGGCGAAGGTGGACGCGCACTGTGGCGCCGAGAAACTCGAGCTTGGTAACCCGCGCATCGAGCGTATTCGGGCGCCCGGCCAGCCCGTCACCTTGCAGCGCCAGTCGCACGTCTTCCGGTCGAATGGCGACCGTGAGCGGCCCCGGCAGCCCCGGCGGCTGCGCCTCTGTCATCGGATCACCCTCAGCAGGCCCCTCCAGTAACAGGCTGCCGCAGCGTACCCGCGTTCCAGGATGCTCCGGCAGCGCAGCCAGGAAGTTCATCTGTCCCACGAACTGCGCCACGAACGGTATAGCCGGGCTGCCGTACACCTCCCGCGGCGTGCCCACCTGCACGATCTCGCCGCGGTCCATCACCACCACTCGGTCGGCCATCGTCAGCGCCTCGATCTGGTCATGCGTGACCAGGATGGTGGTGACGCCCAACGCGCGGTGCAGGCGCGTGATCTCCCCTCTCAACGTAGCGCGCACCTGCGCATCGAGGGCGGAGAGCGGCTCGTCCAGCAGCAGCAAGCGCGGCCTCAGCGCCAGCGCGCGCGCCAAGGCGATGCGCTGCTGCTGTCCGCCAGACAGCTGCGCGGGATACTTGTGCGCCTCTTCCGGCAGCCCCACCAGCGCCAGCAGCTGCTCCACTCGGCTGAGCCGCTCCGCCTTGCTGACCTTCCCCTGCAGCCCGTACGCAACGTTCTGGGCGGCCGTCAGGTTGGGGAACAGCGCATATGACTGAAAGACGATCCCGAACTCGCGCTTGGCCGGCGGTAGCCGCGTGATGTCCCGCTGCGCCTGCACCACGCTGCCTGCATCGGGCTGCTCCAGCCCCGCCACGATGCGCAGCAGCGTCGTCTTGCCGCAACCGCTCGGACCCAGGAAACAGACGAACTCACCCTCGGCCACGTCTAATGAGACGCCACGCAGGGCGTTGGGTTGCCCGAACCACTTCACGATCCCCCGCAGCTCCAGGTAGGGCATAGCCGACGCTGCCGGCGCTGCCGCGGCTGGCAGAGCTACCGAGGCTGTCAGTGGATTCGCTTCCTTATCAGCGGGGCTCTGACTTCCCGTCATACTTGTCGGCCCACCGCTTGAGGATACGCTCGCGCTCCTTCGCCGCCCAGGCCAGATCGTTCTTGGCCAGCTGCTTCAGTGGGTCCGTGAGATACCCCGGCGGGATCGGCTCGCTGGTCTTCACCGTGGTGATGGGGTAGCTCTTGGCGTATTCCTTCATGATGTCGTCGCCAATCGCCCAGTCCAGGAAGGTACGCGCCTCCGGCTTGACGGTGTTCTTCTTCACCAGCGCGTTCGCCTCCAGGTCCCAGCCCGATCCCTCCTTCGGCCAGACCACCTCCAGAGGCTGCCCCTGGTTCTTCTGCGTCACCCCACGGTACCCGAACGACACGCCGATCGGGAACTCACCCGTGCCGGCCACGCGGCACGGCTTGGAGCCGGAATGCTGGTACTGCGCGATGTTCTCGTGCAGCTGGTCCATGTACTGCCAGCCCTTGTCCTCGCCGTACAGCTGCAGCCAGGACGCCACGCTGAGGTACCCCGTCCCGGAAGACGCCGGGTTGGACATCACGATGTGCCCCTTGTAGACCGGCTTGGCCAGGTCTTCCCACGACGTGGGCATCGGCAGGTTCTTGTTCTTGATCTCGACCGTGTTGACGCAGAACGCCGATTCCCACACGTCAGTGCCCACCCACGTGGGCGGGCTGCGGCGGTCACGGAACTGCTCGTTCACCCGCTCCAGGCCGCGCGGCGCGTACGCCTGGAGCATCCCCTCCTGGTCGGCTGCCAGCAGACTCGTCGCCGCCAGTGCCCACACCACGTCCGCCTGTGGATTGGCCTTCTCCGCCATGAACTTGGCGGTCACCACGCCGGTGGACTCGCGGTAGATGTCCAGCTTGATGTTCGGGTACGCCTTCTGGAACACCGGCAGGTAGCGCTGCAGCTGGTCGTCCTCCAGTGCGGTGTACACCACCAGCGTTGCCGGTCCCATCGCCTGGGCCGGCGTGCCTGCCGGTGCAGCCGCAGCGCCACCAGCTCCCGCTGTTGGCGCCGGCGTCGCCGGTGTTGCCGCCGGGCCGCACGCCACCAGGGCAACGGCAATTACGCTCAACAGCCGGCGGAGCTGCGCGCCAGCGGCCCGGCGCGTATGTCGAAACTTCTGTATCACGACCATAAGTGTAGTCCTTCCGTACTATGGCCGGCGTCACACTCGCGTCCACCCACGCTGCGCGCACCCGCCGCCCATGCACTATCGGAGGCGACTATGCCGCGCCCACGTAACAGTGGCGTAATGAGCACAGCAGCCCTCCCGATCCCCAGTCGCCGGACCTCGGTGCAGTGGACGCCGTCACCCCGCGTAGCGGCCGGCCGCACGGTTCACCGCCGCCAGCAGCGCGTCGATCTCCAGCGTGCGCCCCTTCTGGCGCACCACCTCGATCCCCGGCACCTCCACCGGGTCACCCGGCCCCACCAGCACCACCGGCACCGTCGCCAGCTCCACCTGCGCGCGCACGTCGGCCAGCAGCGCGCCCACGTCGACGTAACGGTGCCGCTCCAGCACCACTACCTCCGGCGCGCACCGCGCCAGCGCCCGCGGCGCATCGGCGTCCAGCGCCACACGCGCCACGCTATGCCCTTCGCCCGCCAGCGCCGCGTCGAACAACCGGGCCACCGGCTCTGTCCATCCCAATAATGCGACATTCATGGCGACCCTCCCACAGTGGACTCTACCGCTCGCCGCATGGTGTTGCTGGGAGGGAACCTGGCTACTTCGGCTTGATCGGGATGGCCATACCCTTGTAGGGCGAGCAGTCGCCGATCTTGATCTTCTCGTTCATCAGCCGGTTGGCCTCCTGCAACCCTGCCTGCAGTGGCGTCTCGCCGGCGTAGATCTTGTTCACCGCGGCGGTGTAGATGTCCCACGAGTCATTGGTGAAGTGGTGGCGGAAGTGGATGCCGTACGGTTTGTTGTAGACCTCCTGGAAGAGCTTCACGTGCGCGGGCGGCGTGGTGAGGAAGACCTCCTGCTTGCTCTTCAGCGCCGGCAATGACTGCGTGCGTGCCAGCACCTCCTGCCCCTTGCCCGTGGCGATGTGCTTGGCCCACTGGTACGCCGCCTCCGCCACCTTGCTCTCTTTGGTGATGGAGTGCGGATTGCCCGAGACTAGCGGGATGCCCGGCTTGCCTGGCCCCGCCTTGGGGAACGGCAGCACGTCCCACTCGAACTCGTTGCCGATCTCACGCGCGTTCTGCCGCACGTCCGCCACCGCGCGCACGTGGAACGCCACCTTACCGGTGCGGAACGGATTCGTCTTGTTGTACGCCGTCTGGATAGCCGTGGTATCGGCGGCAGAGATGATTAGCTTGTCCTTGGCCAGCCAGTTGTAGATCTGCTGGTGCGCGTCCATGGACGCCCGCTGGTCGACGGCGTACTTCATGTTGCCGAAGTCCGCAATGTCGCCGCCCTGCGTCCAGATGAACTGCGCCACGTGCGACGGGTGCGTGTACGCCCAGGCAATACCCCACTGGTCGATCTTGCCGTCGCGGTCGGTGTCCTGCGTTACCTTGCGCGCCATGTCGATCATGTCGTCCAGCGTCCAGTCGCCCTTGCCGTCTGCCCACGGGTCCTTCAGCCCTGCCTTGGCCAACATGGTTTTGTTGTAGAAGACTGCGTTGGGGTCGGCGTCCATTGGCAATGCGTAGGTCTTGCCGCACCAGATCTCGGTGCCCATCAGCGCGTAGTCGCGCTGGAGGTTCATCTTGTCGCGCGCCAAGTAGCTGGTGAGGTCCAGGTGCCCACCCGTGTCATACCAGCGCGTCTGCGCGTGCGAGTTATGCAGCACCACGTCCGGCGCCGTATTGGAGGAAAGCATCACCTGGAACTTGGTGTTGTATTCCGCCAGCGTGATGATCTCGGTATCCACGTTGATGTTGGGATACTCCGCCCTCAGGTCCGCCTTCCAAGTGTCGATCGTGCCCGCGCGGTCCAGCGGCCACCACGTCATGTAGCGCACCGTCGCGGCCGCCTTCTTGTCCAGTGGCGTGTCGCCCCCCGCCTGCGTGCCCGCGCCGCACGCCGCCAGCACCCCAATCCCACCCAGCGCCGCCGTCCCCGCCAGCAGCCCGTTCAGTCCCCGCCGCGTGATCCCACCTCGCCGTGTCGCCTCCATAGCCATCCTCCGAGCTCTGCGCCAATGGCTGGCGGGCAAGTGCCGGCGCGGTCACCAGCACCCAGTGGTGGGCGCAGGTGACCGCACTCAACCGTGACCCGCTGCGCCGCCACGATACTGCAAGACGGCCGCTTTGGAAAGCGGCGGCGAGCACAACTGGGCCTATGCGTCTTTGGTGAACGTGAAGGGCTGGCCAATCGCAGGAACGGAGATCACGTACGGCAGGCCCATGGCCGTGACCGCGGCCTGCGCTTCGACGATGGTCGTCTGTCCAGGCTGCTGAACCACGCGGTGGTGGTGCGGGATGATGGTTGCCAGGTTGGGGTTGTCGGTCATCAGCAACCGCACCTGCATCGCGAAGTCCATCGGCTCGCCGCTGGCCGGCAGCACCAGGATGGCGGCATCTGGCCGGTACATCTGCGCCCACAGCGCCTGGTCCTGTGTGGCTGCGGTGCTGCCGGCGAAATACACCGTGTAGCCGTTCTCGAAGGTGATGACGAACCCCGCGGCCGGGCCGCCATAGGGCACCGTCGGCGTCGGCGCGGGCAGGCCGGAGCCGTGGACCGAATTGACCACGCGGATGGTGATGCCGTCGACGCGGAAACGTGCACCGGGGTTGCCGCGCATGACCTGGGCCGCCGGGATGCCTTGCTCGACGAACCAGCTGCCCAGCTCGAAACCGCCCGTGATCACCCGCGCGCCGGTCTGCTGGGCGATTGGCACCGTCTGCCCGACCTCGTCGCCGTGCCCGTTGGGGACCAGGATCAGGTCCGCCCTGGTCACATCTTCCACCTTGATCGGCGAATCTGGATTGGTGAC
>CADCTC010000306.1 GCA_902805635.1 uncultured Chloroflexota bacterium
CCTTGGAGTAGACCTCTTTGAGCGGCTCGAAGTGCTGGTACATGGTGGCGGCCAGCTAGCACTCCTCGCTCTGGGGCGACTTGGGGTCCACGAAGACCTTTTCCGCCACCGACTGGCGGACAGAGAAGTTGTAGCCGAGCTGCATCAGCGCGGCATGATGCCTGGAACTCCCATCGCAGTCGCAGCCCGGCCGACTTGAGTGGGATGGCGGTTGACCGCGCCGCGTATCCGCCATACGATAGTGCTGTGAAACTAGCAGGCACTGCGCTTCCGGTGCGTCTGCCCGGCACGTCCATCATCACCGCGGAGGGATATCAATGACCAGCACGGCGCAGCACACTGATCCGATTTTCGGGACGGAGGCGCAAGGAGCAGGTGTCACGCGGCGGGCGTTCGCGCGCGGCGCCGCGGGACTGGCCGGCGCGGCAGGAGCGGGGGTCCTCGCGGCGTGCGGCGCCGGTGGGAGCGCGCAGCCGGCGAAGAAGGAGCGCACCGCGGCTTATACCGTGCGCTTCATGCCGCTGGCCAACAGCGCACCCTGGGTGCAGGAGCAGTTCGACCGCTTCAACAAAGACGTGGGGCCGGCGCTGAAGGTCCAGCTGGCGAACGAGGGCGTGTCCGGCCAGGCGGAGCTGTGGACCAAGTTCCAGAGCACGTACGCGGCGGGCGACCCGCCGGACATCGCGCGGCTGAAGGAGATCTGGGTCTTCGAGATGTTCCTCAAGGGGGCCATGGCGCCGCTGGATGGCTACTTCAAGACCGACAAGGACTTCAACGCCGCCGACCTGCTGCCGTTGTACCAGGACAACTTCAAGTACAAGGGGCAGAACTACGCCATCGCCCGGGAAGTGAGCATCATCGCCGGCTATTACAACAAGGAGCTGTTCAAGCAGGCCGGGCTGGACGCGGAGAAGCCGCCCGAGACGTACGACCAATTCCGCGAGTACGCGCGCAAGCTGACCAAGCAGGGGGCGACGCCGCAGGACACGATCTGGGGCTTCGACCCGTACGAGTACGGCACGCGCGAGTTCGTCTTCCTGTGGCCCTTCCTGCACATGAAGCGGTTCGGGGCCGACTTCTGGAACAAGGAGAAGTCGGGCGTCGTCCTCAACACGCCGATCCACGTGGAGTCGTTCGGGATGTTTATCGACATGATCCACAAGGACCGCAGCACCGTGCCGCCGGGCGTGGGCGTGCCGCAGAGCACGGCCGGGGGCAGGACCGGCAAGGTGGCGATGTGGGAGCAGGGCACCTGGGACATCCCGCTGATCCCGAACGTGCAGCCCGACCTGAAGTTCGGGGTGTTCCTATGGCCGAAGAAGGCCAACCAGGGCCACGTGCCGCTGGCAGGATCGAGCGCACTGACCAAGGCGTCCAAGGACCCAGACGCGGCCTGGGAGTTCATGAAGTGGTGGAACTCTCCGGATAACCAGGTCGGCTGGTACCTGAACGCAGGCGGCAATGCGCCATCGCGCAAGAGCGCGTATGGCAAGCCGCCTATCAGCGATAACCCGACCTGGAAGCCGCTGCTTAATGCCATCACCACTGGCGGTGGCAACCCGCGCCCGATGCTGGAGCGCTACACCGAGCTGGCCGAGTCGGCTATCACCCCTGCGTGGATGAAGGCGTTCCGCGGGGAGGTCCCGGCGAAGGAAGCGCTGGACGAATCGACGCGTGCCGCGACCGCCTTCTGGCAGGGCATGGGCGGCAGCGCGGCCAAGGCGCTTTAGCCAGGCATCAGCACCCGGTACGGAGTGCCTGTCAGGTCGGGGCCTAGGCTTGGCCAGCGCCACGCGTCGCCGGCGTCGTGCACCTCGACGAAGAACTGGAGCGGGTACTTCGAGGCGGTGTAGGTGCCGGGGACCGTGGCGCGCAGCCGGTCTCCGGCGCGCTCCATTTCGACTAACCGGAACCGCTCCGCCTGGGTGACGTGCCGGTAGTGCAGCCGCGCGGTGGCAGTCCCGGATGGGGCGGCGACGTCCACCGTCAGCGGCTGTCCCGGCCGCAGCTCGCCGGGCGCCAAGTCAAGGTCGCCCTCGACGCGGCGACGCTCGATCAGGGTGGCGAGTGTCACCGGGTGTGCCTCTGACGTAGCGCATGCACTCCCTGCGGCGTGCTGGTCACCCCCGCGGTCCGCTTCCCGCAGCAGCGCGGCCATGTCATCGAGGTCCTGGTCGATCGCCGGCAGCCGGTCGGACCAGTGGCCGCGCAGGTGCGGCTCGGGACCGAACGAGAGGTCTTCCTTGTAGACCGTTCCAACGGCAATCGCGTCGAGCCACGCTGCGCGAGCGGCGCGGTAGTGCTCGACAGCTTCTCGCAGCGCCGCCACGTCGCCGGTACGGGAGTGCAGTGCGTGACCCAGCGCCGCGCGTAGCTTGGCGGCGAAGAACTGGCCAATGGCGCTCTCGATGCGGATGTCCACCTCCCAGCGCCTGAAGGCGGGCGCTGCCGCGTCCGGCACGCGCTGTGCCGCGTCGTGCAGCCTGGTCAACGCGTCGCGTGCGAGCCCGTCGACCCAGGCGGCCACGTCGGCCGGTGTGTAGCGCCCGCTGGGCGTACCGGCAAGGGTCTCGTCCACGTACTCATCGACCGAGCAGAACGTCTCGGGGTCCAGCGCGCTCACGTTGGAGAAGCGCTTTGGAGGGGCAGTGTCGCTGTACGGGTGTGGGCGGGTCTCCGAGTCCACAATCGGCTGGTTGGTGTAGATCTCCGGCCAGTAGTGGTTGTTCGCCGCCGATGGGTGGTGCGCCGTCGTGATCAGCGGCAGGATTCGGCTGGCGCTGGCCAGCGCTGCCTCGGCGGCCGCCGCCCCCGCACGGAAGTCCGCCCGCAGCAGGCGGCGCCACGCCTCGGCGTCGGCCTCCGGGTTGTAGAGCAGGCGCCCCCACAGTCGGTAGGTATAGAGGTACTTGCGCCATGCGTCGTGCGGACCGTCGGTCCAGAGTGATTCGCCGGCGTATGGGTTGCGGCCGTCAGGGAAGCCCGAGCCGCGCCGCCCGGAGAACGACAATGGCTCGAACACGTCCACGCCGTCGGCGCCGCAGAAGCCGAACGCGCGGCCGTAGGCGCGGCCGGTCGCCTCGTCGCCCCACAGCAGCAAGCGGTGTGTCCCCGGCCAGATGCGGAACAGCACGCCGTGGCGCCGGTCGGTGTTCAGCAGGTCGGCGTACCCATAGCGAGTGAAGCGCCGCGACCCGGTGGAGAGCGCCATCAGCCGCGCGTGCTGCCCCGTGGCCGCACCGGGCCGCTCGACCGCCCGGATGTCGGCCTGGTGGTAGGGCAGCCCCATGTGCTCCGCCCAGAACTTGGGCGAGACCAGCAGCGGCTGTTCCGTCTCCAGCCCAAGGTCGATCATGCCTTGATCAATCCCCTTGGCGTGCATGTCGATCTCGACCCGCCGCCCGCACGACGCGATCCCCTCCAGCAGCGTCCGCCAGAAGTCATAGGACCCCTCCGGGATGCCGCTCTCGCCGTGCACGCGCAGCGTGACGCCGTCGATCTCTGGCACTGCCTGGAGCAGCTGGCGGACCGCGTCGCGGCAGTAGGCAGGGTGCGTCTCCGGAGTCAGCCCCTCGATGGGGTGGTTGACGTCCGGGCTGTCCTCGAACTCATAGACGTTGGCCCAGATGCCCAGCTGGAAGTGCAGGCCGCGACGCCTGATCTCTTGCGCGATGAATCGCAGCGAGGCTAGGTTGCGCTCCTGCTCCTCGCGGCCGATCCCGCGTGCCCGCACGTCGTAGCCCGGCACGTCGAACAGGAAGGGGTACGGAAAGTAGAAGTAGGAGTCGCGCATGCGGCGCGCGAAGTCGAACCCGATGCCTACCGCCAGGTGCAGCCGGTTGAACCGCTCGGTCGCCACCATCGTCAGGTACGACTGCCAGAAGTCGCGGTTGTGGAACCATGGCAAGTCCTCCACGTCGCTGGTGAACAGGCGCATGGCGCTGCGGATGCGGTTCGCCGGTCGCTCGACCACCGCGCCGGAGACGGCCACGTGCGCGAGCGCGGCGACTGCACCGGCCGCGCCGGTATCTGGAGCAATCGAGAGAGCAGCGCGGTCCGCAAGATCTAGCAGCGCGTAGACCAGCCCGCGCGCGTCGGCGCCCGCCGCCAGCAGCACGTCGTGCCCTTCGTGCCTGTGGCGCACAAAAGCGAGCGACTCCGCCTCCTCCGGCAGCGCCACGCCGGCTGCCCCGGCGAACCGCCGGGCGACGTGGGAGCGGGCGCCGGCGGCGAGCACGACAAGCGTCTGGCCGTCCACGTCCTCCAGCCGCGCGGCGTGGCGCACCGTTCCTCCACGTCGGGTGATCGCGTCGGCCAGCACGCCCGCCGCCCACCGGGCCGGCTCACTCGCGCCGGCTGCATCGGTCTCGTCTCGCACCAGCCACAGGCCGGGCCCGCCGCGTTCACCGCTCATCGTTGCCTCACCTCAGGGTCCATTATGTAGTGGTACCTGTCGGCGGGACGGGTTGTGCCAGGCGCTGGTGCCAAAGGGCCCCAGCAGGCGGCGGGCGATCCGCCGCAGATCTTCTACACCAGCACGCCCGGCATCCACAACTTCGGCCCCAAGGGAGTCTTCTCCGACCTGATGCCGCTGGTCAAGGCTGACAAGAC
>CADCTC010000307.1 GCA_902805635.1 uncultured Chloroflexota bacterium
GGTCGACGGCTTCCCAGCGGAGACCGACGTGTGCGAGGACCTGGCGGCTCACATGGACCCGAACGTGGTGCGCCTGGAGCGCGGCCGGCTGTACGTCACGGCGGCCAACGGCCACGCGGTGTACGTGCCGGTGGGGCCGTCGCCCCTGCGCGGCTGCGTGCGCTACGGGCGCCTCTACCTGCGCCTGGAGGGGTGAGGGGTAGACGCTCAGCCGGTGCCGTGGGTGCCGTGGGTGCCGTGGGTGGCGTGCGGGCCCGCGGTGGGGCCGTGGGTCCAGGCGTCCCGCACGGTCTCCGCGGCCGTTTGCCACTCCACCTCGGGGTGCAGCACCTCCCAGCGTCGCCCGAGCTCGGGCTGCACCTGGTCCCACGGCGCTCCCGCGACCTCCGGCAGTCGCCCCATCTCCCAGGCGAAGCGGTAGCGCGGCGCGTAGGTCTCCCAGTGCGCGTCCTCCCCGTACCGCTGCTGGCACCGCGCACGGTAGCCCGGCGCGGCCACCTCCCAGCTGGCGGGCGCCTCCGCGACCGGTCCCACCGCCTCGGGCACGGGTGCTGGCGCGCGGACGTCGAGCATCTCGGGCCGCTGCGTCCAGCCGTGGCTATCGATCTCCTGGCGGGACACCGTGAGGAACACGCCCCCTTCCGTCACGTCTCCTACGGCGTGGCGGGGCACATACAGGTGCTTGCCCAGGCCGAGGAAGCCCGTCTTCAGCTCGACCACATCCCCGCCGGTCGGATCCTCGTGGAGGTGGGCCACGGTGCCCAGCTTGTGGCCGGCGGTGTCAAAGACCTCCATGCCAGGGGTGATGTGCAGCGGCGCGTCGGCGCCGCCAAATGCTGCCGGCAGGACCATGGGGGCCTCCCTTGCGGCACGGAGGCCGGGGCGACCGCCGCCCGAGCACGGTGCCGCTGCATGGAGGTGCGTCACGAACCGTGCCACGACCTGCCCGGATCGCTCACCCGCCCATGCTGTGGCACGGCGACTGCCTCGCTCGGCAGGCAGCAGGTCGATGCAATGATCGAAAGGCAGGTGCGGGGGCCGCCGGGAGAGGCCGATGCGGTAAGCGCCCGCTGGGCGCCTACGCCATGTCCAGCGCATGGCCGTGCCGGGGCGTCTCGGCGCACTCCAGCAGGTCTTCGAGGTCGAACGGCTTCGGCAGGCAACCGTCGGCGTTGATGTCGCGGCAGCAGCGGGCGGGGTCCTCGTCGGCGGTCATGCAGATGATGGGCGCGTGCGGCCCCGGCAGGGCACGGGAGGCGGCGACGAACGCCCAGCCGTCCATCTCCGGCATGCGCAGGTCGGTGAATGTCAGGTCGGGCGGGCGATGGGCGATCTCGTCCAGCGCGGCGCGGCCGTTCACGGCCGTGGCCACGGAGTAGCCCTCCAGCTCGAGGATTGAGACGACCGTCGTCAGGACGGGTGGGGCGTCATCAACGACCAGGATGTGCTTGCTGCAACTGACGCCCATATGCCCCTCGGTCTTCGGGACCGCGATGGTCGCCCGGCTCGTCTGCGTGCACGCCGTCCGGTCGCAGGGCAGCATGCCCTCACGCAGACAGGGCACCGTATCACGCAACAGTCGTACCGTACCGACTACCTTTGCCCTGGCTCTCCCGAGCGTGCCGCCGCGTCCGCGCCCTAGGTCTGGGCCGACCTACCATCACGCACGGCCGCGCTACTTGTGGTCCCCGCGGGCGGCGCGTCGTCCAGTTTGGCGAACAGGCTGACGGTGATGGCGTAGCAGGGGCAGCTCGCCGCCTCCAGCGCCGAGCGGGACGCGGTAGATACCATCGAGCGGATCGGGGCGCGCGGCTTCGTGATGAAGCCATTCGATCTCCAGGACCTGGTGGAGGCGGTCCAGCGGTGCCTTCCCGCCGGCGCGGCGGCGGGCCGGTCCGTCTGGAGCCAGTGCCGGCCCTCGGCGTCATAGTCGCTGTCGGGCGTGGTGGACAGCGGCTCCAGCACTGGATCGGCCGTGAACGGGTAACAGGCTGGAGGTGGCCAGCGGGCGGTCAGTTGAGCAGGGCCTCGCGCACGCGGTCGGCCACTGCCTCTGGCGTGGCGGGCTTGGGGAGGAAGTCGGCCGGGCCGCTGGGGCCGTCCCGCAGCGCCTCGCGAACCATCTGGAAGCTCTCGCCGGAGACCACCACCACCGGCACCGCCTCGGTCCCGCCGTCGCTGCCGAGCACGCGCAGCAGGCGGTACCCCGAGACGTCCGGCACCTCCAGGTCCAGCACCACCGCCGCTGGCCGCTCGTCGGCCAGCCGGTGCAGCGCTTCCCGCCCGTTCCTGGCGTGCCCCACCGCCAGCCCATCTCTGGCCAGCTCGGAGGCGACTGCGCCGGCCAGCGTGGCATCCGCGGTGACCATTAGCACCTGGCCGGGCTGCCCGCCCGGCTGTTCTGCTCGTTCCCTGCGTGGCATGGTGACCCTCCCGAACGGGTTCCTGCGCTGCTGCGTGGTGACGTCCACTATGGACCGTGCCGCGGACCGTGCCGCCTGAGGTGGGACACGGGCAGAAGAGCGATAAACGCACACTGCGTGCCGCGGGTGCACGCGGCTGGACGCGCCCAGGTCCGGTGACGACGCACTCGCCGCACCTCACGAGCACGCTGAGCTCCTGACGGTAAGCGCGCAGCCGTTCTGGCAATTCCGGCCATTCCCCACCCGTTCTCCAGCCTGACCGCTCAAAGGACTGGAGAGGGGCAGAAACACCGGATTCGCCGGATCTCCCGCACCGTGCCGGCGCCGTGACTGCTCCGTCGAGATGAAGCAGCACCACGCCACGGTCTTGGCCGGTTTCACACGTGCCCTTGTCCGCGTTCGCGGTCCTCGCCATAGGCGGACCGCGGCTGCCTATCGGCGCGCGTGTCTAGGGGGCGACAGGACGGCAAGTCGGACAGGCACGCGCGCCACGCGCCTCGGCCATCGCGTAGTTGTCGGTCGTGAAGTACCGGCCGTTTCGCCTGCCGTTCACCAGTACCTTGGTCGTGACCCACTCCTCCCGCACGTGCTGACAGGTCGCACGGTGGGTGCTCGGTGCCGGCTTAGCGGTGTCGGTGATCACGAAGAAGCGCTTCGGGGCGGCGCGCGCATCTCTGAACTGATCGATGGTCGTGACCTCCTCCAAGGACATCACCCGCTCCAGCTCGCGCGTGAGCTCCTCCACCCCCTTGCCAGAGGGAAGCGACGTTGTGGGCTTCGGCCGCGTCGGGCGACACCTCGCGCGCAATCTGGTCGTAGGCGGCGTAGACCGTCTCCATCACGGGGGCCGCGCAGATGGTCTCCGCCCACGCCGGTGGCAATCCCGCGGCGAGCAATGCCTGTTTGTCCCGCAACGCCGACACCGGGTCGCTCGGTGGCGGCTGGGCGGATTCGACCGGCCGGCCGGCATCAGGGGCCGGGTGACCGTAGTCGGTGAGGCTGGGGCGTGCCGCCTCCGCACCGCCATCCCTCGTGTGCACTTCGCCGGCAATCGTCCCCGGTGATGCCTGTGTTCTGCCACCATCAGTTGTCGCGGAGATGGTCGGGGTGGGCACTCCAGCGGAACCTGGGCCTCGGCCGCCACCCATCTGCCCAGCGCCGCGGTAGACCGCGTCGTGGTGCCCCGCGTCCACGAGGGTGAAGCGCAACCCATCGCGCCGTAGGGTCACGCGCAGGTCCCGAGAGAGGCGCGCCGACCAGAGATCCGCTGCTCTCCCCCGCAAGCGCTCCATGCTCAGCCCCGGCGACTCCGGGTTCGCGCACAGCTTGCCTATGAACTCGAGCAGGCGCCGGTGGTCATCGTCCGTGAGCCGTTCTGCGCGCTTCGAGAAGCGGTCTTCGTAGGCTACCGCGACGCCCGAATAGACCGCCATCAACGGGCCCGTTCTACCAAATTGCGGGACTCAGCACACAGACGCACGGCGTGACGGAGGACGCCCAGACCCCGTTCCTGGTTCCCATGGATCGGACTCCCCTCCACTCGCACGGTGGGCTGACGCTCGTCGTCGTCACCGAAGGCGAGATGACCGTTCGCAGCGCCGGGCGCGAGACCGTGTATCGTCCCGGCGACCTGTGGATCGAGCGGCCGGGCGACATCCACGCCGCCGGTAACGTGACGGCCACCACTGCGCTCGTCGCCGTCACCTTTCTGCTGCGCCAGGGCGATCCGGTCACGACCGTCGCCACCGACCAGACCCCGGCGCAACTGCCCCGCGCACTGCCGCGCACCGGCGACCCGGGCGGATCGCCAATCCTGGCCGCCATGGCTGCCGCCGCGGTGGCCGCCATGTTCGGCGCCGGTCTCTACCTGCGCCGCCGTACCAGCTAGCAACTAATCCAACAAGGCCCCACCCACCCCCGACTACGCCGCCGTCAAGGGCCGCCAACAGCAGACCTGGGCCTCCGGCGACTTCCATGCGATCGCCGCGCTCATCGTGCCCGTCAGCGAGCGGCTGTGTGACGCCGTGGACCTGCGCGCCGGCGAGCGCGTGCTCGACGTCGCCACCGGCAGCGGCAACACCGCCATCGCCGCGGCGCGCCGCCTGTGCGAGGTGACCGGCGTCGATTACGTGCCCGCTTTGCTCGAGCGCGGACGTGCCCGCGCCGCCGCCGAGGGGCCTAGC
>CADCTC010000308.1:0-22790 GCA_902805635.1 uncultured Chloroflexota bacterium
CACCCGCCGCTTCACCGCGCCGCACCCGCTCGCCGCCATGCTCCCCGCGGCTGCCTAAGCGCCATGCCAAACTTATGGACACCTGCTTAGCGGAGGATCATCTGGCGGAGATCGCCGACCTGGGGCAGCCGTGTGTGCTCCTCAACCGCGAGCACCCGCACCTTCCGTGGGTAGCGGCCGACCGTCGCCAGGGGACCGGGCTGGCGGCGGCGCACCTGCTGGCGCAGGGTCGCAGTCGCCTGGGTTTGCTCACCGCCGCGTATCCCGGCGGCGTTCCGGCCGATGAGCGTCCCGAGCTCGCGGGGTTTCGTGACGCCCTGCGCGCCGCCGGCCGGCGTCCCGAATCTGGTCTCGTGCGCTTTGCTTCGGTGAGCGGCGACCCCGAACTCGCTACGGCCGACCTGCTGCGCACCCTGCTCTCAGCGCCCAGGCAGGAGGGTAGTGGCGGTTCGGACGCCGGGTTGGTGGTATTCAGCTATACGCTGGGCCCTGCGGCCGCACGCGCAATCGCACGTTGCGGCGTGCGCGTACCCGACGACCTGGCACTGGTAGTCGGCGACGAAGACCCGGAAGCACGCGAGGCGCAGGGCGTGCCGGGGATGCCGGCGACGGCGGTCACCGCGCCCAAGTTCGAGATGGCGCAGGCGGCGGCCCGCCTGTTGCTAAAGCTGGTGCGCGCCGAGACAGTGACAGGCGACGAGCGTAGCCAGCGTTTTCCGATGGAGCTCAATGTGCGGTGGACCTGTGGCGCGCGCTCCAGGACCGCCGCGGCGAGCGTGGAGGCTTACTCTTGATAGGCACAGCAGCTAGGAGGCACAGCAACATGGAACCGAATTTTGGGATTACCCGGCGCCGGTTTGCGATGACCGGCATGGCGGGAACAGCGGCCTTGACCGGCGGCCTCGGTGTGCTCGCCGCGGCGTGCGGCGCCGGAGGCAGCGGTGGGGATACGGGGGGTGCAGCGGGCGCGGCGCCCAAGACAGTGTCCGGCAACGTCAACTGGTTCATGCGCGCCAGCGGCGCTGAGCTGCAGTGGGAGCAGGCGGCTGTCACAGCGTTCAAGGAGGCGCAGCCTTCGGTCACCGTCAGCCTGGACACGGTCGCCGCCGCTGCAGAGTTCGATCCGAAGCTCACGGCGCTGCAAGCCGGCGGCACTCCCCCGGACGTGTGGACCCATTGGGGACAGAGCGGCTTCGGCGACTACTACGTCAAGGGCATGCTTGGCGAGCTGCAGAGCTTCGTCAACCGCGATAAGCTGGACATGGGGCAGTTCTTCGCCAATATCCACGACGCATGGAAGAAGGACGGCAAGCTGTACGGCCTGTCCTTCAATTCCCGATTCGCCACGTTCATCTACTACAACAAGCAGCTCTTCCAGCAGGCGGGGCTCCAGACGCCGCCGGTGGACTGGGAGGACAAGACGTGGACCTGGGACAAGATGGTCGAGGCTGCGCGCAAGATTTCCGATCCCAGCCGCAATATCTGGGGCTTCGCGGCGGGCGCGCAGCCGCGCACGTGGGGCATGGCGTACCTCTTTGGCGGCGACTTCTTTACCAAGGAGCACTACGAGAAGGGCATCGCCAAGCAGAGCAACATCGGCTCGCCTGAGGTCCAGGCCGCGATGCAGGCGCAGGCCGACCTGATCACCAAACAGCGCGTCTGGCCGCTGGAGACCGAAGGCGCGGCGATCGGCATCAGCGGGAGCGTCTACCGCACGATGTTGGCGCGCGGCAACCTGGCGATGCTCTACGACACTGGCTCGGAATGGCCCACCATCGACCAGACCGCGACGGTGGAGTGGGGAGTGGCCGCCGCGCCACGTCAAAAGGACAACAAGAACATCAACTTTGTCAACCCGCTCGTGATCTCCAAGGAGAGCAAGAACAAGGAAGCGGCGTGGTCCTTCATCAAGTGGAATGTGTCCGAGCCGGGGCAACGTGCGTTGGTGCAGTTCTCCTTCCAGCCGGTGCTCAAGTCGCTGCTGGAGGAGTGGGTTAAGACCAGTAAGACGCTCAAGCAGCCGCTCGCGGACGTGCGCAAGGTGGTCGAGGGTGCGGCGCCCCACACGCAGATCGGGCCCAACCAGATCATGGCCGACTTCGGCCCCATCCGTACAGAGGTCGATACCGCCTTGGCGCCGGTCTGGAGGGGCGAGAAGTCTGTCCCCGACGCGCTGAAGGAAGCCAAGGCTAAGGTCGATTCCCACCTGACCGACTCGTTCGCCCGATACGGCAGCAGGTAGACGGCTCCGTCGCGCCCAGCCGGGTGCGACGGCCGCAACGTAGAAGGACCCCCTCGTCTGAGGGGGCCCTCTTCTATTTCCGCGTGTTGCGCAAAGCGCCGGCGCTATTTCGCTGCGGTTGGGTTCTCGATCGGCGCACCGATCATGCTGCCCCACTCGGTCCAGGAGCCGTCGTAATTGCGCACCTTCGGGTAACCCAGCAGCTCCTTGAGCACGAACCAGGTGTGGCTGGAGCGCTCGCCAATACGGCAATAGGTGATGATGTCCTTCTGTGCGTCAATGCCCTTGGGGCCATACAGCGCCACCAGCTGCTCCGGCGACTTGAAGGTGCCGTCCTCATTTGCGGTCTGAGCCCACGGAATATTCGCCGCGCCCGGTATGCGCCCGGCACGCTGCGCGGTCTCGCTCATGCCCGGCGGCGCGATCACTTCGCCGTTGTACTCGGCGGGGGAGCGCACGTCGACCAGCGCAGCGCTCGGCGCCGCGATGTGCTGGCGCACCTCATGCTGAAGGGCGCGCAGGCCTGTGTCCTGCTCGCTCGCGCGGTAGGTTGTCCGCTGCGGCTGGGGCACATCGGTCACCAGCTCGCGGTTCTCCAGCTCCCACTTCTTGCGCCCGCCGTTCATCAGCGCAGCATTCTTGTGTCCGTAGAGCTGCGCCACCCAGTAGGCAAACGTGGCGAACCAGTTGTTGTTGTCGCCGTAGAAGACAATCTTCGTGTCGTTGCCTATCCCGGAGTCTGAGAGCAGCTTCTCCCAATCTTCCTTGCCGGGGATATCACGCCGCACCGGGTCGCCCAGCTGCGTTTGCCAATTCCAGCCCACGGCGTTGCGGACGTGTCCCTGCTCGTAGGCTGTGGTATCCACATCAACTTCGACCAGCCGCACGTTCGGGTCGTCCAGGTGACTCGCCACCCACTCGGTGCTGACCAGCGCTGCCTCGTTCGCGTACTTTCCGTTGCTTGCCGCCATTATGTCGCTTTCCTTTGGTCTACCAGGGCCGCAGCTCGCCGTCGTCAATACATGTGCCGCGCGAGAGCTGCAGTGTGAGGTAATTCGCGCTTGCCGGCAGGGTCACGGCGTGCGCCGCCCAGTGCTGGCGTTCTGCCTCTGGGATGCGTGCCTGCGCTTCGCCAAGCGAGACGTGGATCAGGGCACCAGCGGTTGTGTCGCCCGGCGTACAGGCAATGCCGAAGTCGAGGCTCCACCCCGCCACCTTGACGCGGCCCAGGGTGTCTGTTCGCAGCACACTGGCTCCTGCCACGCCGCGATACTTGTCCAACACCGCTGCGTGGAACCACAACTGCGCCACCGCTGCAGTACCGCCCAATAGCCGCGCATGGAGCAGCGCTACCTGCCCTGATGCTGCTCCGTGTGCCGGCCCCGCCGCCCCTCCCGATCCTTCAGCCGCGCCCATTGTTCGCTACGTGCTCCCACTGGCTATTGTAGAGGAAATCTAGCAAGTTACTCTACAATACGGCAATACCACACGTGTCTCGGCTGATCTGCCCTGCGCGCGTGTGTTGAGCCCCGCCGGGTGACAGGATCCCCTGCCGCGAGGACTTCAGGTGCGTCGTTATCCCCAAAGCCTCCTGTTTGGTTGACACCCGGCGGGCGCACACGTAGCATCCGCATCGTCCACCTACACTAGTACCGCCCTGGCTCGGTCATGTGGCTGGATGGTTGCTGGCCCTGGCGCCGGCGCGAGAACGCACGTATGGGATCACCTCTGCTTCGGCGACTCAGCAAGGCGCAGCTTCTAGCTTCGCTGCGCCGCCATACCGCCGCGCCATTTCACGTCATCATTTGGGACAATCAGCCCGTACGGCTGGATGAGGCGCTGACACTCACCGAGCATGCCCCTGATGATGCCTTTTTCTACGCGACGCCCGACCGAGTTTTTCCGGGAGCGCCTGCGCCTAACTGACGGCCGGTTGACGTGGAGCGCGCTGTCGCGTAACGTTACCGCGAGCAATCACGAATGCAGGTGAGAGAGCGACTCGCGCGGCTGCGCAGCGCCTGGCGGGAACGTACGGTGCAAGCAGTGCTGGCGGTGGCGCTCTGGTGGGCGATCTACTGGCGAGTCACCGATGGGTATGGCCTTGGCAGCGGCATCATCGCCGCTACGTGCACGGCCTGGGGCTACGTCATCCTGAGCTCGTACATTACGCACCTGCTGAATGCGCGTGGTGCCGGCTCAGACCGTCCGCAGTCGCCCGGCGGTCGCTGGCCGGGTGCGCGGCCCTAACGCTCTTCAGACGCTCCGCGGGTGCTCTCTGCAAGGGTGGCGCTGCGCGCCCTGCGGACGCGGTGTGTCCTCGTTTACTGAGGATGGCGCTGCGCGCCCTAACGCCTGCGCGCCCGCTGCGCGGGTGCTCGTTGTTGGTCGGGAAGAGAGGATTTGAACCTCCGACCCCCACGTCCCAAACGTGGTGCTCTGCCAGGCTGAGCTACTCCCCGCGACCCCTAGAGTCGGGGTGGGGTGACCGAAGGGGCTCGAACCCTCAACCACTGGAGCCACAATCCAGTGCTCTGCCATTGAGCTACGGCCACCGTGCGCGTGCAGTCGCACGCAGCAGGTACAAAGTGTACCTCATGAAGGTCGCTGCCGGCTTCACGCCGCTGAGACCTGACTGCCGGTGGCCAAGCGCCGCTGGCACTCGGGTCTCAGCGGCAAGGGGCGGCTAAGGCGTATGGGACAGGCAGGCTACTGGCGGCGTGCGAGCAGGCGCTCCACGCGTGTGAGCACCGCTTCCGGTGCGAAGGGCTTGGTGATGAAGTCGTCTGCGCCGCCGCGAACAACATCCTCAGCCTCCTGAAAGCTTAGCGCTGTGATGACCATCACAGCGAGCCCCGGCGTGTCTGTGCGCTGCTTGAGCAGCTGCATCAATCGGAACCCGGAGATCTCAGGCAAGTTGAGGTCGAGCAGCACCAGGTCGAAGTGCCCGCGGTCCAGCTCGTAGAGAGCTGCCAACCCGGAGTGGCAGACCACCGTCTCGTACCCGGCGCCTTCCAGGTGCAGCGAGAGGACTTCGGCCAGGCCAAACTCATCTTCTACCACCAGTACACGTCCCCTGTTTGGGCTGGCGCCTGGCGCCTCTGCTTCGCTACTGCCCTCGGCGACGGCGACACTGCCGCTGTTGGTGTGGAAAGGCTCGTTCATTGCCCCGACTCTCCTTCGAGTCCTCACTTCCACAGTACACCACTCGTGCGCTATGTCAAGCGTCGCCTTCACGGGCGTAGCCGTGACGTGTCGCTTGCTATGCGCGCTGTCGACCCCAGTACATGCATCAAGATCGAGTGGCCAGCTCGACGTGGAACGCGCTGCCGCCCCCAGGCACGTTCTCCGCCCAGATGGAACCGCCGTGCGCCTCGACGATGCGCCGGCAAATGTAGAGACCAAGCCCCAGCCCCTGCTGCACGCCGTTCCTCTCTGCATCGCCCGTGACCCGGAAGAACTTCTCGAAGATGCGCTCAATCGAGTCCTGCGGGATGCCGGGTCCCGCATCACGAACGGAGAGGCGGGTCCGTTCGTCTACCACTTTAGCACGCACGTGGACCGGGGTGTCGCCCGGCGCATACTTGAGCGCATTGACGATCAGGTTCTCCAGCACCTGCCCCAACTGGTCCTGGTCGCCAAGAAACCAGAGCTCGGTGTCCGGCAACTCGACGCTGATCTCTCGGCCGTTGGCGAGCATCCCCGCCGCGCTCACTGCCCGCTGCACCAGCGCGCGCGCTTCGACCGGCCGGGGGGTGCCCTCGAAGGGGTCGTTCTCAAGACGCGCGGCGCTTAACAAGTCATCGATCAGGCGCTGCAGGCGACTCGCGGCGGTCTCGATGCCTTCAACGAAGCGATGCGTGCGCTCTGGAGAGAGCGGGACTGGTGGCCGCAGGAGCGTAGACACGTAACCCTTGATCAGTGCGAGTGGCGTCCGCAGCTCGTGCGACACCATGGATACGAAGTCCTCCTGGGTCTTCTCAGCCTGGCGGGCTCGTTCGCGCTCCTCGTGTAGTGACGCATAGAGGCGCGCGTGCTCGATGGCAGACCGTGCGTGGCCAGCGAACGCCGCCAACAGCGAGCGCTCCTGGTCGTCGAAGTCCGGCGCCTCTCGCCACAGCTCCAGCGCCCTCAGTGCGCCACCTTCGGCCGCGAGCGGAAAGCGCGCCCGGTGCCAGCCGTCGCGCGTGGGGGCGCCCGCACCGGCCACCGTCTCTGTGCCGCGGCCGTCTTCCGCGAGCAACTCCAGCGTCCCGCCATCAGCGCCCACGGTTTCCATCGCCAGCTGCACCAGCAGCTCCAGGTTTCGCTGCACGTCAACGGCAGCGGCAAGCGCCTCCCCCGCGTGGCGGAACGATCGACGCAGCTGGTCGGCCAATTGCCGTGCTTCGCCGTACAGGCGAGCGTTGTCAATTGCCACGGCGGCCTGGCTGGCGATCACCACCGCGGTGTCCACGTCCTCCGCGGTGAACGCATAGGCACGCTGGACGTGGTTGACGTACAGCGTCCCTATCACGCGTCCGCGCCGCGCCATCGGCACGACTAGGATGCTCTTGTCGCCGAAGAACTCAACCGACGCTTTATCGGTGCGCGGGTCGGCCTGGGCGTCCTCGACCACAACCGGCACGCTGTTTTCGATGACGTCACGGCTGAGCGGCTCCGCCGCCACGTCGAGCGGGCGACCCTTCCAGTCGTCTGTGAACTGCCGGTCCATGCCGAACAGTGCAGACGGCAGCAACTTGCGGCCGGCCCGGTCCAACAGCCAGATGCTACTACGGTCGGCCCCGGTCAGCGCCGCGGCGCGCTCGACGATCCGCTCCAACACCTCTTCGAGGTCGAGCGACGACCCCGCGAAACGCGCGATATCCGCCAGCACCTGGTCATGCCGGAAGTGTGCCGCCGATTCGACGGCGGCACTACCGGCCGCAACGGCGGCGCTGGCGTCCACAGCCGGCACCATAGCATGGCCTGCGTGCCCAAAACCTGAGGCCGTCGATCCTAACCGGCTGGATTGATACGGCCGACCCTAGCTGGCGGAGTAGAGTAGCTTGCCGTCTTTTTCGCGCCACACGCCGCCAACCTGCTGGCGGGTGAAGCGCTGCGACGCACCGGCGACCGTAAGCAGCACTCCCGGCTGCACGTCGTTGCGAATGGCAATTCGGGGAATGCGCATTTCGTCGCCGACTTCGACCTCGAGCTGCTCGCCCCAGCCGGCCTGGATAGTGGTCGGCGTCGCGGATGGCGAGCCGGCGATCCTGGCTTCCACTTCGTCGCGGCCGCGCACCAGTCCACCGACGATGCGTCCCTGGCCACCCACGGTCACCTTAGTCTCGCTGATGACGGTGCTCTCGCGGATCTCACTGGCCACGGTCACTGACCCACCTGCGTGGATATCAGCTTCCTGGACGAAGCGCGCCGATACGGCACCGCCCGCGCGGATGACGCCTTCTTTCTGGCCCACGACACCACCATTTATCGTCACGTCGCCACCGGCTTCGATGGTGGCGCCCTCCAGCGTGCCGCCCACCTGTACCGCGCCGGTGGCGGTCACCTTGAAGCCGGGCTTGACGCCGCCCCGGATCTGTAGGTTGCCCTCAAAGTAGACGTTGCCGGATTTGAAGTCCACGTCTCCGTCCACGGTGTGGATCGGCATCACGGCGATCTTCTCACCGACGCGGCTGGCCTGCCCGCCTGTGGCGGCGACGATGGCGCTGCCGTCTTCACTGACGTGGGTGTTCTGGCCCGCCAGGCGCTTCAGCTCTACTTCCTTGGCCTTCTTGGCAGGGATTGGCTTCCCCTTCACAGTGAAGCCGTCTTGGGCGGGGACGGACGGCACCTTGCGCGCCAACACGTCGCCGGGCTGCACGCTGCTGGGCGCCGCCGCACCCATCTCGCGGAAGTCCACGCGGTCCTTCTGAACGGCTTCCGCCTTCTCCTTCGCCTTCTCGTCGAGCAGCGCCTCGAACACGAACTCGATCGATGCGTCCTTGCCGTCCTTGGGCTGCTGCCCCCTGGCGATTACGACGGGGTGGTCGAGCACCTTACCCGCCAGGCGCTCCACCAGCTCCTCGTCTAGACCCTCGACTATTCCGGCGCCGCCGATCAGGTCAAAGAGCTGGGCAGCATCAAGCGCAACCGGGTTCCAGGGAATCAGCCACGCGGTGAACTCGTCCTTGGCGACACGTACCGCTGCGGCGGCGCCTTCCGGCGGCGCGACCGACGGGCTGATGGTGGCGAAGACGCGCGGTCGTCCATCCATGCTGCGAAGCGCCTGTTGGATGACCGCTTCATCGCGCGCGTCCAGTGGCCAGCCTTGGGTGAGCTTGTCGATGACCGTGATGTCGGTTGCCCGGCCGCGACCCTGCGGCCGGTGAATGGCGATCGACAGCCGGCCCCGCTCGCATGTGAACTCGACTCTGGCGGGCTCATCCTGCGGTGGCAGCGGCTTCTGTGTCGCCGCCGGGCGGGCTGGCTGCGGCCGCCAGGTGACTTCAAATGTCACCGCCTCACCACCTAGGCCGAACAGCCCTCGCTTGTGGCGGGACACGACGCGCAGCTCCAACTGGGTCTCAGGCACCCCGAGCTGCCCGGCGGCGGCAGCGCGCGCCTTGGCTTCGTCCGGCGCCTCGACGAGCACCGTCTTGGCTGAGGGGGCCGGCGCGACTGCCGTGGCTGCGCCGTCACTTGTGCCGTTTTCCGCGGACGCCGCCGCTGGGGCCGGCACGCTGGTCTCCGTGCTCATTTTTCAACCTTCTGTACCACAACGTCCCCCCACTGCCCCGACGCGGCCACACGATACCACTGCCACGCGTGGCCTCGCTATGACGCAGTACCTGAACGTGCGGCTAACGCCTCCACGTGTCCAGCGCTTCCGGCGTCAGGACATGGGCCAGGGATCGCTCTCGATTTCGATCTCGGTCTCCGAGTCGAAAGCGGCGTCGATGGCGGCGTCGATGTCCTCGCAGATGCGTCGCAGGCCGGCGGTTTGGGCTAGCGCTGTGGGGGCCAGCTCCTCCGCCCCGTCGGTGCGCGTGTGCCAGCGGTAGTAGCCAAGCATGATGCCGACGGCGAACTCGCGGCGCACGATGTAGCGGTCGCACGCGCGGCACGCGCGGTCCCAGATACCAAGCAGGTCACTGGTCTCACCGCTGGCCGCCGATTCGTCCGATGCGGCGCGCAGCAGCTGGCCCGCCTGCCGTGCGGAGATGCGGTAGGCCTGCGACAGCACGTCGGTCCACTCCTGCGGCCGGATGAATACGGCAGTGCTGTCAAATACGCCGGGCACCGCCATGCCGCCCATGCCGGGCATGCTCGGTGTCCCGCTCAGTCCTGGTACGACGCCCACTCACTCGCTCCCGCTGTCGAGTATAGCCCCACCTGGGCGATTTCTTGCCCCGCTGGGAGGAGCAGCGTCACATCGCGCTGCCGGAGCCAAGGAACCCCAGCGAATTGAACCGCGCTCCTAGCAGCTTCTCGGCCGGCGCCCCGAGCCAGCCGTCCATCACCGTGGCGTAGACCGACCGGAAGTCAGTCGTGAAGGTCAGGTTGCCCTTATCCAGGTTGTTCAGGTTGACGGGCTCGCCCCAGTGGCCGCCCTTGAGGCCGTTACCAATGATGAATTGCGGCCCCGCCGTGCCGTGGTCGGTGCCATTGGAGCCGTTCTCCGCGACCCGGCGACCGAACTCCGACCATGACATGATCATCACGTCATCGGCCTTGCCCTGCGCGGTCAGGTCGTCCCAGAACGCTTTCAGGCCGTCCGAGAGGCTCTGCAGCAGCCGCTGGTGCTGGTTCTTCTCATTCGAGTGCGTGTCGAACCCGCCGATGGTGACATAGCCTACCTTGACGCCCAGGTTGCCGGTGATGGTCTCAGCCAGCAGCTTGAGCCCGGCGCCGAAGCCGTCCTTGGGGTACTCGACGGCCGGCTTGTAGCCGGCGTGCGCCTTCTGCAGCTGGTCGATGCTGGAGAGCGCGCCTTCTTCGGTGCTCTGCAGCACTTGCGCAAACGGCGCTCCGCCGGGATACCCCTGGTACAGCTTCACCAGCGCGTTCTGGCGCGCGGCGGCGTCCGCTGCGAAGCGCGGGTCGGGCAGCAGCTTGTAGCTGTCCACGCTGTTCACCGCGGGGATGGGATAGTCTGGTGACATCAGCGCGGGCGGTAACGTGCCGCCGGCCGCGAACCCGGCAAATGGGTGGCCGCGCCGGTCGACCGCGCCCTTGACCAGCTTGGCCAGCCAACCCTCATTGGCCTTGCCCTCCGGGTTGGCGGTCTGCCAGATATCCATGGCGCGGAAGTGCGAGAAGCTGGGCTGCGGGTAACCCACTCCGTGCACGATGGCCAGCTTGCCGTCATCCCACAAGCCCTTCATGCCGCCCATCGCCGGGTGCAGCCCGAACCGGTCATCGAGTTTGAGTACTTGGTCTTCCGGGATGCCTACGTTCTTGCGGTTCTGGAGGTAGACGCTGTCGTTGTAGGGGACCACCGTGTTGAGGCCATCGTTGCCGCCGGCCATTTGCACCACGATCAGCGTGCGCTTGGCAAACGGATCATTGGACTGCTGGTCCGGCGAATTGAGCACGCTGGCGTCGCGCCCTGCCTCCATGCCGGCGGCCTGCACCGCGCGCGTAAAGACGTGTGGCATGGCCAGGCCGAGCGAGACGACCTTGAAGCCATCCTGGATGAAGATGCGGCGCGAGAGCATGGACACGTTGCTGACTCCTTAGGTGCGAGTGTGCGGCGCGCGGTGGTACTCGGCGACTGTGCGAATGACTCGAGCGGTCTCTACGCGAGGTGAAACTCAGGCATAGCGGCTATCAGGTAGACCACGCCGCGCACCTTGCGATCGACGATGGCATCACTGGCCTTCAGTTGCACCCCGGGCTTGGGCCAGAGGTTGCCCTCCTTCACATAGTCGATGAGCGTCTGGCGCTGCTCCGGGCGCACCTGGCCGTCCACCAACAGCTTCAAGAAATGGTCCACCACCTTCTCTGGGGAGTCCAGCGAACTGCGCTGCAGCATGCCGAAGAGGTCCACCGGCTGGGTGTTGGTGTCCTTGCGGATGGTGATGACGCGGTTCAGCTGGTTTAGGCGCTCTAGCCACGTAGTGGAGTTGAACCACTGCGCTCCGCCCGGCCAGCCGGCCACGTTGGGCGGGTTGAACAGCGTCTGGGCCATGCGTTGCGCGCTGCTCTGGAAGCCGGTGGCGTTGGTGTCGAGCTCCAACGCGCGGCCGAACGAAGCGAGGTATTCCACCGGCGACTTGGGCACCGCGCGGTACGCCAGCTCCGAGTAGAAGGCAGAGTGGGTGAAGATGGCGCGCAGCATAGCTGAGGCGCTGCCGTTGGTGGCCTTGAATGCGTCCATGACTGGGCGCAGCGTCTCCAGCGTGGGGGCGTCGTACGCGAAGAACTGCCACATGCGCCTGGAGAGATAGTACGCGCATGACGGATGCTGCAGGATCAGGCCGATCACGTCATCCCCGTTGAACGGGCCGGTCTTACCGAAGATGGTCTTCTGACCGCCGTCGTGCTGGCCTGCGTTGTAGGCAAACTCCTGCTCGCGGTTGAGCCCCCAGCCGGTGAAGGCGCGCGCCGCCTCGCGCACGTCCTGCTCGGAGTAGTTCGGAGAGCCGTCCGGGCCGGCGATGCCCAGCGTGAACAGCTCCATCAGCTCGCGGGCGTAGTTCTCGTTGGGCTTGCCCTTGCGGTTCTGGTTGCTGTCAAGGTAGATCACCATCGCCGGATCCCTTGAGATGCCCTTGAGCAGCCGTCCGAAATCCGCCAGCGCGTTCTCGCGGAAGAACACGTTCTGGTTGAGCATGTGGTGCAGGGGCTTGGGGGCGTCCGGCGGAGCGTCTGCCTTGGGCTGCTGGATGCCCACCTTGCCGGTGCCGCTAACAAGCAGACCGTGCCAGAAGAGGGTCATCTTCTCCTGGAGCGGGCGCCGTGTGTACAGCATGCGCAGCAGCCACCAACGCTGCAAGTCGCCGGTGTTGTAGAGGTTTAGCTTAGCCTGCTCCAGGCGCTGGTCCAGTGCGGTGTCCGCTACCTGATCGTACGCAAGCAGGCGGTCCACTGCGCCATTGACCCCTAGCTTCGCGTACTCGTCGAGCTCGGCCTGCGAGTATCCGAACCCGGCACGGCGCAGCAGGTGGGCGACCTTGTCGCGTTCGGAGAGCAGCGCGGTCTGCTGCCCGTTGCGAGAGCCGGCCGCAGCTGCCACGGTCGCGCGGAGCGCGGTGGCGCCGGCGGCCAACATGGCGCCACGGCTCAGGGCGCGGGTGAGAAGCGTGCTCATCGATATCCTCGTGCGGTGTGTGCCGGCAGCGCCATCGTACGACCCATGGCGCCTGCGTGTCTGTGAACGAATACGCCTGCCATGATGTGATGGCCCCGCTTATGGAGTCACGCTGAAGCTGAGGGTCATGCCGAGCGCCTCATGGTCACCTATATCGCAGTAGACGGTGTATTCGCCGGGATCGACGAACGTCACGTCAACCTGGCCAGACTGGCCCGGGCGCAGGTCGGGGGTCTTGCGGTCAACGCCACCGCCCAGCACGCGCAGGTTGTGGCGCAGTACACCGGTGTTGGACACGACGAAGCGGACCGTGCCGAGCTTCGCGCTGATCTGCGGTAGCGAGATGCTGTACTCGGAGAGCGTGCCGTCCAGAGACTGCAGCGTGCCGGCGCGGGCTGTCGCCACGGGGGAGGTGCGGGCGGGGGGGCGAGTGGTCGCGGTGGGTGGTGTGGTGGCCGCTGCGATAGCGGTCTGGGTCGCGCGCTGCTGGGCGCTCGGAGACGGCGTTGGAGAGGCCGCAACAGAAGGGGGAGTGGGCGCGGGTGTGGCGCCGAGCGCGACGGGCCGGTCCACCAGCGCCGCCGGGCTGTGCGGCGTGGCGGCAGCGCCGCTCACGAGCCCCGCTTCCTTAAGGAGATCGCCACCCAGGACGGCGGTGACGCTGCCCGGCGCGGGCATCCCAGGGACTGGATCCACCCAGAGCTGAAACGCCACGCGCTGGAAGCGCTGGGTGACGAACGGCCCAAAGCGCTCCGGACGGCTCATCGGCAGGCCGTACAGCTCGATGGCGTCTCGCTCAGACCATGCTGAGCGTCCGCCAGGTGTGACGTTGGTAAGGAACCGCGCTCGGATGGCCGGCTCGGTCAGCCACGCCAGCCGGATTCGCACGGCGTCGTCGTAGCTGGTGGAGCCGTCGTCAACCACAGGACGTGGAATACCCTTGGCGCGTTCCAGCCACTCGTCGCGACCCGCGGCCTGCAGCAGCTCGAAGGTGTTGCCGAGCACCGCAGCACCGCGGTCGGCGCGCCACTGCAGCAAGGCAGCCTGCGTAACCTGGTAGACGAACCCGTCCAGCAGAAACCGGCGCGACGCGGGGTAGCCCAGAGCCTCGACGCCGCCGAGTCCGCGGTAGGCCGACCAGAACGTGATGCCATTCTCGTCGGCGATGGTGTAGCCGCCAGCGCCACCACCGGCCTGGGTGTAGAAGTGGCCAGTTGGCAGGTCCCAGTCGCGCTCCGGTGTAGGTGATGGCGCGGGTATGCGGGTACCTGGCGGGGTGGCCTGCGCTGCCGCGTGTTGGATACTGCCAAGCGCCAGCGCGGCCGCCAGGAGCACAGGGACGATGAACCGCGGGCCTATCACGCTGTGCAGAGCGTATGCACGCGGCCGGTGGTGAAGTCCCTAGTAGTACTTCTATTCTGGTACCGGCGTACTACGGACCAGACGGGATACCATCGCTTATCAATAGAAAGTCCTACTTGGCCGCGGCTTGTCCCTACCGGCGGCCCGCCGCAGGCGGAGTGGGATTGCGACCTTGAAACGCCTGGAGGGCGGATGATCGTGACGACCACACTAGCGCGCACGTCGGCGCACGGAGTAGACCGGGAGCTGGCGGCGCTGCTGCGGGAGACCGCGGATGCGATCGTGGCGCAATGGGCGCAAGAGCTCAAGACGGGTGATACACCCGCGTACGTCGAGCAGCCGCTGGCGGAGCTCGAGGCCGATTGCCGCCAGTGCCTGGAAGGCTACGAGGCTGCGATCGGGACCGGCGACTATTCCAAGATCCGGCGATTCGTCGATCAAGAAGTACGCGCGCGGGTCAATCAAGGGTTCCGCTGTTCCGAAGTGGCACGCAAGTTCCTCGCGGTGGAGCCGGCCGTGTGGCCGCTGGCCGCCGAGCATTTTGCGGAAGCCGACCGGCTGGCAATGGCGCTGTGGCGCGTGCGCACGTGCGTCACCAACGCGGTCAACGAGTTCACCGACCTGTACGAGCGCGCGTCACAGCAGCGCGTGGACGCGTACGTGGCGGAGATGGAGCAGGTCAACCGGCGGCTGGAGGAGCTCTCCGTGCGGGACCCGCTCACGGGCCTATACAACCGGCGCTACTTCCAGGACCGGCTGGTCACCGAATTCCAGCGTTCCCAGCGCCACGGCCGGCCGCTGGCGGTGCTAATGGTAGACATCGACTTCTTCAAGTCGGTGAACGACAGCTACGGCCACCAGGTGGGTGACGAGATCCTGCGCTCCGTGGCCCTGCTGATGGTGAACCAGACCCGCGCTACCGATATCACTGCGCGCTACGGCGGCGAGGAGTTCATCGCGGTGCTGCCGGAGACCGACCATGACGGCGCGCTGAGAGTGGCCGAGAAGCTGCGTGAGGCGGTGGCGGTAGCGCCGCTGCACCGTATGGAGTCGGAGAGTGGCGAGGCGTTTTCGATCCACTGCACGGTCAGCATCGGCATCGCGGGCTACACCGCCGGCATGTCCGACCCCGCGGCGCTGATCCACGAGGCCGACCGCGCGCTCTACATGGCCAAGGGCACCGGGCGCAATCGCGCAACCGCTGCCTGGGACCTGGAGCCGGCGGCGCCCGGCGCGGCGATCGGGCCTAAACACAAGACGGCGGGATAGACCTCACCCTGGCCGTCGGCCTGTGCCTCTCCCATAGGAGAGGGACACGAGGAGTGGGGGCGTTGGCGGGCGGTACAATGACCGGGTGACGGCAGCGGCGCCCGCGTTGGCGCAGGCGCAGGAGCACCGGCTCGATAACGGGCTGGTGGTGCTGACGCGCGAGGTGCACCGCACGCCGATAGCCAGCTTCTTCATCTGGTATCGCACCGGAAGTCGCAACGAGCTGCCGGGGCTGACTGGGATCAGCCACTGGGTGGAGCACATGCTCTTCAAGGGGACCACCACGTTCCCCAAGGGCACGGTGGACAAGCTGATCGCACGGCACGGCGGCGTCTTCAATGGCGCCACCTGGCTCGACTGGACGCATTACTACGAGACACTCCCCAGTGAGCACCTGCGGCTGGCGCTGGACATCGAGTCGGACCGCATGGCGAACTCACTGTTCGATCCGGCCGAGGTGGCGTTGGAGCGCGGTGTGGTGATCTCTGAGCGTGAGGGGAACGAGAACCACCACACCTTCCACCTGTCAGAGGAGCTGACGGCGGCGGCGTTCCGGGCGCACTCCTACGGCCTGCCGATCAGCGGCTACAAGACCGACCTGCGCTCCATGACGCGCGACGACCTGTGGGGCTACTACCAGTCGCACTACGGGCCGAACAACGCGGTGGTGGTGGCGGTAGGGGACTTCGATACCGGTACGCTGCTGAAGATGGTTGAGGACACGTTCGGCGCGATCCCGCGGCGGCCAGAGGCGCCCGAGGTGCGGGTGGTGGAGCCGGAACAGGAGGGGGAACGGCGCGTGACGGTGCGCCGGCCGGGGCCGGTGGCGCAGCTGTCGGTGGCGTTCCACGCGCCGGCCGCGGCGCATCCCGACTGGCTGCCGCTGTTTGTGCTGGGGACCGTGCTCAGCGCGGGGCGCAGCGCGCGACTGTACCGCGCGCTGGTGGTGACCGGCCTGGCCAGCTCGGCGGGCGCAGGGCTGGCCCTGACGAAGGACCCGTACCTGTTCCGGCTCAGCGCTACGGCGCGCGCGGAGACCGAGCCGCCTGCATTGGAGGCGGCAGCGCTAGCGGCGCTGGCGCAGGTGGCCGAAGAAGGCGTGGCCGAGAGCGAGCTGGCCAAGGTGCGGCGCCAGCTGCGCGCCGGCCACGTGTTCAGCACCGAGGGGGTCACCAGCCAGGCACGCTACTTGGGGCAGTACGAGATGGCGCAGGGCTGGCGGGCGTTCGACACGTACCTAGACGACTTGATGCGCGTGACGACCGAGGACCTGGTGCGCGTGGCGCGCACGTATTTGGTGGAGAAGAACCGGACGGTGGGCTGGTTCATCCCGTGCGATGGCTGAGCCTCGGAGGGCACCGCGGCTGGACATCCGGCGGGTGACGCTGTCAAATGGGCTGGTGGTGTTAGGGAGCGAGAACCACACCCATTCATCGGCGATGGTGCGGTTGGGGCTGCGGGCGGCGCCGGTGCTGGACACGGTGGAGCGGGCGGGGCTGGCGTCGCTGACGGCGTCCGGTCTGACGCGAGGGACGAAGACGCGCACGTTCGAGGAGATCAACGAGGCGGTTGACGCGGCGGGGATGAGCCTGTCTTCGGGGGCGGGGCGGCACCTGACGTCGGTGTGGTCGCGGTGCCTCAAAGAAGACCTGCCGCTGGCGCTGGAGTTGATGGCGGACGTGGTGCGCCGGCCGGTCTTTCCGGAGCGCGAGATCGAGCAGCTCAAGGGGCAGACGCTGAATGGGCTGCGCCAGGCGGACAACGACACCGGGTCGGTGGCGGACCGGCAATTTCGCGAGCGGATTTACCCGGAGGGGCACCCCTACCGGCTGCGCAGCCATGGGTACCAGGAGACGGTGCCGGGGCTGACGCGCCACGCCCTGGAGGAGTTCCACGCTGCGCACTACGGACCGGGCGACGCGTTCTGCGTGGTGGTGGGGGATGTCGTGTTCGAGGACGTGGTGGCGCGACTGGAGGAGGCGTTTGGGGACTGGAATGCGGCTGGCGCGGCGCCGGTGACGGTGGGCGATCCTCCGGTGCCGGAGCCGTCGCAGCACGATGTGGTGGTGCCCGGCAAGACGCAGTCTGACCTTGTGTTGGGGGCGCCGGCGATCCGGCGCAATGATCACGACCACCACGCCCTGCGGATGGGCAACCTGATCCTGGGGCGGTTGGGCATGATGGGGCGGCTGGGGGAGAACGTGCGCGAGGCGAAGGGGTTGGCGTACGGCGTGCACAGCGAGCTGGACGCCGGACTAGGCGCGGGCCCATGGGCGGTGCGCGCCGGGATCAACCCGGCCAACGTGGACGCTGCACTGGCGGCGATACGGTACGAGCTGCACCGCCTGCTGGATGAGGGGGTGACGGAGGACGAACTGGAGCGCGGGCAGAGCTACAGCACCGGAACGCTGGTCCTCCATCTAGAAACGAACGACGGCGTGGCGGGGTTGATGCAGGACATCGAGCTGTTCGGGCTGGGGTTAGATTACGCCGAGCGGTATCCCGACCTTATCAACAACCTGACACTGGAGCAGGTGAACGCAGCGGTGCGCAAGCACCTGCCACGCTACGACCAGACGGTACGGGTGGTGGCGGGGCCGGGGCGTTAGGCGCCGGTCAGTTCGCGGACGACTTCGTTGACCAGGCGGCCGTCGGCGCGGCCGCGGAAGCGCTGGGCGGCGAGCGGCATCACCTTCTTGAACTCGCGCCCGTGCTCGGCGAGCAGCGGCTCGACTTCGGCGCGGATGTCCTCTTTGGAGAGCTGGCGCGGCAGGTAGGTTTCGACGATGGCGAGCTCGCCCTCTTCCTTCTCGATCAGGTCGGGGCGGTTGGCCTTGCGGGCGAACTCAAGTGCCTCGCGTCGCTGGTTGAGCTCCTTGCGCACGACGGAGACGTAGTCTTCTTCAGTGATGGGCTGGCCGAACTGGGGGTTCTTGCGGTCGGTGCGGGCGATGTCGAAGTTGGCGACGGCGGCGCGCAGCATGCGCACGACGGAGACGCGGCGCTGGTCACGCGCCTTCATCGCTTCTTTGAGGTCGGACTCCAACTGCTCCTTGAGCGGCATGGGCTTAGAATAGCAAGGACGTGGCACTTCGTTTCGAGAGCGGCGATCCAGACCGGCCGCGGGGCCATGCCCTGCTCTATTTCCGCACCACGGATGACCAGGTGTTGGCGACGTACGTGGTAGTCCTGCCTATCGCTATCAACCCGGCCAAGTACATCCCTCCGGCGTTTGCGGGGCAGCTGCCGCAGGGGATGGCCGCGGTGGCGGCGACGGCGCTGCCTCCAATCCCGGAGCAGCTGGGTGAGGCGGGGCAGACGGCGGAGCAGGCGCTGGCGGCGGTGCGCCGCCTGGCCGACCTGCGGGGCGACGACCTGCTGGATGGTGGCGTGGTGATGCCGGACCCGGAGCGGCTGATGCTGGCCACGCACGAGGTTGCCAACGAGTACGCCACGGGATATCGGCAGATGATCGAGCAGATGCCGGTGGCCGCCGCGCCGGTGCCTGAGGTGGAGCGTGATCCGGCAGCCGACGAGGATGAGCTGCGGTGGGTGCTGATGGACGAGCGCGACCGGATCGGGGAGCTGGCCAAGCTGACGGGGCAGCTGCGGTATGCCATGGATGGCGCGGACGGGGGCTTGCTGCGGTCGACGGTGGAGAAGATGGAACGGCTGGGCCGGCGCCTGCCGGAGAAGTACCGCATCGGCGAGTTCCTGGCCGGCGCGCAGCGGCCGGGAGCGGCGGGCCGCCGACTGGCCGAGCTATACATCGACCGCTGCTACAAGCTCTCCAATGAGCAGTACGAGACGCTCGCCGACCTGGACCGTGAGATCGCGGGACTGGAGGCGACCTAACCCGGCCTTCGGCCACCCTTCCCTAGAGGGACGGGCCCGATTCCAGCCGCGGTTTGGTGGCAGGTCCGGGAAGTACGCGGACCGCCAAGTCCGGTGAGGGTGGCGTGCCGTTAGCGCCCAGGGCTTCAGGCATGACGATACGGAGCAGCGCCTCGACGCTGTCTACGAGCTGGGGGCCGGGTTCGACGAGCAGTACATCGACGTCGAGTGCCCACACTTGCGGTTCATGTGCTGCGGTGGGTCCCGACGGCCGGTTGGCAAACCAGGCGGATGCCGTCACCTGGGTGGCAACTTCCGCGGGCGTGTGGCCGGCGTGGCCGAACAGGAGCACGTCTGCCACGGGCAGGGCAGTATCGGGTGCTGCCGGCACGGGAGCGACCTGGGGGAAGGCAGCGCCGGCGGCTTCCAGGAGCTCCTGCATCAGCGACCCGCGCGCTGCGAGCGTGGCCCCGTCCAGGAATGCGATGGCGGTGCGCTGCCGCGCGCCGGCGCGCACGACGTAGCGCGCGACGTGCATGCGCAGCGCGAGCAAGCGTGACGACCGGAGCTTGTCCAGGGGGGTGTCCCACACCCGCCTATACTAGCGGTCCGATGCCGGCTGACCAACCGCGCGCGACGCAGCCTCCACAGCGTACACCCATGGGTCGGATTGCCATCCCGACGCTTCTGGACTGCGATACGGGAATTGACGACGCGCTGGCGCTGTTGTTGGCGCTGCGCTCGCCGGAGCTCCGGCTGGTGGGGATCACGTGTGTGGCGGGGAACGTGACGCTGGAACAGGTGGTGCGCAACACGCTGGGAGTGCTGGAGGCGGCAGGGGCGCCGGACCTGCCGGTGGCGGCGGGAGCGGCTGGGCCACTGCGCCGGCGCCTGACGACGGCGTCGTTCTTCCACGGACCGGACGGCATCGGCAACGTGCCACTGCCGGCGACGCGACGGACAGTGGTGGCGGAGGACGCTGCTGCGTTCATCTGCGGACAGGCGGAGCGGTTCGAAGGAGAGCTGTGCCTGGTGGCGGTAGGCCCGCTGACCAACGTGGCGCTGGCGTGCCGGCGGGATCCGGCGCTACCGCGCCGGGTGAAGCGGTTGGTGGTGATGGGTGGCGCCGCCACGGTGGCGGGCAACGTGACGCCGGCCGCGGAGGCGAACTTCTACAACGATCCCGAGGCGGCGGACGAGGTGTTCACGGCCGGGTTCGACCTGACGATGATCGGCCTGGATGTGACGCTCAAGGCGCTGTTCGACGCGCGGCGCTACGGCGCCGTCCGTGAAGTGGTCGCAACACGGGACGACCCGGTGGCCCGGCTGGCGGTGCACGTGCTGGACTTCTACCTGCGGGCGGACCTGGCGGCCGGTCTGGAGGGCAGTCCTCTGCACGACCCGCTAGCGGTGGCGGTCGCCGCGCGTCCCGGATTAGTCACGTGCCGCGACGTGGCTGTGGAGATAGAAACGCAGGGACGCCTGACGGCCGGGCAGAGTGTGACCAATGTGCTTGGCCAGGTAGAGCGCATCGAGTCGCGCGGTGACCACGACGACGTAGTGGGGGTAGACCGACCGGAGCCAAACTGCCATGTCGCGCTGGACGTGGACACGCCGGCGTTCCTGCGTCTGTTCTCTGAGCGGCTGGGTCTGGACGTGGGCGCGGTTAGTAGTCCCAGAAGCCCTTGATCGCTTTGAGGTGAAGCAGGCGGAACAGGCGCCTGGAGGGGGGCAGCAGGTTCGCCTGGTGCTGGCGCTCGAGTGCGGCTAGAGTGCGGTCAGTCGGTAGGCCGGCGTCTTGCATGCCTTTGACGAAGTTCCACAGCCAGTCGGGATCGAACCAGGTCTGGCGGGCGGCCCGCCGGACGTGCGGCGCAAAGACGGCGTGGTCGCGTATCTGGGTTATGTCCGGTAAGTCAGTGCGTGCCATGTGGTTTGGGGTGTCTCTTCTTTGGTGTCGGCCGGTGGCCAGCAGCTATGCGCGCGGTTCGGGTCCCTCTCAAACTCGAGATGACGGTGGAACGTTGGAGCTCGAGTCGCCAGACTACGACCAGTCCCGATCAGGGTCGCAGAGTGCTCTAGCGGGTATCTGGGTAGTGGGGTGCGAGTGACTGGGGGGAAACGCCGGCGTAGTAAAGGGCCCGAAGCGTCCACATGCGCACGATGGTGCGGGCGAGGCCTTGGCGCTCCCACCGGCGGGCTGAGGTAGTGACGGCGAGGGGCAAGCGGGCGACACGGCCAGCGCGCGTGAGGCGGCGCGCGAAGTCGAGGTCCTCCATGAGCGGCACGGGAGCATAGCCGCCGAGGCGCCTAAAGACGGAACGGCGTACGTAGACGGCCTGGTCGCCGGTGAAGCCGCCGAGTAGCTTGTCGCGCAGGTTGATCGAGGCGCCCACGACGCGAAACGGCAAAGCAGGGTTGTCCAGGCGCACGCGGAAGCGACCGCCGACGGATGACGGATCGGCCTGACTCTGCCGGATCGCGGTCAGCGCGCCGGGTGGGAGGCGGGTGTCGGCGTGGAGGAAGAGCAGGATGTTGCCGCTAGCGGCGGCAGCTCCGGCATTGAGACCGGCTGCCCGGCCACTCGGTGCGGTGATGACGCGAGCGTGCCTCGCGGCGATCTGCGCGGTACCGTCGGCGCTGCCGCCGTCGGAGACGATTAGCTCACCTGGACCATCGGCCGAGAGATGATCCAGGACGTGGCGCAGGCACGCTTCGATGACGGGCGCTTCGTTGAGCGTGATGACGATGATGGAGATGGCCTCAGCCCCGACCTCGCTCCTCGCCGGAGAGGGGAGGGTGCCGGCGCGAGGCATTGTGGCGGACCGGCAAGCGAGTGAGGGGGCGCCGTCAGCGGCGGGCTGCGAAGAGGGCGCCACCCGCGAGGCTGACGCCGGCCACAAGAAGGCCGAAGAGCAGAGACGCGGCGGCGGCTTCAATCTGGCCGACGCCGATGCTGCCGAAGAACACGACGTAGGCGCCCTCCCGCAAGCCGAGGCCATTGAGCGAGATGGGCACCAGTTGGATGGCAGAGATGATGGGGATGAAGAGAAAACAGGCGCCGAGCGACACGGGAACGCCGATGGCGACGAAGGCAGCCCACGCCACCAGCACGACGGCAGCCTGGAAGGCGAACGAGAGCACCAGGACCTGCGCGACGACGGTGCGGTTGCGCAGGGCGGCGTTCATCTCGTGGGCGACGCGGGACAGCGACTGAGCACGGCCGGCGGGAAGGACGCGCTCCAACCAGCCGCGCACGCCCGGCGAGATGACTAGGCCGATCAGACCGGCAAAGACGAACAGCGCGATGCCAATAGAGGGGCCCACCTGGGCGGTGTACTGGGCGCTGAACAGCAGCGCTGCTGCGGCGGTAAGCGCCAGCGCCAGCCCGGCCAGCAGCCGTTCGGCGATGACAGAGGCAGCGACGGCGGCCCCCTGGCCCGTGCGCTTGGCGACATCGTGGACGCGCACTACGTCCCCGCCGATATTGGACGGCAGGAAGTTATTGAAGAAGAGACCGACCAAATAGGAGCCGAACAGGGCGGGCATGGGCACCTCCAACCCCTGCGCTACGAGCAGGAGCTGCCACTTCCAGGCGCTGATGGCCAGTGCTACGAGCACCAACAGCGCGCCACCGATCAGCCACAGCGGGTGAGCGGTCCAGATGGCCGTCCATAGGTCACCCGCGCCAAGCTTGTAAAAGAGCAAGCCAAGCAGCGCGAGGCTGACCACCGGGCGAATAAGACTCTTCATCAGCTTGCTACCGGCTCGGACACGCGCGTTATCGCC
>CADCTC010000308.1:22800-23129 GCA_902805635.1 uncultured Chloroflexota bacterium
GACGCGCTGGCGCGGCGTACTGCCAGCTGGCGTTCTACCCGGCCACGGAGCGCCACACCGACCACGACGAGCGCCCCAAGCGCGCACAGTGTCCACAGCGCGGCGCCGGCCCCGGCGCCGATGTTCTCCCCCAGCACTGAGTAGACGACGGTCGCGGGCAGCTGCCCAACACCGGTCGCCACGAGGAACGGGATAAAACCAATGCGGGTCAGGCCGGCAGCGTAGCTCACGACATCGAACGAGATGAGGGGTATGAGACGAGCGATGAGCACGGCGTGGGTGCCATAGCGCTCGAATACCGCGTCGCTCTTGGCGAGGGGGCGTGCGCC
>CADCTC010000309.1 GCA_902805635.1 uncultured Chloroflexota bacterium
GCCCGAAGACGCGCAGCTTCAGGCTGTGCACGTGCACCCAGGTGAAGGCGTAGTCCGCCATGAGGCGGGCCACCTCGGTGCCGTACCCCCTGCCCCAGCAGTCCTTCTCGCCGATCACCAGCGCCACCTCGGCGGTGCGCATCAGGGGGTCCACGTCCATGAGCCCGGCGAACCCGATCAGCCGCTCCGTCTCCCGCTCGTAGACGCAGAAGGCGTGGTCGCTGGCGCGGACCAGCTCAAACCACGCCTCCACCGCGTGCACGCTGGTCAGCCGCCACCGCGCCGCCAGCGTGCGCGTCACCTCGAAGTCGCTGCGCCAGCGCACGACCAGCGGCAGGAGCGCGCGCGTCACCGGCCCGAGCGCCACCTTCTCCCCCGTGATTGTCAGCACGGGGTGTTCCGCGTGCCCCTCATGAGCGGCCGCTGGCTGGTCTGCAGGAGTGACCGAGGCTGCCATCCTAGGTTGCTCCGTTAATTGTGCCGCCTCTATGGAGCATCCAGTGAGGCGGTTGTCGTCGCGCCCGCGGCGGCTTGCACAAGTTCCCGTAACCCGCCTTCTGCACCACCAATGGTGGGAGCCCACGGTACAAGGGGCCCCGGTAGCGGGTCGGTCGTGTGTGGTGACCGGGAGAGTACGCGCGTCCCGCGTGACTAAGCGGTGAGGTTGCCCTGCCGGCCAGCGGCGAGCCGCCCGGCGAGGCACGCCGCTCGGCCGGGACGGCCTCGGAGACGACGCTGCTCACCGGGAGATTGCTCGGCCCAGTCCCTGCCGGGCCTGTGGCGTGCACCGCCGGGTTGAAGAACGGACCCGACCTCCCGCGGCGCCCGTGCCTCCCGGATCAGGTGCGCGCCTCGCGCCGTACCTTCCAGATCGTCTCCGCCGGCCACCGCTGGGCCCACTCGGTCGCCTCCGGATAGAAGTGGCTGATGACGCCCGCGGGTGGCCGCGGCTCCACGAGCGCCTCGACGGCGAGTCCGTTCTCCCGGAACAGCCGCACCCACTCGCCGTGCGCGATGGTGAAGCTTTGCGCCCCGTCGCCCTCCGGATGGGGCGCGAGATCGAAGTAGCTCCCGCGCAGGAGCTCGCCCGGTCGCCCCCCGCGGTTGCGTCCGCCGACCCAGCCGGGCCAGCCGGGCCAGCGGGGCCGATCGCTGCCCGCGTCTTCCCAGCACATGCTGAAGAGCGGCGACGTCGAGCAGAAGATCAGCTGCCCGTCCGTGCGCAGGACGCGCGCCACTTCCGGCACCGCGCGCTGGGGGTCCGCCCAGGACATGGCGCCGTGGTCGGAGATCACCAGGTCGAACGACGCGGGGGCGAAGGGGAGCAGCTCGGCGCTGCCCTGGGCGAGCGCCACCGGGACACCGACGCCCGCCGCATTGCGCCGGGCGTGGGCGAGCTGCCGGCCCGAGAGATCGATGCCCGTGACGCGCGCGCCGTGCTGCGCGAGCCAGATCGCCCACTGCCCGCCGCCGCACCCCAGCTCGAGCGTGTCGCTGCCCGCTAGGGCAGGGAGCAGCCGCAGGTCCGCCTCCGGGATGCGCCAGGCGCCCCACGCGTCGGGGAGCGCCCCGATCCACGCGCCGTGTCCCGCCTGGTAGCGGTCGCTCTTGCGGTCCCAGCTCGTCCGGTTGTGGCGCTCGTGGTCCCTCATGGGTGGACATTGTCGCCCATCGGGGCGCCGGACCCGTGCTGTGCAGGGCGCGGGAACGGCCGCCCCGTCTCTGCCCCGGCCGTGGCGTAGCTGCCCGGTGCGGCGCTGGGAGCGCTCCCGTCTCCCGGCGCCTCGCCGGTCACGGCCCGAGGGACGCGGCACCGGCCGGCCCTCGGGTCTGCGCGGAGCGCCGCTAGCGGTGCCCGTTGCCCTTCTTGGGCGTGGCGGTGGCGGGGCGGTAGGATGAACGCCGTACCAACGGGCATGACCGCCGAGACGCAGCGCGTGGCCCTCACGCCGTTCCAGGAGCGCCTGGTGCTCTCCGTCTGCCCCGCCGGGACCCGTCTGCTGGACGCGCGCCCCGGCCGCCCCGGCCCGGAGCGCTGCCCGCTGCGGGTCCGTGTGGCACTGCCCGGTGGCGCCGAGCACCCGCTCTACCTGCGCCTGGACCGCAGCGGGCACGGTGTGGACCGGGAGGCGCGCCTGCTCCCCACCCTGCGCCGCCTGGGCTTGCCGGTGCCGGAGGTGCTCGCCGGTCCCGTGCGCGACCCCGCGCAGCCTGAGCTCGCCGCGATGGCCGTGTACGCCGAGCTGCCGGGAGAGAACCTCCTGCGGCGCTCCTGGCGCACTCCCATCGGCGCGCAGCGGGACGCCAACGATGGCCTGGCGGACCAGCTGCTCGAGGGCATCGCGCTCATCCAGGGCATCAGCGGCACGCTGGCGGGCGAGGAGATCGCGTCGCTCCTGCCCCAGGAGGGGCTGGCGCACGAGCTCAGGTGGCACGTGCAAGACCGCCTCGCGTCGTCGCCGGACGATCCGTGGCGCGGCGATGTGTGGCTGGAGCAGGCGGTCCGGCTACTGGGGCCGCCGGTGGAGCGCGCTGAGCGCGAGACGCCCCCGCGCTGCTTCTGGAACGGCGACTACAACCCCGGCAATTTTCTCTCGGACGGCGCCCGCCTCACCGGCATCGTCGACGTTGCCTGGGCGTCCTGGCACGACCCCCACTACGGCCTGGCGCGCTTCACCGTCTACGAGTGGGTGCTGTTCGACCGCCCGCGCCTGTTCCGGCGCTACCAGGAGCGCCACGGCATCGGCGCACGGCACTTCGCCCTGCGCTCCGCCGTGCACGCCGCGACGACGCTCCTGTCGCGCCCGCACCGGGAGACCGACGCGCTGCTGCGCGCCACCCGTGCACAGCTGGAGCGTGACCTCGCGCAGCTCGCGTGACTCGCGCTCTCCCCATCCCGTAGCGAGGCCTCCATGTGCCGCCCGCGCCAGGGCGGAGACTCGCAGCAGGCCTGCAGGCACGGAGCAGAAGTGGCCCAAGGCCAGGAACAGGGTAAGCGGGCGACCAGCTGGCGCCCGGGTCATGCGCCCGGGCGCATGACCCGGGCGAGGAGCGTTAGCGGCCCGCCGGCCGCGCCGCGTCAGGCCTTCTTGAGGTAGGGCAGGCCGGTGCGCTCGTTCTCCTCGATGCGGTAGCCCTCCGGGACGGCGTCCAGCGCCTCGCCCGGCTTCGCCTCGCGGGCGAAGAAGTGGATGCGCTGCTTGCGGTTGTTCTGCAGCGTGACTTCCTTGCCGTGGAGGATGTAGGTCTGCCCCTTCTTGTTCGTGTGGGTGTATGGCATCGTGGGCGAAGTATAGGCTCCACTTGGTCACCCGCACGCGCGTTCCTCCGCCTTGCGGGACCTGGGCGACGGCACCGGGCGCGGCCTTCTTCCTGCCGCAAGTGAGGCGGTGCAGCGGGGCTCCCGCCGGGTGGCCCGGTACGCGGGCAGGGAGCCGGTGCGGCGCCTGGCCACCCTGATCGAGCGCGCAGTTGGGCGGCTTCATGACCGTGCTGCTGCCCGAGGGTGTGGCGGTCTGCAAGTGGGGGCGGTAAGACGCCACGTCAGCGCGGCCGTCTAGCGCGAAACAGACGCGCCGCGGCGGGACTATCCCGCCGTGGTCCTCACACCGGCGGATCCGCCTGCGGCGCGTGCAGCGATCCGAGGGCGGAAGGACGCTGCGTCCTCCGCCAGCCCGTCGGCAGTGGGCGGCCCGTCGAACCAGTTCTTGCTGGACCGGCGAATCACGTCGAGGTGCCTCCGCTACTGCGTTTCCTGGGACTACAGGAGGAGGGGCGGGTAGCTGCTACGCTCGCGGTCGAATGGTCGCAGGGCTTTCCCCGCACGACGTCGAGGAGCTCGTGCACCGTATCGTGCGCCAGGCGCTCGGAGCCGACGCGGTCACGCTGGAGCACATGACCTTCGGCCACTCCAGCCGCGTCTATGACGTGACACTGGCCGGCGCGGCAGAGCGGCACGTCATCGTTCGCCTCAATGCCCACCCGCACGTCTTCGCCGGCACCCGTCGAACCATCGACGCACTCCGCGCGCTCGGCCTGCCAGTGCCCCAACTGGTGGTGAGCGACCTGACTCTCGAGCGCCACCCGCTCGCCTACGTCATCTTGGAGAAGATCCCGGGCCGAGACCTGCGCTACGAACTGGCCACCATGACGCGCGCGCAGATGACCGCGGTGGCGGAGCAGGTGGTCGCGATGCAGCGCGCGGTAGGAACCCTGCCGCAGGGCGATGGCTACGGCTTCGTACCCCTCGGCGAGCGTGGCCGGGCGCGGGCATGGACCGCAGTGGTGACGCGCTCCGTGGATCAGCCTGCGCACCGCCTCCGGGATGCCGTGCAGGCGGATCTGCTGGAGACGGTGCGCGACTCCGTGAATCGGCACGAGGCGTACCTGCAAAGTGTGCCGCCGACGTGCTTCCTGGACGACCTCACGACGAAGAACGTCATCGTTGAGCGCGGCGTGCTGCGCGGCATCGTCGACCTGGACGCCGTCTGCTACGGCGACCCCCTCTTCTGGCTGGGCCTGACCCAGACGGCGGTCACGTGCGGCGACTCGGTAGGTATCGACGCCCCCTTCTACGTCGAGGAGCTCTGCCGCTTGTTT
>CADCTC010000310.1 GCA_902805635.1 uncultured Chloroflexota bacterium
TCAGCTCTTCGCGTTTTCGCCATGGCGGTGGGCTCGCGCCATGTCGTCCACGTCGGCGTGACCCGGCACCCCACCGACGCGTGGGCCGCGCAGCAACTACCTCCTCCTCGGCGAGCGCCACCTCCGCCGCGTGCTCCGGGAGTACGTCGCCTACTTCAACCGGGCGCGGCCACATCAGGGCCTCGGCCAGGCCCTCCCCGATCCGCCCTCGGACGAGCACGAGGATCCAATGGGGATGATACGCGCAGTCCCGGTCCTCAGTGGCCTGCACCACACCTACCAACGCGCCGCGCAGGGCAGGGACGCATTTTCAGCCAAGACAGGCGTCGTGGCGCCCTCAGCCGAGCCGTTCGAGGACCACGACCGGGATCTGGCGCGTCGTGTTCTTCTGGTACTCGGCGAAGTTCGGCATCAGCGCCGCCTGCTGGTCGTAGAGGCGCTCGCGCTCGGTGCCCGCCGCGACGGTGGCGCGCGCCCGGAACGTCTCGCTCCCCAACTCGACGGTCACCTCCGGGTTCGCCACCAGGTTGTGGTACCAGTCGGGGTTGGTCGGCGCGCCGCCCTTGGAGGCGATGATGACGACGCGGTCGCCGTCGGTGGAGTGGACCAGCGGCATCGTGCGGGGCTGCCCGCTCCTGGCCCCGATCGTCGTGAGCAGCAGCAGGGGTGCGCCGGCGAACTGGCCGGTGACCTTGCCCCCGGTGGCGCGGTACTCCGCGATCAGGTTCTCATTGAACTGCTTCAGGTCGGCCATGGTCGACATTGGGTCCTCCTCCGCGTGCGTGATCGGTCGGTCACGGGGGGCAACGCCTGAGAAAGCGGACTATTCCCCGGACCCTCGCCCGTTGGCCTTTCGGCCCGTCACCGGCTGTCCTGGCCGTTTACTCCATCCGCCACTAGACTCTGAAAGTCTGTGGATAGCGAATGCTGGATGACTGTTCTGGCCGCTATCGTCGCCCAGCACAGGCAATGCTGGGCGGTCTGTACCTTGCCCACCAGCGCGCCGCGTAGGGCCAGCGGGCGTATTGCTCACCAACCCTACGATCCATGATCACCCCGCGTCGCGCTTGAGCTTGCGCCAGCCGCCCGCGCGGTTGTTGGCGACGATCTGGGCGAACATTGCGCCCAGTGCCGGGGCGTTGAGGGCCTCGCCCTGGCGGACGGCGACAGTGCGCGGTCTTGTTGCCATGCCCGGCGGTGATGATCCCCGCCGGGTCGGGGACGATCCCGCCGTCGTAGAGGAAGATGTTCACGTGGTCCTTCGCCGCCAGCAGCGCGCAGATGTTGCCGTCGAGCACGAAGTAGGGCTGCACGGTGCGCTTGATGGTCTCCGCGACACCCGGGTCCACCGCATGCACCAGGTCGCGCACCTGGCGACAGACCCCCTGCTGCCACGCCGGGAGCGCGTCGATGTAGGCATCGACGCGCGGGACCTTGCGATAGTCCATGGTGACCTCTCTTGCCCGCTGTGACCGCATGCACCCACCTGGCGACGGCATCCAAAGGTGGCACGCGATCTTCATGCCGTACGGCGGGGCTGGCGATCCGCCGACCCCGAGCGCCACGGCGCGGCTCAGGGATGGTGACAGCCGAACGCCGGTGTTGGCCGGGGGGTCGGTTCGTGAGTGTCACGCGGCCCGTGGCGATATGCATATTCCGCACTGCAGTGCTGCAGACTACGCCGCTGCCGCCTCGCTCACCGCCAGGCCGACGGGTGCCTGCGGCTGCCGATCCGGTGCCTGGAGGCCGCGGTACTGCGCGGAGAGGACGCGGTAGGCGACCGTGCGCATGGCGAGCAGCGTGACGACCAGCCCGATCGCCCCGGCGACAGTGAAGAGGAGGGCGAGGCCGCGATCGGGGCCCGTCCCGAACCACCCGCCCAGCAGCGTCACGCCCGCGCCGGTCGTCATGAAGGGGACGAAGACCAGCTCGGCGATCGGGCCGATGGCGAACGCCGTGATCGGCGAGGCCGACTGCTCGACGCTCTGGGCGAAGCCGAAGACCCGCCCCTGCCGCGCGGGCGGGACCACCCGCTGCAGGATCGTCTGCTCCGCCGCCTCCACCGCCGGGATCAGGCACAGCCAGACGAACAGGCCGGCCGTCAGCAGGACGATCGAGGACTGGAGGGTGAAGACGACGCAGACCGACCACATGGCGATGTTGGCGAGGAACAGCGTCCGGAGCGGGTTCGCCCCCAGCCCGCGCCGTGCGACGAGCAGGCCGCCGACGATGAACGCCAGGCTCAGGACGCCCCACAGCGCGCCCCAGACCTGCACCGACACCAGCGACAGGCCGTAGGCATCCATCAGCGACATGAAGACGCCGCCCAGGAAGTTGTTGAAGGTGTGGAAGAAGATCAGCCCGAACAGGCCCGGCACGAGCCGGATGGCGCGGATCGTCCCGCGCAGATCGACGCCGGCCGCCCCTGTCCCGGCCTCGCGGCTCACACCCTCGGGGTGATCAGGAATCGCGAGGGTCCAGAGGTGCAGGATGACCAGCAGCGTCAGCCCGATCGCGCCGACGAGCATCCCGCCGATACCGAGGAACCCGATCGCTAGCCCGCTCAAGATCGACGCGACCAGGAACGCCACACCATTGGCGGTGCCGACCAGGCCGTTGGCCCGGTCGCGCCCCGCCTCGGGGACCAGGACCGTCACCAGGGTGGCGAGCGCGATGCCGCGTGCGTTGCCGACGATCGCACCGACGAGCGTCAGGGTGACGAAGAGCCACAGGCGGACGCTAGAGGGGTCGGCGAAGGTACCCTGCGGCGCGCCAACGAAGGCGCCGAGGGCGAGGGTGTAGAGGGCGAGCGTGCCGGCGCTCGACACCAGCATCACGCGCCGCTTCGGGTAGCGATCGACCAGCGAGCCGAGGAAGAACCCGGACCCAGCGACCGACACGGTGTAGATGCCCGCCATGACGGAGGTGGCGATCACCGAGCGCGTCTGGAGGTAGACCCAGAAGGTGACGGCGAACCAGACGCAGGTGTTGGCCAGCGACGCGGCCACGGTGTTCCCCAGCACGGCATAGAAGCGTCCCATCGTCCCTCTCCACTTTCTGTCCGAGACATCTGCCTGGTTGAACGTGCCACCGTGGCTATGTTGCCTGTCCGTTCTGCCCCGGCGTGTCGCGTGCCCGCCGGTATAAAGTAGTCGTTCGGCAGCCGCCAGGATCGACAAAATCTCGGGGAGTTCCTTCGATCCTTTTGGGTCGTGCGGTGAATGACGTGGCGCGTTGGAGCCGGCGCCAGCGTTGGCCAAGCGCAGGTCCCGGTGGGTATGCTGGCTCCCGTGGTCCTCCGACCCTTCTCGTCGGCGCGCCGATTTGGTGAGTGCCAGTACTTGGGTGTGGATGCTCACGGGAGCCAGTACAGGCAGGCCGGAGTTGCGGATTGGCGAACCGACCAGCACAAGGACACGGAAGGCCGACGGCAATCGCGCAGCGGCCCTCGGCCTTCCGTCCCACACGCCCCGGGGTGCACGCAAGAGTTGTCAGAGCGGGTGGGACGGGTGTGAAGAAGTGTGGGCGGAGCGGACACGTGCCACTTCGACGGCCAGGAATGGCCGCGAAGTGGCGGCAGCTCGCCCCGGATCGAGGCCCCGTTTCGCGCCCCTGACAACTCGTGCGCGCACCCCACGCCCCGCGCCGCCTTGCGAGCCGTGCGGCTGCGTCGTATACTCGCGCCTCGCTTGCTGACCAGACGCAGTTAGGGCGTCCCCGTGGTGGGCGACGGCGGGCAGATCGCGACGGTGGACGGTGAGCGGGTGCTGCTGAAGGTCGGGCGCGGCTCCCTGGCCACGCCGTGACCGCCGCGGTCCTGACGACCAGCCTCAGCGGTGGCCGATGTCTCGCGCGCTTCGTGCGACAACGCCACGATCCTCGCGGGGCTGCGCGTCGTCGCCAGGGCGCTCCCGCAACGCAGCCCCGCGTGGCGGCCGTTCCGGCATGGTGGAGCGACGATCGTGCGCGTGCCGGCGCGTGATCCGGCGCACGGGGGGAGCATGCGGGCCACACTCGACCACGCGGCGCTGTTAGCGGTGGCGCTGGGGGAGGCGCGGCAAGGGCTGGCGGAGGGCGGCATCCCAATCGGCGCGGCCCTCGTCGACCGCCATGGCACCCTGCTGGGCCGGGGCCGCAACCGCCGTGTCCAGGACGGTGACCCGTCCCTCCACGCCGAGACCGCCGCCTTCCGGGCCGCGGGCCGGCGGCGGGGCTACCGCGACACCATCATGGTGACCACCCTCGCGCCCTGCTGGTACTGCAGCGGCCTGGTGCGGCAGTTCGGGATCGGGACGGTCATCGTCGGCGAGTCGGTCAACTTCGCGGGCGGGCTCGACTGGCTGCGGGAGCACGGGGTGACGGTGATCGATCTGCGCGACCCCGACTGCATCCGCCTGCTGGCCGAGTACATCGCCGCCCACCCCGACGTCTGGCACGAGGACATCGGCGACGCGTGACCGTGCCGGCCGTCGCGGTGTCCGGGCCGAAGCGCAGGTTGCTCGACATAAGCGAACGACGCGTCGGTGTTGTCCGGTGCTGCCCTTGGACGCGGTTGGTAATTCCGAGGCGGTGTGTGCTGGCTGTGTTGGCT
>CADCTC010000311.1 GCA_902805635.1 uncultured Chloroflexota bacterium
CCCGCCTGCGCTACGTGCCGGCGGCCCGTGCCGAAAGGGGGAACAGCCATGACGCAGTTCTGGGACCAGCAGCTGGACGACCACGCCAACCGCCGCTCAGCGCAGGAGCGCACGTGCCCCGCGTGCGGCCGACTGAGCGCGCTGAAGCGAATGCTTGAGAACGACGGGTCCCTCAATCTGGTGTGCCGGCAGGAGCAGTGCAACTATCGGCGGGTGGTGCCGCTGGAACACCTGGCAGAGCTCTACCCTCCCACGCCCGCGGCCAGATAGCAGCGCGGACCCGTCGGGAAGCGGGGTGCGCGCCGTCCGCTAGGCGGCCTGCTCCCCGCCAGGCGGCCGGCGATCCCGCGCCACACGGGAAGTGAGCAGGGCGAGGTAATCCTCGATCAGCAACCGGAGGGCTTCCGCGTCCTCGCGCGCTCTGGCGGTGTCTGGGCCGCGGAGTAGCGCCTGCCGCTCCAGCCGGGCCGCCTCCAGCGCGGCCAGCAGCTCGCGCGTTGCCCGCATGTCGTGGTCCTCCGGCGGTCCCCCACGCTCCATTGCGCTCTCCCCTGGTGTGCTCGTGCCCCGGCCGTGCCCGCCGCGACGGTGGCGTACTCACTGGACAAGACGGTTGGGCACCGACTCCGTTTCTCCACCACACGCGCCGTCCTGACTCTCTCAGCCGCCAGACAGCTGACCGCCCCGCATCTCAGCGGGGCGGTCAGCGTCGTGCGTGGGCGTGCGGGCCCGCCGTGTGGGCGTGCCCCGATTAGGAGCCGGCAGCGGGCGCGTTGATGCACCCAACGCGCGTGCGAGTCATGCCGTCCTCGACGAACGTGCCGGTGGCGCACGTGCCGTTGACCACCACGTTGCCCTCGAAGTCGGGCAAGTTGCCGCCCTGGCCGAGCGTCAGCGCGTCGAGGCGGCCGTACTGTAGGACGGCGGGGGGTGTGTAGGCATTTTTCAAGTGGCGTGTCTTTCGTGGGCCGTGATTGTCTGACACCGGGGGCGCGTGTGGTGCCGCGCAGACATTGACGTGTGTTAGTGGCGACGCTGTTGCGCTACTGTGGTGAGCAGGTAGAGAAGTGGCGCCCAGCGGCGGCCCTGCCGGACATGAGGGCCGGACGCGGCACCCTAGAACGGGGTACGTTCGTACCCTCCACTATTTGGCCACGGTGCCGCCACACGACCACCGCGGTTGGCCACGATGCTCAGGGTGCTGCACGCGAGCGACGCCCACCGGGTGCGAGCGCGTTACCGATGCCACCGGCATCAGGGGGCCGTGAGTGCCCCCTTCCATAGCAGAGACGGCGGGTGCCCATAGCACCCGCCGTTCTGCGTTTCGGGGTCAACCGCAGGGCGGCCTACCTGGGTGGTAGCGGGCGCGGGCGGAAGTCGTCAGCGAGCAGGCCCGCTCGCGCGCTCAATCGACCCGACTCGGCGCCCCATGTGAGCGGCAACCAATGGTCCCGGAACAGCGCCACGTTTCCGCGGACACGGGCCTCCGCGGTGACGCGGGCCACGAGGTCATCCACGGGTTCCGCGAAAGTCACGCGGCGGTGCGAGCGGCAGCACACACTGCGATGGACCGGGTGGCCGCCGGCGTCGGGGTGAATGCTGGTCGTGGTAATCCCACGCACGATCCAGTACCGCTCCTCGCCCATGCCGCGGATACTGGCGTCCGCCGGTGGCCGCGCCGTTACGCTGCCGTGGTGCGCGGGTTGCGAACGGGGCGACCGGCAGCGGCCCTGGCAGACAACAGGGCCGCTGCCTCACAGGTGAGTGAACGCTGGACGGAGGGGCCGGCGTGGGCTGGGGGATCCTTAGCGAGAGAAGGCGGTGCTATCCGGCACGCTGCCACGCAGCCAGCCGTTGCCCCAGTGCACGCAGCGTTTCCCACGCGCGGCGCCGTCGTTTGCCGGCACCTCCGGCGGCGCTGGCGCGGGTGTGCCGTGCTGCTGGGCCACAGCAAAAGCGAGCGTCAGCAGCACTCCGGCCGAAGTCACTCCGCGTCCGTGCTGACGCCGGCTCCTACCCCGGTCATGCTGCCGACGTTCACCTGCTTGTCCGCGATGTTCACCTGCACCACCGGCACCAGCAGCTTGCGCACCTGTGCCAGCGTCTTGAGCGCCGCCAGGTAGCGTTTCTGCGCCCGGTCCAGCCAGTCCTGGTACATCTCGATCTGCCCGCGTGACAGCCCGTCGCCTCCCAGTCGCTGCGCCAGGATGGTGTCCACGTAGTTGAGCTGCAGCCAGCACACCACGGCGCGCTCCGCCAGCAGGCGCTCCAGCGGCGGCGCGTCCGGCCCGGCGAGCTGCTGCCGGAGGTCCGCCGCCATGCGCTCGGTCGCCTCGACGGCGGTGCGGCGCTTCTTGCCCATTGCGGTGGTCATCCAGGCCCGCGCCGCCTGGTCGGCCAGGTCGCCCGTAATGCGCCACAGCTCTGGCAGCTCGTCATGTACCCGGCGCACCTCGGCCCGCGCGGCCGCGTCGCCCGCATCCGCCCGCTTCACCAGGGCCAGGAAGGCGCCGCCGGGTGGGGGCGGCGGCGCCTCAGGCGGCGTGCCCGCTGTGGTCGTGGGTGTGGTCTTGCTCACGAGCTTTCCTCCAGTCTCCGCGGTCGTGCCGGTGGTAGCCGGCGTGCAGCAGTGCACCGGCGGCGAGCGCATCCGCCAGTGCGTCGAGGGAGCGCAGCGGCGCGTCCAGCGCGGCCAGCCGGCGCCGCTCGGCGGCAAGGGCGGCGCGCTGCACGTCCAGTTCATGGCGGCGGTGAGTGTCCTCGAGCGCGCTCAGCTCGCCGAGCAGGCCGGCGCCCACGTACTCGCGCACCACGCGCCCTCCTACGCGCCGGCTGCGGGTGTAGTAGCGGGCGCCTCGTGTCCGCCTTTCCCAGGCCATCCGTTGTGTTACTCCTTTCCTCGTGCGCCGCTCGGACGGCACTCGAAACACAGGCGGCGCCCGTGGTGCTCCGTGACGCCAGACGGCACGCCGCACTCCTCGCATCGCGCTGTTGACGGGTTTGTTTCTGCCCGTTGCACGGGGGTATGGGCAGAAATAATGGGCGCGTGTTTGTTTGTTTCTGCCCCTATAGGGATAGGAGTTTGGGCAGAAACAATCAGCCAGTAGACGCGGGGCTTGCCGCGCTCGGGCAATGTGGCCGTTGCCACCCGCGCCGGGCCGTGCTCGCATGACACCAGCGCGTCGAGCGTCCGCTGCACAGTTGAGCGCCCCGGTGCGCGGCCGTTGGCATCCGGCGGGCAGGCCGCCGAGATCCGCTCGAAGGTCCACGCCTGCTCCCGCTCAGCCGGCAGCACGTCTAGGATGGCCTCGCGCACGTTGTGGGTGACGACCGCCGACACGTCGCCCAGCGACACGTACCCGCGCGGCGTCAGGTCGATGACGACACGCGGCGTAGTCTCCCGAAATCGGGACAAGGCGCTCAGCACGCGGTGCGTCGGCGGTGCGTTCCCCTCTGGTCGCCCGAGCTGGAGCACGATGTCCACGGCCCCGCTGAAGGCGTTGCTGCCCCGGCCGCTCTGCCCCACTTCGCCGCCGGACTTCCGATCGTGGCGGGCCACCCACACCGCCAGCCCGCGCCCGGCGGCCTCCTGGCAGGGTTCCATCGCCGCCATCGCGGCGCCTGAGTGGTTCTCGGCGTCCCCCTGAATGCCGGCCCACTGGCCGATGGTGTCCACCACGAGCAGCCGCCATGCGCGCCGCAGGCACTCGCTGGCCGCTTGCTCCACCACCTCTGCGAACGGGATGCCCCGGTGGCGGTGCCAGCGCACGAACGCCAGGTCGCCGCGGTCGAGCAGGCCGGCCAATTCCAGCGTTTCGCGCAATGTGGTTGGCGTCTGCTCAGTCAGCATCAGCACGCCGCTCTTGTTCGTGGGGCGGCCCAGAAAGGGCTCACCGTCCAAAATGGCGCGGACCATGAAGGCCGTGAACGTGGTCTTGCCGGCACTCTTGGGCAGCCCGTCCAGCTCCGTGACGGCACCCACCGCTGCCAATCCGGTGGCCAGCCAGTCCGGCCGCTCTGGCGCCGTGGCGGCGATCTCGCGGGCTGTTTCGACCGCAATCTTTGTTTCTGCCCAAACTCGCTCTCTAGGAGGGGCAGAAAGAAACGTCTGCGCTGCCGGCGTCTGGGAGGTAGTCACCCTGGCAGCAGCGACTGCCGCGGCCGGCGCCGTGCGCGGTGGGGCCGCGACAGCCCGTTGGAACCGCTCGCGTTTCTCGGCCACCTGTTCGCGCAACTGTGAATAGCGGTCGGACGGGTTCGAGTGGTTGTTCGTGAAACAGATGACGAAGTCGCCGGTCCTGTCCAGGTAACAGTCATCGCTGCCGCAGCCGGGCGCGGCGCAGCGCACCGGCACCCGCAGCGACTCGTACTCCAGCGCCTCGAAGGGCGCCGCCACGTGGCCGTTCAGGCCGAGAGCCGTGGTGCTCATATCGTCCACCCCACGCGGGCGGCGGGGCACACTACTGCCGCCGGGCGGAACCAGTACCGCCAGCGGTGCCCTGCTGAGAGGTTGCTAGGATTAGCCTTGCTGGCGCGTCGTGTCGTGACCACGACCGCACCCCTACGCGGCCACCGGCCCCATGCCGGTGGCCGCGTGCTTTTGTCCCTTGCCCGTGCGCCGCTTCAACGCGATGCGGGCGTAGAAGGCGCGTCGGGCCGCCTCGGCGCGGCGCTGCCGCTCCGCTTCTGGGAGTAGCCCGTCCGGGTCTACCTCGCGCTGGAAACGAGCCCGGAATGCCTCACGCGCCGGTTGCGTCAGCTTGCGCGAGTCATGCCGTGAATGGGTGGTGTATCCGCCAATCCGGCCGCGTGCGGCCATAACAGCGGGGTCGAACGAGAGAGTGACAAGAAGCGGTGGCTTTTGTGAGTCGGCCATAGCGCAAGGCACGCCTTTCCCAGCCGGACCAAGGGCCGCCCTTGAGGCGGCGAAGAGGACCAGAAGTGAAAGGCGTGCGTCGCTCGACTAACTATTCAGCTGTGCCAGCCCCGGTGAGAGCCAACACCTCCATTATGGCACCGGCCTCAACGGTTTGTAAACACCGTCCTCAATGTCCGTCGGCTCCTCTACCCTGTTCGGGCGGCGACACTTGGGGCACACAATGACCGCGGGGAACCGTGGGAATTCCCCTAGGACCTCAAAATCGTGACCAAACTCCTGGAGCAACTCACGTATCTGGGCATCGTACTGCTCAGCGGGAACGTCTTTCTCGGCTGGTGTCAGTTCGCTCTCGACAAGTTGCTCGACGAATTCGAGTGGCGTGGCGCGCCTGCCCCTGCGTCGCCGCTCAAGTCGCCCGGTGTCGCGATTGCGGACGGGCTCCATCACCCGGTAGAGCGCGCCATCTCTTCTGAGCCCCCACGGGTGCGCTAACACCCACGGAAACCGGAGGAAACCATCTACCTCAGGAAAGCGCAGGTCGTCATGGTGGGGGAACGAGCCAGCTAGCCACCGCACTCGTTCGGCCAAGGCTAGGCCGCGGTTTTCCTGCATCATGTCAATGTCAGTGGTTGCGTATGCCAAAAGCCCATTGCAGGGATGCGGCCGTCCACAGTGGAAACTCCACTTACTATGCTCCAGCTGGCTGTCTAACCCCACTCGGTACTTAGAGTTTGTCAACCGCTTCACTCGCGCGGTGAATACAACATCACTCATAGTCGGTCTCCCGGACTGAGGCGGCGGTGTGCCTCCCTGGCCCGTTCGTCGGCGGCGCTAGCGCCGTAGCGGCCCAGCATGGTGCGGGAGCGCCAGCCGGCCAGCCGCATCAGGTCGCCCTCTTGGCCCCCGGCGGCGAGCCATTGGTGCGCGTACGTGTGTCGGAAGAGATGGGTATAGGCCGTGCTGATGCCCGCCTGCGTTCCCCGGTCCTTTACCACTTGGTAGACGCCGCTTTCTGTCAACGCGCCTTTGCGAGCAATCCACAGACCCGGCAGCGGCGCATGCCGGTGCTGGGCGCGGGTGCGCAAGTAGCGGTCGAGGGCCTGCGCCGTTTTCCGCCCAAACGGGCACGCACGGGGGCGGCGCCCCTTGCCCAACACAACGGCCACGTTGTGCTCGAAGTCCAGGTCGTCTACCTTGAGGTTCGCTATCTCGGCGCGGCGCATGCCTGTGTCCAGCAAGAGCCGGAGTATGGCTGTGTCCCGTCGCGCCTCGAACTCCTTTCCCTCACACGCCTTGAGGAGTGCTCGGAGGTCGTCATCACTGAGCACGCCGGGCGGCGCCTCGGGAATGGCGGGCGGCTTCATGTTTGCCATCGGCGACGCCTTCACCTCCCCCTCAGCCAGGCACCACTTGAAAAATGACGCCAGCGCCCGATAGCGGTTACTCGCCGTGGCCGGCTTCCATCGGGCCAGGAGTTCAGCGATGAACGCTTCGACGTGCTCACGCTTGATGTGTGGCACGCTCTTGGGCATCCCCTTGTCTGTGAGGAACAGCCCGAAGAGGCGCAGCGCCTCGCCGTAGGTTTCGATGGTGCGCGGGCTCTTGTTCTCCGCCAGCAAGGTGCGGCGGAAGCTTTCGCCAAGGACGGCCAGCCCGTCAATCTGCGATACTGGCGTCTGCGGTCGGGTCGCAGTCTGCATTCTGGTGCCTCCGTTGCGTTGTTCAGTTATCATCTGTATCAACGTTGCAGCACCGTCTGCGTTCTGGTGGTCCAACAGTTAGGCGCTCTTCCTACTCTGGAAAAGTGCCAAATCCCCGGCGGGGGTAGCTCAGTTGGTAGAGCGCCTGCCTTCCAAGCAGGTTGTCGCGAGTTCGAGTCTCGTCCCCCGCTCCCAAATTCACTTTCTAGGTTACGGCGACACCCTTTCGGTGTCGCCATTTCTTTTTACCTTGACTACAGCGCTCCGCGGCACTCCTCCTTGAGAAAGCGCGAGAGGAATGTAACGTGGTCGCAAAAAGGCGGACGGCGGTGGGGCACGACATCAGGAAGCTGCGCGAGTCGTGACGGCTGGCGCTCCAGCAGAGCACCTGTCGCGGGATTGACCAGTTGGCGAGGGGCCGGGGAGGCAAGGGCGTACGATGGCCACGTGGTCGCGGTGTTCAGGTCACAGGGTGGAGCTGGGCGCTTGACCACCGCGGGGGACGAGGGCGACAACGCGCTCTCCCAACTCAGCCGCCTAGCTGCGCAGACGTACCTCACCAAGCGGCGCCAACGCAGCTAGCGGACCACCCACCGCCAACTCGTCTCCCCGCGCCGTAAGGTGGTCCACTGCTGTGGGGGGATCAACAAAGCCGAGTACGACTCGCATCGTCCGGCGTGCACCTGCGACAGCGAATGCGATCCGCTGTCGAGCGTCGGCAGGAGCGGTCCGGCGAGGTGAAACGTAAACCGGATGTCCACATCGGTGGCCGTCGGGTGACCCGGCTTAGGCGCAGGCGGCGGGCGCTACGACCACAATGGCGCCACTCCACCGACGCCGTTGTGCGGCGCGGCGCAACAGTACACAGAGCGACACGTGCTGTGCATCTGCATTGGTACCTCGCCGCTCCTCCTCCGAAAGTCCCGTTCGCTTACCTGCGAGGCACACTCCACCTACAGTATTGATACGCCCTTCAAGTACGAACGTACCCGGACTCCCGGCGTGCCAATTGGCGGAAAACTCAAGGAGCGCCTCGGGATGTTCACACGAAACGGCTGGCGGGTGTCTTCGTGCACGTTCGACAGCGCCGCCGAGTTCACCGACGGATCGTGGTGGTACAAGCAGGGCTTCGACCTGTGTGCCGTCAGCTCGGTCACGCTCAATCCGCACACTACCTGGGCGGCAAATTAGGCTAGAGCCACTCGCGGTACCGCCACCGGTCGTGGCCAGCAGCACCGGCAGTGCGAGTGGAAGGCGCCGCAGGGCGGCGGGATCACGCAGGCGTTCGAGCGCATCGCACACCAGGCGCACGACGTTGCCCTCTGCAATTGAGAACAACCGGACTTCCGCAGGACGTTTTCTGTTGCCAGTCACAGCGTACAGAAGATGAAGTTGATTTATAAAGGACGACAATCACCCTTGAGACGAACTCTATTAACCTTGCTCTCGCTCTGCGTGCTGTTCAGCGGTTTAATGCCCGGCGTCCCTGGCGTGGCGCAGGCGCAGGACGCGCCGATGATCGTCCACCTCAGCGCGTGGCCCAACCCTGTGCAGGTCGGCGCCGGCACTGAGATCATCATGGATCTGATTGGCGAGGGCGTGGTAGAGCTCTCGATCGTGGCACAGGGCGGCGGCGCCGCGCTGCGGACGTTCCCCAAGCGGCGCTACCCGTCGTTGAGGAACACGGTCGCGTGGGACGGTAAGAACGCCCACGGAGCGGCGATTGGTGAGGGGTACTACGAGGTGGTGGCGGCGCTTGAGCACAACGGGCGTGTGACCACTACGCGCGGCACGCATCCACTGCAGATCAAGGGGCAAGGGGCCGCGCCCGCGCCCGCGGCGCATGCGACGGCGACTCCGGCGCCTGCGGCGTCCGCTTTCAAATTGACGCGACAGTTGGTGATAGACAGCTACCGGGAGGTGTTCAACCGCGCGCCGGCCGAGGCGGAGATCGCGTTCTGGCTCGCCCAGCCGGGGACGGACCCGCGCACGCAGAGCTACGCCGCGCTGGTGGCGTGGCACCGCGAGTTCCTCCGGCAGCAGGCGAGCACCCCCCCGGTTGACATTCGACCCCCTACCGTGTACCGGGAGGCACCAGCGCAAACCGGGACGAGCGTGTGCCGCGACCCCTGGATCACGCAGGGCATCCACGAGGTGCTTGGCCGTGCTCCGCGGGGACGCGACGACCTGGATGAGTGCAACATCACCAACTACAACCGTGGCACGTGGGCAAGCTACGACGACCTGGTGGTGTACGTTGGTCTCGCCTTTAGGAAAGAGGGCTACTGCAAGGACCCGTGGATCAACCGTGCCATCAAGCAGGTGCTAGGCCGCTTGCCCGATGGGCAGGACGAGAGTGGTGAGTGCCGCATCACCCGCTACGGTGGTGGCTCCTGGAGCAGCTACGACGACCTGGTGGCCAAGGTGCGCGCGGCGTTCGGCGTGGGCGCGAACAACCGGACGCTGCTGCAGGCTCCTGCCGCAGCGCCGGTTCCAGCACCCGCCGCAACCAGAGCAAACAAGGCAGGCCCGTTCGTCAGCAACCAGGGTGGCCTGTGCATGGACACGATCGCGGCTGAGCCGGGGCGAGCGGTGAACTCCAAGACGGTGGGCGCATTCACCTGCCACGGCGCCGAGAATCAGCAGTTCGACTTTGACCCGGTGACCGGGTTGATCAGACAGGCGGGGCGCTGCTTGACCGCGGCGGCCGGTACCGCGGGCGCCCAACCCGGCGCCGCCGGCGACCCCGTCGAGATGGCGGACTGCTTTGGCGACCCGCACTACGTGTGGCGGATCGACCCGCTGGGCCGTATGTGGGGCATCAATAACCGGTGCATCGGGGTTGGAGCGAACAGCCGGTTGGTGCTCCAGGACTGCGACGGCGTGCGTGGCAACTTCACGTCAACCATGCCGGGCGACCACCAGCGGTGGGAGTTCCGCCCGGTCTACCGGGGCATCATCTCCGCCTTTGAGACCGGCTGGCGACAGGAAGCGCGCTGCCTGGACAAGCAGGCATGGGGCCCGAACGTCCCGATCATTGCGTTCGACTGCCACGGCGGCGATTCACAGCAGTACTGGGTGCTCCACGACGGCACCATCCGGTCTGAGCCGGTGAACTACTGCCTTGACGGGCGGAATGGCCACGGCGGTGCGCTGCTCGTCATGGACTGCGACGGGTCCACGGCGCAGAAGTGGTACACGAACAATTTGCCGGGCTTGTTCCACACGTCGGATCACAAGGAGCCCGGCCAGCAAGGCGGCCAGATTCAGAACCAGTCAAACGGCTTGTGTATCGACATCAAGGGAGCAAGTGTCGACGACAACGCACCGGTGATCCTGTGGGACTGCCAGGTGCCCGCCGAGTGGTACAGCGCCCGGCCCTGGAACCAGATGTTCGGCATCGGACAGTTCATGGCGTCCGGTCGGGCTATCGTGCTCCAGCGAGACAGCCAGCCGTACGGCGTCGGCCACAGCGCGTGGGCCATCGAACTCGAGGACGGCCGCTGGCTGGCGGGCGCGTGGGATGGCATCACGGCGGTCGCGATTGTCGATCAGGGGGGTGGGCTCGGGTCGATTACCAAGGGCAGCCCCAACGGCCACTGGAAGATGGTCTTCAACACCAAGGAGGACGTCCTGATGTGGTTCAGGCGCGTGCTCGCGAAGGACGGCAACCCAGCCGTGCCGGTCGAGAAGTTCCCGTCGTGGCAAGACAAGTTCATGCCCTATGCGGGCTACGAGCGCTACAAAGAAATCACGCTGACCAACGTGAACACCGCCGCCGCCTTCTCAGTAGAGGCACAGTCCTGGGGCTGGGGGTACGGCGTGTTTAGCAACAACTGCATGGATGTCACCTTCAAGCTACTCAAGGCGTACGGCGTGGCCGATCTGCCAGGCCCGACGGGGGATTTTGGCGATTACGTCCGCTTTATCGGTGGGACGGCGGCTGCCACGGCCCTGGGCGGGCCGTGGGTTGGCGCGGGCGCAGCGCTGATGCTCTTCCCAGAGGAGTGGGTGCCCCGCTGGTGGTTCGAGCAGATTCCGCACGAGGCGCACTGGCTCTAGTTCGTACCTGAGCGACACTCAAGAGCATCTATATACAAGGTCAACCTGATCAGCTGCGAGTACGAGGGCGCCGTCCGTTGATGGCCCCTTGTGCGCGCTCCTCACCGGGGATTGACAAGTTGAGCAGAGGGTGAGGGCGATAGGGTGCGCGGTGGACACGCCGCCGCAGTGTTCAGGCAGCGGGGTAGATCCGCGCTGTTCGTCACTGGATGGACCGTCAGTCCGCAAGCACTGCGTCGAGCTGCTTGTAGCAAGCCTCCATGCCCTGGTCCATGCCAGACTCGATCGCGCCGTCACGCGCTTCCTTCGACGCGTACGTCTGCGTGATGCGCATCGAGGTGACGCCGCCTTCCTCCGCAAACTCGTGCTTCTCCACCAGCGTGCCGATCGTCTGACCGGACCCCAACGCCATTGTTTCGGTGTGAACGATCCGCTCGTGCGGGGCCACCTCGGTGAACACGCCCCGGAGCGTCATGGCCGGATCCGCCTCATCGCTCTTCCACGCGAGTTCGAGCGCGCCCCCCACGCGCGCGTTGCAGACGCACGTGGTGATGGTCCAACCGGGGGGAGGAAGCATCCAACGTCGCATCTTGTCCGGGGTGAACGTCGCCTCCCACACCAGCCGACGGGGCGCATTGAACGAGCGAGTGAGGATCATGGTGGAGTCCGTGGGGGTGGAGATTTGCAGGTCTTTGGATGGGTAGGGCTTCATGGTGTGGTCCTCGTAACTGACAAACGGAAGATGGCTGGCGTGAAATGTTCAGGGGTGGCGAGCGCGCGATTGCTCCTCGGACTTCATCTCGTCGAGGAGCGATTCGAGCGCTTCGAAGCGGGCCTCCCAGTGCCGACGGAACTGTTCGGTCCAGAGCGTCGCGTCTTTCAGCGGCGCGGCGCGGCGGCGGCAAAGATGCTCCCGCCCGCCGTGTTGGACGGCGAGAAGGCTCCGGACGACGCGCTGGGCCGCGAGCTGGGCGCGACGGAGCTGCTCTGAGTCAGCGCGCGCGCTGGTAGTGCATGGCGACCGCGCCGCTGCGGAGCGGCTTCGCCGAGACCAGCTCGAGCCGTCGCGTGCTGGGGAGCCCGCTCTGGTACAGGGTTGGGCCGTGGCCGGCGATCCTGGGGTGGACGAGGAACTTGTACTCGTCGATCAGATCCAGCCGGTCCAGCTCGGTCGCGAGCGTGCCGCTACCGAGGAGCACGCCGGCCGGGGTCGCGTCCTTGAGCTTCTGCACGCCCGTGCGCAGGTCGCCGGCGATGTGGTGGGTGTTGGTCCACGGGAAGTCCTCTCGCGTCGACGACACCACGTACTTCGGCTTGGCCTCGAGCTTGAGCGCCCACTCGCGCATCGCCGGCGGCGCCTCTTCGTCGCCGCGAGCGACCACCGGCCAGTAGCTCTCCATCATCTCGTAGGTGACGCGGCCCCAGAGCATCGCCCCGCCCTCGTCCAGGAGGCGGGTGAAGAAGGCGTGTGTCTCGTCGTCGGCGACTCCCTCCTGGTGGTCGACGCAGCCGTCCAGGGTGACGTTGATGCTGAAGGTCAAGAGTCCCATGCGAGCGATTCTAAGCCAGGCAATCGCTCGGGGATGTCCAGGCACCTGCGCTTGCCGGTCGAGACGATCCGCCGCCGCTCGGGAAGGGGTGCCGGCGTCACAGCGTCACACGGCGGCGCGCCGGGTCCGCGCACGCGCCGGTACTCGTCCCACAGCGCCTGCAGTTCGCGCCGCGCCGCGTTCAGCTCCTCGCGCACCCGCTGCTGCCGCGCGAACGCCTCCTCGCCGCGGGAGCCGGATGGCGCGGTACGGAATATCGGAGGGGGTAAAGCACCTCCCAGTTCTCGTGCCCCTCCTTAGGCGACGGCGAGCGCAAGCGGGCCCCTGCCGGCCAGCACGGGAGGCAGCGAGACCAACCGTGTGAGGTCGTAGACGGCGAGGCTGTCCCGCTCGCGGATCGCGACGAAGACTTTGCCGCCGGCGACCGCGACGGAGGAGCCGATGGCGGGCAGCTGCGCAAGGCGGCGGACGGTGCCGGTTTCCACGTCCACCGCGACCAGGCTGCGGTAGGCATCGGCGAGCCCATAGGCCACGGCTGGGCGCGACTGGTCGCCGCCGTGGCCGAGCGACGGGGCCGTGACAGGCTCCGCAAGCCTCACCAGCCCCTCCGCATGCAGTGATGGCTGGCCGAGGGTCAATATGGACCCCGCGGCGGTCGGGTCGGAGTCCGCGATTCCCTGCCATGGCTCGGCCGGCGGTTGCCCAACCCACACGTGCACTCGCCCCGCGCCCAAGAGAATGGCGGTGGGCACGCCGGGGACCGGCGAGGTCGAAAGGGTGCTCCCTGCCACGGTATCGAGCGTGACGACACGTCCGCCTGTCCTGTGCGACCAGACTCCGACGGTGGCCCACAGGCGCGAGCCCCCGCCGGGCGCTCCGCCGGCAGGAGCGCCCGTATTCACGGGCGTGTCTGTGCCGGTTGCCACTGAGGTCCAGAGCTGCAGTGCTGAGACCGTCTCCCCAGCGGCGCACGCGGAGGCCCGCCCCACAACGGCCCCATCCATGAGGTTGACTAGCGCGAGGGCGCAGGCGGATGCCGGTGCGCGAGTGTGCAGTGTGCCCTCGCCGTAGGCTATGAGCGCGTGGCCCTGGCCGTCCCCACTCAGCAGCGTCGCCGCGGCGTGCTGCTCCAGATCCACTCTGCGGGTCCACCAGCGGGCGCTGTCGCGGCCGGAGAGCGTCACTTCTCCGCCGTGCGTGCTCCCACCGCCTATAGTGATCAGGCGCTTGCCACCGTGCCCGACAGCGACTTGCCACGCCTGCGGCGCCGCGGGCGCCGCGGGGATGGCAGGAGCTCCAAGGTGTGCTCCAACCGCGGGCGAAACGTGACTCACAGTGGCGTCGTGGGCATTGGCGACGTACAGCTGCTCGTCGCTTCCGGCGTGCTGGCCGGCGGGCGGTGCGCACGCCAGGGTCAGCGCCATGAAGAGCAGCGGTGGCAGGCGCAGCCTCCACCGTTGCTCCCGAGCGTCTGGACCGGCCCCTGCGGCCCCTGCGGCCCTTGCGGCCCCTATCGCACTTGCCGGCCACCGCCGGGTTTTGAACGCCAGATTTACCATGTCACGGTCAGTCTCCGGCACCGGCGTTACCTGCACCACACGCATCTGCTACCCGGGCCACGCATGCCCCACGCAGTGCCCACGCAACCGGCCGGAGGGACCAGAGCGCCGGCGCCGGTCGGGCCCGCAGTCCCGCCGGTCGAGGGGGTGCTACGCTGGCGAATGGACGTGGCGACTATGGAAGGCGGGGGAGAGCGATTTGGCGACGTGCTGCGGCGCCGGCGGCTGGCGGCGGGGCTCTCCCAGGAAGAACTGGCGGAACGGGCCGGGCTGAGCGCACGCGGCATCAGCGACCTGGAGCGCGGTGCGCGGTTGACGCCCCAGCGGGCAACGGCGCGCCTGCTGGCGCGGGCGTTGGGCCTGGAGCCCGGAGCGGCGCGTGAATTTGAGGCGGCGGCGCGCGGCGTGAGCGGGGGACCGGATGCACCGACAGTCTCGACGGCGAGTACGCTGCCCGCGCCGCTCACGCCGCTGATCGGCCGGGAGCGTGAAGTGTCGGAGGTGGGCACGCTGCTCCGCCAGGGGCGGCGGCTGGTGACAGTCACGGGCCCGGGCGGCGTCGGGAAAACCAGTCTTGCGCTGGAGGTTGCCTGCAGTCTTGGGACACCCGCGGTCTACCCGGACGGCGTCTATATTGTCCCACTGGGGCCACTGGCCGACGCGGCGCTGGTGCCCTTTACGCTGGCGGCGGTGCTCGGCGTGCCGGAGCGCGCCGGGCAATCACTTGACGTGACGCTGGATCGGGCGCTGCGGGAGAAGCGGTTGCTGCTCGTGCTGGACAACTGCGAGCACGTAATAGAGGAAGCCGCGCGCCTGGCCGGTACGCTCCTGACCGCCGGCGAGCACCTGCACATCCTAGCCACCAGCCGCGAACCACTGGGGGTGGGAGGCGAGACCGTCTACCGCGTGCCGCCGCTGGCGTCGCCCACAGAGGATAGAGTGCTGCCGGCGCAGCTTGAGGACTACCCGGCGACGCGGCTGTTCCTGGAGCGCGCCGCGAGGCGGGGGGGAACTCCGGTGGGCACGAGCGGCGGCACCGGTGCCATGACCCAGGCGCAGGCACAGGCCGTTGCCCACATCTGCCGCCGGGTGGATGGGCTGCCGCTGGCGATCGAGCTGGCCGCGGCGCGGGTGGGGGCGCTCGGGCCTGCCAACCTGGCGGCACGGCTGGAGAAGAGCTTTCAGCTGCTGGCCGGCGGCAACCGCACGGCGGCGGCCAGGCACCAGACGCTGCGGGCGACGGTGGATTGGAGCCACGACCTGCTGTCCGAGTGGGAGCGCAAGCTGTTCCGGCGCCTGGCGGTCTTTGCCGGCGGCTTCACGCTCGAGGCTGCGGAGCAGGTTTGCGGCGACGGCCTGGACGTCGCGACGCTGCTGGCGCAGCTGGTGGACAAGTCGCTCGTCGTGGCGGAGGCGGTCCAGTCTGACGGGGACGGTGGTAGCCCGGCGAACAATATGGGTGAGACGGGGGACGGGGGCGTACGCTATCAAATGCTAGAGACGCTGCGTGCGTATGCGCGCGAGCGGCTGGAAGAGAGCGGCGAGGCACTGGAGATAGCGGCCCGGCACGCGGGGTTCTACCTGGCGATCGAGCCGGCGCTTGCCGGCGCGTCGCGAGCGCGGCTCGCGCGAGGGCTGCCGGCCCCCGGGGTGGACGCGCGGAGTCGCGCTCGGCTCGGGCGCGAGATCGACAACCTGCGCGCGGCGCTGCGCTGGTCCATGGAGCACGGCGAAACCGAGCGGGGCCTGCTCCTGGCCATTGGACCGCTGTGGGGCGTCTGGTCGAACGTCGGCCACTATGCCGAGGCACGCCGCTGGGCCGACGCGTTCCTGGAGGCCGGACCGGACCTCCCAGGGTGGCTACGGGCGGCGGCCCACGCTACCGCGGGGTTGTGTGCGCACTTCATGGGGGATGTGGCCGGCGCGCGGGCGCGACTGGAGACGAGCATCGTGCTCTCGCGGGAGGCCGGCAGCACACGGGTGGACGCGCTGAGCACGCTGGGAATGGCGCTGTGGCTGGACGGCGACGACGCGGGTGCGGCGTCTGCAATTGAGGAGAGCCTGGCCGGGGCGGAGGCAGCGGGGGACGGGCTGGCGGCCATGCGCGCGCTGCGTGACCTGAGCCACGTCGCGCGAGCGCGCGGAGACTACGGGCAGGCGCGGGCGCTCCTGGAGCGCAGCGTGGGGGCGCTGCGGGGCCAAGAGACGCTCTACCCCGGCTACGACGTGCGCAGCGTGGCGTGCCTGGGGAGGATCGCCTGGCTGGAGGGCCGCAGCGCGGAAGCGGGAGCGCGGCTGAGGCACGGACTGGCCGCGGCGGCGGAACGACGGATGCTGAACCTCGTGCCAGATTTCCTGGAGTGGCTCGCACCGGTGCTTGCCGGTCAAGGCTTCCCGAGGGAGGCTGCCCGGCTCCTGGGCGTCGCGGCGGCCGGCCGCCGCGAGACGGATCGCCAGCGCTACCGCCGCGACGAGCCGGCGTATCAGGAGGACGTTGCGGCCATACGGGCCAGAATCACGGAAGACGAGTTCCGTGCCGCGTGGGCCGACGGCGAACGGATCAGCCTTGAAGACGCGGCGTCGCATGCCCTGGAGGCCAGCGCGCGCATATGAGGTCGTTTCAATTCCTTCCGTTCGCCCTGAGCCCTTTGGCAGGCTCTCGGGGGACCTTTTCGAAGGGCATGGTTCGACAGGCTCACCAAGAACAGGGGAGGGGCTCACCACGAACGGGGATTGTGAAACCAGCGCTAAGTCACCGAAGATGTGGTGGCGCTGTTCAGGAGGCGTGTGATGGCGGACTGACGGTCGACGAAGCGGACCGCGCCGGTGTGGTCCCATACCAGGCCCTGACCGCGCGTCATGATGCCCCACAGCACGGCGCCAATCGCGTCGCCGGCGAGCAGGACGCGAACCTTCTCGTCGTATTCCCACCCGCGAACGGCTCGATTGGATTGCGGACAGCGGCACCCGCCCACCGGGCGCCTGCGTGCCCCATCCGCGTTACGGCTTGGGCGTATGCCACAGCTCCACTGTGGTTTGCTCCTGGACCGGCACGCCTTCAGACGTGCCCGTCCGGTTGTATCCCCTGCGCGCGTACACCGAGCCGCCCACGTGCTGGAAGTCCTTGATCAGCCAGCCCGCGTCCCCCAGCTGCTCGTCCGCGTGCAGGCCCTGGAAGGACCCCATCCACAGCGGCGCGACCGTCGGGATCGGCGGAATCGACGTGCCGAGCATCGGGGGAAACTCCACCGTCCAGTGCTCGAGGGTGGGGATCAAGGTCTGCAGCAGGATCTGGAGGTCCAGCGCCTGGCCCCTCTCCAGGCTGCCGGGCTCGTAAGGGAAGTCGCTGATCAACAGGGGCACCTTCAGCTCGCCCGAGTCCCCGCGCGCGTCCCGCACAGACGCGGGCGCGGGCACCCGCACCGAGAGCTCGACATTGTCTAACGGCGCCTGGCCGTTCCACGTGCCGAGCCCGTCGCCGCTCGACTCCACCGGCACGCTGGCTCGGTACGTGACCGCCGTGTCAAAGCCCATGTGGTTCAGCGTGAACCGGCCGTCGAACCGCAGCTCGAACGTCAGACACCGCTCGACCTTGGATGCGTCCAGCGCGTCGTTCCCGATGAGCGCCGTCGCGCGCAGGACCTGACGCATCGCCACCCCGTAGGCCGGGTCCTGCCGCTCCCGGCATTTGGCGAAGAACTCCTCGTAGCAGATGCCGTGCACCTTCGGCGCGTACTGCAATGGGTCCGGGCTATCGTCCGTGTAGTACCCGGCCTGCTGCCGCGCGCGCTCGACGCCCGTCAGCTTCGTGAGCGCCGCCACCGCCTCGTCGCACGTCGCCGCGGCATTCAGCTCCGCCAGCGCCGCCTGCCACAGCGCCTCGTAGTACTCCGCCGATTCCTGGCCCGCCGGCGACGCGTGCGCTACCCCGGCGAACCGGTGCGCCGCTGGCGCGGCGGGAACCGCGAGGCCGAGCAGGACCACTCCCAGCACCGCGCACGCCAGCGCCCGCCCGCATGCCCGGAGCGCGCGGCCGGGCGCCGTGCCCTCGCCTCCAACGCCGGGACTGGTCTGAAGAACTGCCGTCGGCATGCCACCCGCCTCCACGCGACTTTCCGGTAGAGACGGCGCCACGCAGCGGGGACTCGCGCCCCAACCACCCGCCCTGGTACGTCACCGGCCGTCGCGCCGACGATGCAGCGACCATACCCTATCGCCGGGGCATTGACAACGTCAGTGGCACCCGGCCTATAGGAGCTGGCGGTGTCAGTCGCGCGCCCGTGACCAGCAATACCGGGGCCGCCGAAACTCCCGCCTTGGTCGTTCCGCTCTGGGTACCGGAGCATCGCACACGCGGCCCGGCCACCTCAGCTAGTCCGCGTGCTGTATACTGAACCACATGGTTCAGTATCACGGGGCCAGCTTCGATGCCTCGTTCGCCGCACTCTCCGACGCCACCCGACGCGGCGTTCTGGAGCAGCTCGGTCGAGCAGACGCTTCGATTACGGACCTCGCCGAGAAGTTCCACATGACCCTGACGGGCATGAAGAAGCACGTCGGCGTCCTGGAGCAGGCGGGGCTCGTCACCACGAAGAAGGTCGGGCGCGTGCGCACCTGCACGCTCGGCCGGCGCCGGCTGGACGAAGAGGCGGCGTGGCTCGAGAAGTACCGCCAGCTCTGGGACGCGCGCTTCGACGAGCTGGACCAGGTCGTCGAAGAACTGAAACAAAAGGAGAAGGCTGATGGACACAAGAAAAGAGAGTGAGCCCATGAAGAACCGCACGACGGCGGAACGCAAGTCCGAGAGCGAGCTCGTCACGACGCGAACGTTCAACGCCCCGGCGCGCATCGTGTTCCAGGCGTGGACCACGCCCGAGCTGTTCCAGCGGTGGTGGGTGCCGAAGGCGTTCGGCCTGACCTTGCTCTCCTACGAGGCGGATGTTCGTGTCGGTGGCACGTACCGCCTCGTGTTCAGCCACCCTGCGGCCCCGGAACCCATGGCGTTCTTCGGCACGTACCGCGAAGTGACGCCGCACTCGCGCCTCGTGTGGACCAATGAAGAAGCGGGTGACGCCGGGCAAGTCACCACGGTGACGTTCGAGGAACGAGGCGGCCAGACGCTGCTGGTCGTGCACGACCTCTATCCCTCGAAGGAAGCTCTCGACGAGGCCATCGCCTCCGGCGCGACGGGTGCGCTGCCCGAGCAGTTCGAGCAGTTGGACGAGCTTCTCGTCACGCTGGCCGCGAGCGCGGGACGGGCGTGAGGTCGTCGCCTCGACGATAAGAAAGCGGCTGCCTACCGATCGCACGTGTGGCACATGCAACAACCCGGCGGCGAGACCACGTTACCAGCAGGCTGTGCGCGACATCCATCTCGCCAGGAACAGGAGGATCGGAGACTTGGCGTCCGTGTGACCTTACTAAAGGTGCCATGCCCCAACGCTGGTGTCCGCTGGAGAAGGCGACAGGGAGCCCTGGAACGGCTTGCGCCCATAGCCTGGGAGGCAGGACCAGGGGCGCTCTTCACGGGGCATGGGAGGCGGTCACGAGCAGGCCGTCAGGGACGTGCTCGATACCGTCCGTGAAGCGCCCGCGTCGGCCACGGACTGCCGCCATCGCGGAGCTGCGGAGCTCTCGCTCGGTAATCCGGGCAATGCCGGGCGATGCAGCGAGCAGCACACAGGACACTTCCGCGACGGCGATGTGATGGCCGATGGACAGGCGCGACCAGCGGGGGCGGGGATGCCAAGGCCCGCAACGCGGGCGCCCGGTGCGGTGCCAACGTAGACAGCGGGGTCGCCAGCGTTCGGTTCGTCGCTTCGGTGTGCCGGCGGTATACTCTTGGGGCTGATCGCCACTAGCATTCGGTGGCACTTGCGGGGGTAGCTCAGTTGGTAGAGCGTCTGCCTTCCAAGCAGACCGCTCCTAGCGTTGTAGCTTCCAGATAGACGCGCCGCTCGTTTTCTGTCCAGTTATCCGCTCTAGTTTTTGACCACGACCGCCCTACACAGGGCGGTTTTTTGATTCCCGGCGGTGGAGCCTTCAGGCGTCCGTCTGTTCCGCGTTCGCCGGCTCGACCAGGCGGTCTACCTCAGACGCGCGCACGCGCCACCCCACGGCGTCGCTGATGAGCACGCCGCGCAACTTGCCCGTGCGTAGCCACCGGCGCACCGTCTCGGGGTTCTTTAGCTTCAACCGCTGCGCCACCTCCGTGACTGTCAGCAGCTCGTCTCCCGCCATGTCGCCTCCTTTCCGTGGCCGCTCGTCGTGGCCCTCTCAGTCTAGCACGAAGAGTAGAAGAGAAATGGGAGGAAGTGGCACAAATCCCCTTGACAGGAGTAGAAGGGAAGACTAGGATAGTAGAAGAAACGATAGGGAGCGCGAACGATGGCACTGGACACCAGCACCCGGAACGCATTCGTGAAGGCAGCCCGGATCCGCGGCTGGGAGAGCGTCACCCGGCTGGAGTACGGACGCTACCTGGTGAAGTCCGCCAGCAGCACCGCCACCTACGTCGTGACGGGCACCGACCGCAATGGCGCCGACCACACCTGCTCCTGCACCGCCGCTATCAACGGCCGGATGTGCTGGCACCGGGCGGCGGTGGTGATGGCCCGGCAGCGCGCCGAGTGGCTGAAGGCGAAGCGGCGGGCAGAGCTCGCCGCGAGCGCCGCGCAGGCCACTCCTGTTGTCACCGTGCCTGCCCAGCGTGCAGAGGCGGTGCTGCGCTTCGGCGGCGTCGAGTTCACCGCCACCGGGCGGAACCTGCTTGATGCCATTGGGAACGTCGCCCGCCAGAGGGAGGCACAGGCAGCATAGCGGCCTCGCCAGCCAGCGGCATGAACCGTACAGACGCAAAACGGCCGGGTCTCCCTTGCAAGAACACCCGGCCGCTGCACACCAACCCCTTGAGAGGAAATCGATGCTTACACAAGGTAACGCACCAAACGCGCACCAACACGCACCATCTGTGGTGCACTTCCACGTGAACGCCGTGGCGATGCACGGCGGCGCCGTCGAGACGGTCCACGCCACGCACACGAACGCACTCGCCACCGGCCGCCGGCTGGCCGTCGAGGCGCGACCGGGGCAGGGGCGCATCCGCTGGCACGCGGACGGCTTCACCACGTCGTACTACGTGTACGACGTGGCGGGCAGGCTGGCCACGTGGGTAGTCGTGTCCGAGCCCTGCGTGGGCGAGCACGCCGCGGAGGTGCAGGCGTGAGCGGCCGCCACGTCACTCCCTACACTGAACAAGAGGCCAGGGAGCGGCTGGCCTGCATTGAGAGGGTGGCGTCACGCGAGCAGCGGGTGCAGGAGTTGGGTGCGTTTGTCGAGGAGTTGGAGGGGCTCTGGCGCTTTGGCGAGCGGTTGGGTGTTGTCCGGGGCTGGCAGCCCGCGCCGGGGTCTAGCCCTCCAGGACCGGACACCGCCTTTCGGGCGCTGGACGAGTTCACCATCTGGGTACGGACGGTGCTCTACCGGGCCGAGAGAGAGCACCTGCCGCGGCACTACAAGGTGGCCGGGCCGTGTCCCGACTGCGGCCTGCCACTGTGGCGCATCATCCGCGACCATCCGCACGACGCTGTGGCGATACGGGGGAGTCGCGAGGTGCGCGAGGTATGGGGGCAGCTCGGCGTTCACCGCCTCGGGGACACGGTGCTGCACCCCCCGTTCTTCCGCGACGAGCACGGGCGGGTGGATCTAGAGTGGCGCTTCCGTGCGGGGCAGTACCAGCCATACGAGCACTACGCGCGACAGTTGGATTTCTTCCCCAGTGCCGAAGAGGTGCAGGCGGCGCTCGACGAGGTGGGTTGGACGGAGCCGCCGGCAGCGACCTAACCCACACCTCAGCCGCCAGACAGCACTACGGGCGCCGCTCCTTCGGGGGCGGCGCCTCTGCTTTGCGCGGACGGCACGAGCAGCAGCAGCAGAGTGGCCCGCGCCGTGCTGGGAGCGGTCGGTTTCTATGGCCTCAGACATCGGACACACGGCGGCGGCTGACGCTCCCCCCGCAAGGCCGCTGACCGGCCGCGAACTCCTGGTGCTCCAGTTGCGGGCGCTGGGCTATTCGCGACCGCAGGTCACCGAGCCGGCGTCGCTCTCGTTGGCCGTGCTGGAAGCGTGCGAGCGGTCAGCCTGCGCGGCGCTTCGGCGTCGCCGCGGTTGAGGAAGCGGTCGAACTCGCCCGACGCCGGCTGCTCATCTAGCGGCGCCGCCGGCGGCCGGATCTCCACGACCTGGTCCATCAGCTGGGCCAGGTCGTGGCCGAGCGCGTTGACGCGGTCCTGGGCCGCAGGCGTGTCCGCTCCGCTCAGCAGGGTTTGGCGCTCCACCAGCGCGGCCTGGATCTGCAGCAGCAGGTATCGCGCATTCAGGCGCCGTTCGTCGCGTTCCATTGGGGAGTCCCTCGTGTGCACAGGACCCGGCAGCCTGTGGCCGGGAAGAAAGGTGGCACGCGCCACCTGAGGGAACAATAAGACGGTGGCGTTCCAGGAACATTCCTGCTGGGTGACGGCTTCACCTCCCGCCTTAGCCGCCAGACAGCAAACGCCCCGCCAAGATGCGGGGCGTTCTGCGCTGTGAGCGGACAGTGCGGTCGTGACCTGGCTAGGAGCCGGTTGCGGGGGCGTTGAGGCACCCGACGCGGGTGCGAGTCTCGCCGCCCTCAATGAACGTCTGCGTCGGGCACGTGTTGTTGACCACCACGTTGCCCTCGAAGTCCGGCAGCGAGCCGCCCTGGCCGAGCGTCAGGGCGTCGAGCCGGCCGTACACCAAGAGCGTGGGCCGCGTGTATGCGTTCTTCATGGACTCTTTCTTTCTTGGGTAAGAACTGTCTGACACCCGATGGCGCCCCGGTGCCTCGCGGATCCTACGGAAAGCATCCACCGCGGACGTGCGAGTGCCGTTGCCAACTCGTTGAGAAATGGTGGTGACCGGGGCCGCCACTGGGGCACCCGCGGCGACTCCGTTTCTCCACCACACGCGCCGCCCTGAGTCTCGCCGGGCGCCAGACAGCATCACGGGCGCCTCTCCTTCGGGGGCGGCGCCTTTGTGTGTGCGGGCAGCAGCAAAGTGGCACGCTACGTGCTGCCCGGACCCCGAATGGGTGGAGATCCCGCCGGTGCGCTGCCGACTAGCCCCGCCGCACGCCTGAGTAGCCGTGAGCTCCTGGTGCTGCTGCTACTGGCACGCCGGTACTCGCGCGAACAGGTCGCCGACCTACTCGGCGGGGAGGCGGCGGTGGCAGAGATGCTCACGTCCGCGGTGCACACGCTCGGCGCGCGGGACGTAGCGGAGGCCATCGCCATCGCCCGCGAGCGG